>JAGOEZ010000126.1:0-5823 GCA_017997455.1 Lysobacterales bacterium | reverse complement strand
TCGCGGTCTCCGACCACGAGCAGATACGGCACCTTCTGCAGGGTGTGCTCGCGAATCTTATATCCGATCTTCTCGTTGCGCAAATCCGACTCGACCCGGAAGCCTTGATTTGCAAGGTTTTTCCGAACCTCCTCCGTCCAGTCGGCCTGGGCGTCGGTGATGTTCATGGCCACGGCCTGCACCGGGGCCAGCCAGGTGGGCAGGTTTCCGGCGTGGTGCTCGATCAGCATGCCGATGAAGCGTTCGAGCGAGCCGACGATGGCCCGGTGCAGCATTACCGGGGTTTTCCGGCTCGAATCCTCGGCCACGTACTCGGCTCCGAGGCGCCCGGGCATGAAGAAATCGACCTGCATGGTGCCGACCTGCCAGGCGCGGCCGATCGAGTCCTTGAGGTGGTATTCGATCTTGGGACCGTAGAAGGCCCCCTCCCCCGGCAGTTCCTCCCATGGCGTCTCACAGGCCTTGAGACCGGCCCGCAGGGTGTCCTCCGCGCGCGTCCAGAGTTCGTCGTCGCCGATGCGCTTGTCCGGCCGCAGGGCGATCTTGAGCGCGATGTCGGTGAAGCCGAAGTCGGCATAGACCGCCATGGCCTGGCGATGGAAGGCCACGACCTCGGACTCGATCTGGGCCTCGGTGCAGAAGACGTGGCCGTCGTCCTGGGTGAAGCCGCGCACGCGCAGCAGCCCGTGCAGCGCTCCCGAGGGCTCCATGCGGTGGCAGGCGCCGAACTCGCCGTAGCGCAGCGGCAACTCGCGGTAGCTGTGCAGGCCGTGGTTGTAGATCTGCACGTGGCCCGGGCAGTTCATCGGCTTGACCGCGTAGTCGCGGTTCTCCGACGAGGTCTTGAACATGTGGTCGCGGTAGTTCTCCCAGTGCCCGGTGCGCTCCCACAGCGAGACGTCGAGCACCAGCGGGCAGCGCACCTCGTGGTAGCCGGTGGCGCGGTACACCCGGCGCATGTACTGCTCCACCACCTGCCAGATCGCCCAACCCCGCGCGTGCCAGAACACCAGGCCCGGGGCTTCCTCCTGCATGTGGAACAGGTCCAGCGCCTTGCCGATCTTGCGGTGGTCGCGCTTCTCGGCTTCCTCGATCTGCACGAGGTAGGCCTTGAGCTCCTTGTCGCTGAGCCAGGCGGTGCCGTAGATGCGCTGCAGCTGCGCGTTCTTCTGGTCGCCGCGCCAGTAGGCGCCCGACACCCGCATCAACTTGAAGGCACCGAGCTTGGCCGTGTTGGGCACGTGCGGGCCGCGGCACAGGTCGATCCACTCGCCCTGGCCGTAGAGCGAGATCTCCTCGCCCGGCGGGATGATGTCGTCGATGATCGCGGCCTTGAACTGCTCGCCCTTGCCCTGGAAGAAGGCGATCGCGGCGTCCTTGGCCATCACGCTGCGCGCCACCGGCAGCGCCTCGGCCACGATGCGCCGCATCTCGTCCTCGATCCTGGCCAGGTCCTCGGGCGTGAACGGGGCCTCGCGCGCGAAGTCGTAGTAGAAGCCGTTCTCGACCACCGGGCCGATCGTGACCTGGGTGTCGGGGAACAGGCGCTGCGTGGCCTGCGCCAGCAAATGCGCGGTGGAGTGGCGCACGATCTCGAGCGCATCGGCGTGCTTGACGGTGACGATCTCGAGCGCGGCATCGCGTTCGATGGCGTATGAAAGGTCGACCAGCTTGCCGTCGACCTTGCCGGCCAGGGCAGCCTTGGCCAGGCCGGGGCCGATGCTGGCGGCGATGTCGGCGACGGACACGGCGGCGTCGAAGGCGCGCTGGCTGCCGTCGGGGAGGGTGATGTTGATCATGGTCGATCCTGCTGCGTCGTCCGCGCCCGGTGGGCGGGGGGACGCTGGAAACGAAAAAGGGCGCCGAGCGCCCTTGGGGGTGGCCCAGCTGGTGGGTAATTCAGGCGGCGCTGGTAGTGCTCATGTACGCACGCTGGACCGGCGGTTGCCCGCGGGCCACCTCATCGGAAGCTGTCGGCGCGCCTAGATTAGCGCACGCCTGCCGCGGCAGGCGAGCGTCCGGCGGCGGCCTGCCCGGTTCCGGCATTTTCGCGCGGCGCGCGCGAGGCATAGCCGAACCACTCGGGCACGGCAGCCATGGCGCTCAGGACCTCGAGGCTGGTGGTCCGTTCCACCGGCAACCGGCGCAGGCCGAAGCGATCCAGGCGGCGCGGGTCGTTGCTGCCGGCCAGGTAACTGCAGCCGGCGACGTAGCCCGCGGCGCGCGCAGCCGCCACCACGCGCTCGTCCCACGCATCGCTGCCACCCACGGGGTAGGAGATCACGCGCGCCGGCGTGCCGAGCGCGCGCCCGATCGCGTCGCGCGAACCCACGATCTCGGCCGTGAGTTCGGCATCGTCGAGCTTGGCCAGCATGCGATGGCCCACCCCGTGCGAGCCGATCTCCATGCCGCCGGCATGCATTTCGCGCAGCTGCTCCCAGGTCATCGGCCGGCAGTCGGCGGCCGGCGCCACGCGCGGCATGCCGCAGTCCCGCGCGAGGCGGTCGATCACCTGGATCTGCGCCTCGTCATCGAGCGATTTCAGCCGGGAAATGAGTTCCTGGGCGAGCCGCTGGCGCGCGCGCAGCCCGGCCGGCAAGGTCGAGGCATGCCCCAGTTCGGGAATCTCGATCGCGGCCACCTGGGCGGCGCTGAGCACATGCACGAACCAGTCGTAGTGGTAGGGCAGGCCGCTGTCGATGTAGCCGGTGGACACGAAGAAGGTCGCCGGCATGCCCAGCTCGCGCAGGATCGGGAACGCCACCCGGTAGTTGTCGTCGTAGCCGTCGTCGAAGGTCACCACCAGCGCGCCGGGCGGCAGCGCCTCGCCGGCATCAAGGCGCGCCATCGCTTCGGCCAATCGCAGCGGCGTGTAGTGGCGCTTGACGTGCTGCATCTGCGCCCGGAAGCCGGCCGCATCCGCGCTCAGGAGTTCGGGATCGAAGCGGAAACCCTCGGCGTCGATGCGCTCGACCACCCGGTGGTAGGCAAGGATGCGCAGGTCCCCGCGCCGCAGGCGCCGGCAAGCCGCCAGCAGCGGCAGGAGGCCGCTGCGCGCGACCCCGGCGGCCAGGCGCTCGCGTTTTCCCGGAACGTGGTCGGCGGCGACACTCATGGTGGCCGGATATTGCATCGCCCGTGCCGATCCCCGCAAGGCGATTGACCGCGGACGCCAGCCGTGGAACCTTTGCCGCACATCCCGGCTGGGGGGACCGCATGGACATGCGGAGCGCAGGCGATGAACGGGGCGGCGGCAAGCGACGCGGAGCGCGCGCCTTGCTGCGGCATTGGCGCCTGAAGGGCGTGATCCAGAAGGTGCTTTCGGCGCTGCCCGGCGGTACGCGGATCAACGATGGACTGCAGCGCGCGTTCGGCGAACTGCGCGATCCGGCCGCGAACTTCGATGCCAAGGTCCGCGACTGGCTCGGCTTGATGGCCCTGCTGCGCGCCGCCGGCATTCCCTCGGTCGCCGGCCGCGAACTGCTCGAGATCGGGACCGGCTGGTATCCCACCAGCCCGCTGTTGTTCGCGCTGGCCGGCGCGCGCACCTGCCACACCTACGATATCTCGCGCCACCTCAGCGGGGAGATGACGCGGCGCCTGCTGCTGCAACTGGAGAACCATCTCGACGCTGTCGCCGCCGCGGCCGATCGCGACCCGGCGGACGTGCGCGCGCTGTACCGGCGCCTGCTCGACACGCGCACGGACGCGGACCTGCTCGACACCGCGGGCATCGTCTACCACGCGCCGGCGGACGCCACGCGCACCACCCTGCCCGACGGCTCGATCGACGTGGTGTTCTCCAACAGCGTGCTCGAGCACGTCGAGCCGGCGCTGTTGCCCGGCCTGCTGCGCGAATCGCGGCGCCTGGTCGGCGCGCGCGGCGTGAGCCTGCACGCGGTGGCCTGCAACGACCACTACGCGCACTTCGACCGCGCGATCTCCTTCGTCCACTACCTGCAGTTCGACGCCCGCCAGTGGCGCAAGTGGAACAACGCGCTCAACTACCAGAACCGCCTGCGCGCGCCGGATTTCATCGCCGCGGCCCGGGAAGCCGGCCTCGAGATCGTGCACGAGGAGCGCGCGGTGCGGCCGGGATCGCGCGAGGCGCTGGCGGCGATGCGCGTCGCGCCCGAGTTCGCCTCGTACGCCGCCGAGGACCTGGTCGCGACCTCGGTCAACTTCGTGGCGCGGGCCGCCCTTGGCGGCCCTGTCGATCATTCCCCCCGCACCTGATCAGCGGGAACCGCATCGACCACGCCATGACTCGGGGAATCGGGGTCATGGTGGCAGTTCCGAGACCGTGACCCGGCGCTTGCCGCTTGCGGCCAGCGGAATCTCGTCGACGAAACTGAACTGGAGTTCGGTCCCCGTCCCCAATGCTTGCTGCACCTGCGACCTGATCCGTGCCACGGCCTCGTCCGCAAATCCGGGATCGCGGACGATCCTGAGTTCAAGCGTATCCAGGGTCCTTTGCACCACCTGGAAGTACCGTATTCCGGCGTAGTCCTTCAACATGTGCGGGAAGAACTCGCCGGGAAGGTAACGACCATCGCTCGACCGCAGCGCGTCGAGCGACCTTCCCTCGATGTTGCGCAACAACGGCAGGCCGCGCCCGCAGGGGCAGGACTCCGACCGCAGTGCGCCGCGGTCGCCATTCCGGTAGCGGACAAACGGCATCGCGTAGTTGTGCAGGTCGGTAACCACCAAGTCCCCCGCATCGTCGCCGGACTGCGCATTGCCGTCCTGCAATACCTCCACGAGCAGATTGTCCGCATTGAGGTGCAAGCCGGATCTTGCATCGCACTCTGCTGCCATCAACATGAATTCGCGGCAGCCATAGGTGTTGAACACCTTGCAGTTGAACGCCTTCTCGATGTCCAGTCGTTGGTGATCCAGCAGCGGTTCGGCGCCGGTGAGGATTGCCGCCGGCGCGAAGAGCGCGCGCTGCTTGCCGAGAGACCACCTGGCCAGCTGCCAGATCGGATTCACGTAGGCCACGATGACCTTCGGGCGGTAACGGTCGATCGCTGCCGCATGGGATTCGAGATTCGCGTCGCCCATGGCGAACGCGTCGAGCATCCGCCTTCCGAATGCCGCGTGGTAGGCGCTTTCCTTGATGCGCGACAACATCGATTGCTTGCCCAGCGCGCCGCCCCACAGGTAGAGGGTTCGGCGCCCGATGTCGGCGCCGCCCCACCGGTATCCGCGCCACATCGCAGCCATGCGCCGCTCGTAGCTCTCGCGCGAATAGCCGAACTTCAGTGGTTCGCCGGTGGAACCCCCGGTCGCCTTGTAGAGTACGCGGCCACGATGGGATCGCGCGACCAGGTCGCCGAGGTTCGCCCTGATGTCCTGCTTTTCAAGCACGGGTAGGCTCTGGAAATCCGCGCGCGTGCGGACGTCTTCCGGGCGGATCCCGGCACGCGTCCACGCCTGCCGGTAGTAGGGAACCTCGTTCCAGCAATGTTGAAGGAGCGCCTGCAGCTTCGACCATTGGATCTGCGCAATCTGATCCGGCGCCAGCCACTGGTTGCGCTCGTACTCGCGCAAGTAGCGCAGGGTGCCGCGGCGGCGAATGCCGCTCTCGTACAACGGGAACAGCACGCCGCGGAAGAGCAACTCATACCAGTCGCTCATGAGTGCCCCACGGTGGATCGGCTGCCCATGAAGGCGGGCAGCGACATGCGTACGTCGGCTACGAGTTGGTCCATGGGATTGCAATACGGACATACCGCCGCATTCCCGCCACATGGCTACTCGCCGCACCGAAGGCTGGCCGGTGCCCTCGCCAGGGGGCCCGTCGATCAATTCAAGGGGGTT
>JAGOEZ010000012.1:21824-28821 GCA_017997455.1 Lysobacterales bacterium | reverse complement strand
GATGATCCGACCATGAGCAAGGCTAGATTCGCGATGGCAGGCAACCCGGTCCAACCCGTGCACGAGGCGCCCGACTGGACGCCGGAATCGTGGCAGCGGCGCGTCGCCGCCCAGCAGCCGGCTTATCCGGACGCGCAGGCGCTGGCCGCCGCGCTGGACGAGATCCGCGCCTTGCCGCCGCTCGTCACCTCGATGGAGATCCTCGCCCTCAAGCGCCAGCTGGCCGACGCGGCCGAGGGCAAGCGCTTCCTGCTCCAGGGCGGCGATTGCGCCGAAAGCTTCTCCGATTGCGATTCGGGCACCATCTCCAGCCGCCTGAAGGTGCTGCTGCAGATGAGCGTGGTGCTGATCCACGGCCTGCGCATGCCCGTGGTCCGGGTGGGCCGCTTTGCCGGCCAGTACGCCAAGCCGCGCTCCACCGACGTCGAGGCGCGCGACGGCGTGACCCTGCCGAGCTACCGCGGCGACATCGTCAATGGCCCCGAGTTCAGTGCAGCCGCGCGCACGCCCGATCCGCGGCGCCTGGTGCGCGCGCATTCGGCCTCGGCCATGACGATGAACTTCGTGCGCGCGCTGATCGATGGCGGCTTCGCCGACCTGCACCACCCCGAGTACTGGGACCTGGGCTGGGTCGAGCACGCGCCGCTGTCGCGCGAGTACAAGCACATGGTCGAGTCGATCGGCGAGGCCGTGCGCTTCATGGAAACACTGGCCGGCGAGCCGCTGGGCAACTTCTCGCGCGTGGATTTCTACACCTCGCACGAGGCCCTGCTGCTGCACTACGAGCAGGCCCTCACCCGGCAGGTGCCGCGCCAATGGGGCTGGTTCAACCTTTCGACCCATTTCCCCTGGATCGGCATGCGCACGGCGGCGCTGGACGGCGCGCACGTCGAGTACTGCCGCGGCATCCGCAACCCGATCGGGGTGAAGATCGGCCCCGGCGTCGGCAGCGACGCGTTGCTGCGGCTGGTCGAGGCGCTCGATCCGCACCAGGAACCCGGGCGGCTGGCGCTGATCCACCGCATGGGCGCAGGCAAGATCGCGCAGGCCCTGCCGCCGCTGCTCGAGGCCGTGCGGCGCAGCGGGCGCAGGCCGCTGTGGATCTGCGATCCGATGCATGGCAACACCGAATCGCTGGCCAGCGGGGTGAAGACGCGACGTTTCGACAATATCCGCGCCGAACTGGAACAGGCCTTCGACATCCATGTCGCGGCCGGCACCCAGCTCGGCGGCGTGCACCTCGAGTTGACCGGCGAGAACGTGACCGAATGCCTGGGTGGCGCCCGCGACCTGGCCGAGAACGACCTCGCGCGGGCCTACAAGTCGACGGTCGATCCGCGGCTCAACTACGAGCAGTCGCTCGAACTTGCGATGGTGATCGTGCGCAAGCGCGGCGTGCATCCGGCGCCACTGCTGGAGCACTGATCCGGACCGGGGCCGGACGCCTTCGTGCAGCCCGGTCGGGGCTCCCGCCGTGCGGGCGGGCACCCCGGGGCTCAGGCGGCCTCGCGCGAAGCCTTCTTGCGGTCGTTCTCGGTCAGGTGCTTCTTGCGCAGCCGGATCGCGTTCGGCGTGACCTCGACCAGTTCGTCGTCCTCGATGAACTCGAGCGCCTGCTCGAGGCTCATCTTGACCGGCGGGGTCAGCAGCAGGTTGTCGTCCTTGCCGGCGGCGCGGAAGTTGGTCAACTGCTTGGCGCGCAGGGCGTTGACCGTGAGGTCGTTGTCCTTGGCATGGATGCCGACCAGCTGGCCCTCGTAGATCTCCTCGCCCTCGCCGATCAGCAGCCGGCCGCGCTCCTGCATCGCGAACTGCGCGTATGCAGGCGACGGACCGGTGCCGTTGGAGATCATGACGCCGTTCTGGCGCTTGGCGATCGCGCCCTCGGCCTTGGGGCCGTAGTGGTCGAAGACGTGGAACAACAGGCCGGTGCCGGCGGTGATGGTGCGGAACTCGGTCTGGAAACCGATCAGTCCGCGCGCCGGGATCATGTACTCGAGGCGCACGCGGCCGCGGCCGTCGGGCTCCATGTTCTTGAGCTGGGCCTTGCGCTCGCCCAGGCGCTGCATCACGCCGCCCTGGAACGCCTCTTCCATGTCGACCACCAGATGCTCGATCGGCTCCATCGCCTGGCCGTCGATCTCCTTGATGATGACCTCGGGGCGCGACACGGCGAGTTCGTAGCCCTCGCGGCGCATGGTCTCGATCAGGATCGACAGGTGCAGCTCGCCGCGGCCGGAGACCTTGAACTTCTCGGACTCCTCGGTTTCCTCGATGCGCAGCGCCACGTTGTGCATCAGCTCGCGCATGAGGCGGTCGCGCAGCTGGCGGCTGGTGAGGAAGCGCCCGCCGCTGCGGTCCTTGCGCCCGGCGAACGGCGAGTTGTTGACCTGGAAGGTCATGCTGATGGTGGGCTCGTCGACGGTCAGCGCGGGCAGGGCCTCGGGCACCGCCGGGTCGCACAGGGTGTCGGAGATGCCGAGGCCCTCGATGCCGGATACGGCAATGATGTCGCCAGCCTGCGCCTCCTCGGCCTCGCGGCGCTCCAGGCCCATGAAGGCCAGTACCTGCAGCAGCTTGCCGTTGCGGCGCTTGCCTTCGCGGTCGACGATCGCGACCTGCTGGTTGGGGCGGACCTTGCCGCGCTGGATGCGGCCGATGCCGATCACGCCGACGTAGTTGCTGTAGTCGAGCTGGCTGATGCGCATCTGGAACGGGCCATCGGGATCGACGGCCGGCGCCTTGACGTGCTTGATGATGGTCTCGAAAAGCGGATCCATGTTGCCCTCGCGCACATCGGGCGAGAGGCCGGCATAGCCATTGAGGGCCGAGGCGTAGACCGTGGTGAAGTCGAGCTGCTCGTCGGTGGCGCCGAGGCGGTCGAACAGGTCGAAGGTCGCGTTGAGCACATGGTCGGGACGGGCGCCAGGGCGGTCGATCTTGTTGATGACCACGATCGGCTTGAAGCCCATCTGGAACGCCTTCTGGGTCACGAAGCGCGTCTGCGGCATCGGCCCGTCGAAGGCGTCGACCAGCAGCAGGACCGAGTCGACCATCGAGAGCACGCGCTCGACCTCGCCGCCGAAGTCGGCGTGCCCCGGCGTGTCGACGATGTTGACCCGGTAGTCGCGCCAGGTGATGGCCGTGTTCTTGGCCAGGATGGTGATGCCGCGCTCCTTCTCCAGGTCGTTCGAGTCCATCACGCGGTCGGGGACGACGGCGCGCTCGGACAAGGTGCCCGACTGCTTGAGCAGCTGGTCGACCAGGGTGGTCTTGCCGTGGTCCACGTGGGCCACGATGGCGATGTTGCGGAGCTTGGCTATGGACATGCGCAAACGCGCCCCGGGTAGTCCCCGCGGCGATCCTGGTTGGAGTCAAGTGGCGGATTATAGCCTGCCCGGGCCGGCTTGTCGCAGCGCAGCACGGCAGCCGTCGCCGGCGCGCTTTGCAGTCGTTCACCCGCTACCATCGCCGCCCCAACCCGGAGCGCCCCATGGCCGACCTCACTGCCGTCATTTCCACCCCCCGCGGTGTCATCCGTGTACGCCTGACTCCCGAGCAGACGCCCGCGACGGTGGCCAACTTCGTCAATCTGGCCAAGCGCGGCTACTACGACGGCCTCTCGTTCCACCGCGTGATCCCGGACTTCATGATCCAGGGCGGATGCCCGGAGGGTTCGGGCCGCGGCGGACCGGGGTATCGCTTCGCCGACGAGATCGTGCCGTCGCTGCACCACGAGCGCGGCGTGTTGTCGATGGCCAACGCCGGGCCGGCGACCAACGGCTCGCAGTTCTTCATCACCCACATCGCCACGCCGTGGCTGGACGGCAAGCACACCGTGTTCGGCAAGGTCGAGGGCGCCGGCGACCAGGCCGTGGTCGACGCCATCCGCGGCGGCGACGCGATCCAGTCGATCAGGATCGAGGGCGACGCGACCGCGCTGCTGGCCAGCCAGCAGGCCCAGGTCGAGCGCTGGAACTCGGTCCTCGACGGACGCTGAATTCCCTCAGCGCCAGCGCGCGCGCACCAGGGCGGCGCGCCCCGGGTCGCGCAGGCCCTGATCCCGGGCCGCCCAGGCCTCGCGTCGCGCGCGCTGCAGCGCCAGCCATTCGCCCGCTGGGGCAGGGTCGGGCGGTGCCCTCGCGGTTGGCAAGGCCCGCATTGCCGCGAGCCTGGATTCGATCGCGTCGCGCACGGGTGCGCGTTCGGGGTCGCCGGCCAGTTCCGTCGCAAGCGCCTGCAGCAGGGTGACCCCGGCATCGTCGCGATGGCCCATGGCGGCGATGCGGTCGCGTGCCCAGCGGTCGGCCTGGCGTTCGAGCGCCGGGTCGGGCATTCCCGCGCCGCTCGCGCTCGCCACATGGCCCAGGCGTGCGTGGCCGAGCTCGTGGGCGAGCAGGAAGGCCAGTTCGTCGTCGTCGACCACCCGCAACAACAGGTCGGTCGAGAGCAGGACCGCGCCGGGTTCGCGCCATTCAGCGCGCAGTCCCGGCGCCCGCACCAGGATGCTGGCCGCAGTCGGCCCCGCGGGCGCGATCGCGGCCAGGCGCTGGTCGAGGTAGCGCTCGAGCGGCGGATCGCGCAGCGCGTCCGGCGCCATGCGCCAGTGCGCAACCGTGGCCACCGGCACGCCCGGGGTCGCGCAGGCGCCGAGCAGCGCGAGCAGGGCACCGAGACCGGCGCGCGCGACCCGGTCGGCGGGGAGGCATGGCATGACTGCATGCTAAACTATGGCGGTTTTCGACCCTGCTGCACCTGCTCCGAGGAGCCACATGCTCAAGCTTGCCGAGCGGATGGGCCGTGCAAGGCCTTCCGCAATCATGCTCGTCGCCGAGAAGGCCAAGAAGCTCAAGGCCGAGGGGCGCGACATCATCAGCTTCTCGATCGGCGTGCCGAATTTCCTGCCCGGCGAGCACGTCTATGACGCCGCCCGCCAGGCCCTGCTCAAGGACACCGGCGCCTATGGTTCGAACCGCGGGCGCGACGACCTGCTCGACGCCTTCCTCAAGCATCTGGGCGAGCGCGGTTTCGAGGGCTACGAGCGCAAGCACCTGGCGACCGGCGTCGGCGCCAAGCACGTGCTGTTCAACCTCATGTACGCCCTGCTCGACGAGGGCGACGAGGTCCTGATCCCGACCCCGTTCTGGACCTCGTACCGCGACATCGCCGACATCCTCGGCGCGAAGAGCGTGTTCCTGCATTGCGGTCCCGAGCAGGACTACAAGCTCACCGCGGCGCAACTGGAGGCCGCGATCACGCCGGCCACCAAGCTGCTGATGTTCAACAATCCGTCCAATCCCACCGGCATGGTCTACACGGCCGCCGAGGTGCAGGCGCTGGCCGACGTGCTGGTGCGGCACCCGGTGTGGGTGCTCTCGGACGACATCTACAACCGCATGATCTTCGACGGGCTCGACTACGCGCACCTGGTCAAGGCGCGGCCGCAACTGCGCGACCGCGTGGTCCTGATCGACTCGATTTCCAAGACCTACGGCATGCCGGGCTGGCGCGTGGGCCTGATCGCGGCGCCGGAAGCGGTGGCGCAGGCGATGGTGAACCTCAATTCCAACCACATCACCAACCTGCCCGAGGTGGTGACGGCGGCGGCGGTCGCGGCGATGAACGGCCCGCAGGACATCCCGCGCCAGAAGGCGATCGACTTCGCGCGCAAGCGCGACGAGGTGTACGCCGCGCTGGTGTCGATCCCGGGCGTGGTGTGCCCGCGGCCGCAGGGCGCTTTCTATGCGTTTCCCGACATCTCCTGCGCCTTCGGCAAGTCGCACGCCGGCCATGCGATCAAGGACGACGTCGGTTTCTGCAGCGCGCTGCTCGAGGCCAAGGGCGTCGCCTGCGTGCCGGGCAGCGCCTTCGGCGAACCGCGCGCGGTGCGCATTTCGTACACCTGCAAGCCGGCCGAGCTCACCGAGGGCCTGCGCCGCTTCCGCGAATTCTTCGCCGAGATTGAATAGGGCGCGCCGCGCCGCCACGAAACCCGGACAGCCGCGGGGCGCCATCCCCGTGGTCCATGGCAAACAGGAGGCTAGACCGTGAAAAACCCCGTCCGCGTCGCCGTTACCGGTGCAGCCGGCCAGATCGGCTACAGCCTGATCTATCGCATCGCCTCCGGCGAGATGCTGGGCAAGGACCAGCCGGTGATCCTGCAGATGCTCGAACTGCCGATGGAGAAGGCCCAGGCGGCGCTCAAGGGCTGCATGATGGAACTCGAGGACTGCGCCTTCCCGCTGCTGGCCGGCATGGTCGGCACGGACGATCCCAAGGTCGCGTTCAAGGATGCCGAAGTCGCCCTGCTGGTCGGCGCGCGCCCGCGCGGCCCCGGCATGGAGCGCAAGGACCTGCTGCTGGAGAACGCCAAGATCTTCACCGAGCAGGGGCGCGCCCTGAACGCGGTCGCGAGCCGTGACATCAAGGTGCTGGTGGTCGGCAATCCGGCCAATACCAACGCCTACATCGCGATGAAATCGGCACCCGACCTGCCCAAGGGCAACTTCACCGCCATGCTGCGCCTCGACCACAATCGTGCCCTGTCGCAGCTGGCCGCCAAGACCGGCAAGCCGGTCGGTTCGATCCGCAAGCTGGTCGTCTGGGGCAACCACTCGCCCACCATGTATCCCGACTACCGCTTCGCCACCATCGAGGGCAAGTCGGTCAAGGACTCCATCAACGACGAAGCCTGGAATCGCGAGACCTTCATCCCGAAGGTAGGCAAGCGCGGCGCCGCGGTGATCGAGGCGCGCGGCCTGTCGTCGGCGGCTTCCGCGGCCAACGCCGCGATCGGCCACGTGCACGACTGGGTGCTCGGCACCGGCGGCGAGTGGATCACGATGGGCGTGCCCTCGGATGGCAGCTATGGCATCCCGCAGGACGTTATCTACGGCTTCCCGGTGGTATGCGGCGGCGGCAGGTACGACATCGTGCAGGGACTCGCCATCGACGACTACTCGCGCGAGCGCATGAACCACACGCTCAAGGAACTCGA
>JAGOEZ010000012.1:0-21724 GCA_017997455.1 Lysobacterales bacterium | reverse complement strand
CTCGGGATCAGCAGCCTCGAGGACGTGCTGGTCGACATCCGGCGCATCACCGAGGTCTGCGACCTCCCGCTGCTGGTCGACGCCGATACCGGCTGGGGCGGGGCCTTCAACATCGCGCGCACGGTGCGCTCGCTGGTCAAGGCCGGCGCCGGCGCGATGCACATCGAGGACCAGGTCGCGGCCAAGCGTTGCGGGCACCGTCCCGGCAAGGCGATCGTTCCCGCCGCCGAAATGGTCGATCGGGTCAAGGCCGCGGTGGATGCGCGCACCGACGCCGGCTTCGTGGTCATGGCGCGCACCGACGCGATCGCGGTCGAGGGCATCGATGCCGCGATCGAGCGCGCGGTGGCCTGCGTCGCGGCCGGCGCCGACATGGTCTTCCCCGAGGCGATCTACACGCTCGAGCAGTACCACCAGTTCAAGCAGGCGGTGCAGGTGCCGATCCTGGCCAACATCACCGAGTTCGGGCAGACGCCGCTGTTCACCACCAGCGAGCTGGCCGGCGCGGGCGTCGACATCGTGCTGTATTGCTGCGGCGCCTATCGCGCGATGAACAAGGCGGCGCTCGAGGTGTACCGGACCATCCGCCGGGACGGCACGCAGAAGGCGGCCCTGCCGCTGATGCAGACCCGCGCGGAGCTCTACGAATTCCTCGACTACCACGCCTACGAGCGCAAGCTCGACGCGCTGTTCGGCCAGTCGCAGGATTGAATCCCACGCAGGACGCAAGGCGGGCACCAGTCATGAACTCACCCGAGCAGCAATCGTCCCCGAAGGCCAAGAAGTCGGTCGCGCTCTCGGGCGTCGTGGCCGGCAACACGGCGGTGTGCACCGTCGGCCGCAGCGGCAACGACCTCCACTACCGCGGCTACGACATCAAGGACCTGGCCGAGCACGCCACCTTCGAGGAAGTCGCGTACCTGCTGGTCTACGGCGAGTTGCCGACCGCCAGCGCGCTGCGCGCCTACGTGGCCAAGCTCAAGCGCCTGCGCGGGCTGCCCCAGCCGGTCAAGGCGGCGCTGGAACTGCTGCCTGCCTCGACCCATCCGATGGACGTGATGCGCACCGGCTGTTCGGTGCTGGGGACGGTGTTGCCGGAACGGGATTCGCACCCGGTGGCCGAGGCGCGCGACATCGCCGACCGCCTGATGGCCTCGTTCGGCTCGATGCTGCTGTACTGGTACCACTACAGCCACAACGGCCGCCGGGTCGAGGTCGAGACCGGCGACGAGACCATCGCCGCGCACTTCCTCCACGTGCTGCACGGCCGGCCGCCGAGCGCGTTGCACGCGCGCGCGCTGGACCAGTCGCTGATCCTCTACGCCGAGCACGAGTTCAACGCCAGCACCTTCGCCGCGCGGGTGATCGCGGGCACCAACAGCGACTTCTACTCGGCGATCACCGGCGCGATCGGCGCCTTGCGCGGGCCCAAGCACGGCGGCGCCAACGAGGTCGCGATGGAGATCATCGCGCGCTATCGCTCGGCCGACGAGGCCGAGGCCGACATCCGCGCGCGGATGGAGCGCAAGGAGATCATCATCGGCTTCGGGCATCCGGTGTACACCATCGGCGACCCGCGCAATCCGATCATCAAGTCGATCGCGCGCGAGTTGTGCGCGGAGGGCGGCAATTCCGAACTGTTCGCCGTGTCGGAGCGCATCGAGGGCCTGATGTGGGACCTCAAGCGCATGTTTCCCAACCTCGATTGGTACAGCGCGTCGAGCTACCACATGATGGGCGTGCCGACGGCGATGTTCACGCCCCTGTTCGTGATCAGCCGCACCAGCGGCTGGAGCGCGCACGTGATCGAGCAGCGCCTGGACGGCAAGATCATCCGCCCCAGCGCCAACTACACCGGCCCCGACGACCGCGCGGTGGTGCCGCTCGCCGACCGGCGCTGAAGGCGCCGCGCGGCTACGGCAGGCGGCGCAGCGCGATCAGGGTCTGGTCGTCGATGCCCACGCTGCCGCCCTGGTGCGCGTGCACCGCGTCGCGCACGCGGGCCATGGTCGCGGCCGGCCCGGGATCGCCGCTGCCGACCAGGGCGGCGAGGCGCTCGATGCCGAAGGCGTTGCCGCTCGCGTCGCGGGCTTCGATCATGCCGTCGGTGTAGAGCACCAGCAGGTCGCCGCGCCGGAATTCGGCGCTGGCGTTCTCCCAGCGATGGTCGCGCAGGATGCCGAGTGGGATGCCGGCATCATCGCCCTGCCCGAGGAGCGTGACCTGGTCGCCGCGGCGGTGCACGGCGGGTGGGTGGCCCGCGCAGATGTACGTCAGCATGTCCTGTTCGGGTTGGCAGCCAGCGCCGAAGATGGTCATGAAGTGGCGCCGGTGGCGCCGCGAGAAGAAATACCGGTTGGCGTAGTTGAGGACCCCGGCCGGACCGCCTGGCGGTTCGGTTCCCGCGTAGGTGCGCAGGATGGCGTCGAACTGCACGGTCTCCATGGCGGCCGCGGCGCCGTGGCCCGACACGTCCGCCAGCATCACGCCCCAGGCGTCCCCGCCGGTGGCGGACTCGGGCAAGGGCATCAGGTCGTAGTAGTCGCCTGCCGCGGTATCGGCAGGCTGCCAGTGGATTGCATAGTCGAGGCCGCGGATCGCCGGATTGTCGGGGTGCAGCAGTCGTTGCACGTCGGCGAGTCCCTCGATCTCGCGATGGTGCCGCCGGGCCTCGGCGGTGATCGTGCGCAGCGCGAGGGGACGGGTCAGCAACGCATAGGCCAGGGTCGCGTCGCGCAGCGCGGCATTGGGATCGGTGCCCTCGAAGCGATGGCGCGCGTCACTGGCAAGCACCAGCCAGTGGTCGACGCGCCCCTCGTTGGGCATCGGCAAGGCCAGCAGCGAGGCAGGACCCAGCAGCGCCTGCGCCAGCGGGGCGCCGCGCTCGTTCGGCGCGAGGTCGATCGCATGCGGGCCGCGACCGCCGACCAGCCGCCGGCTCAGCTCGTCGTCGAATCGCGGCAGGTCGGCGCGCCCGAGGGGATCGTTGACCGGGAACAGTTCGGCGCCATCCGGACCGATCAGCCCGGCGAGGCGGCACTGTCCCGCGGCCGCGCCGCGAACCAGCAGCAGCGCGACCGCAACGTCGTGCCAGTGCCGCGCGAGGTACGAATGCAAGGCGCGCCCGGCAGCCGCCGAGTCGCCGTCGAAGGCGCTCAACGCGCGCAGGCCTTCGAAGGTGTCGTCGCGACCGTGCACGCGCGTGCCTTCGCCGGTCAGAGCCGGGCGGCCAGGCGCACGGCCTGGTCGATCGCGCGCTTGGCATCGAGTTCGGTCGCCACGTCGGCGCCGCCGATGACATGGACCTCCTGGCCGCCCGCCTGCAGCGGATGCAGCAGTTCGCGGTTGGACTCCTGGCCGGCGCAGAGCACGATGTCGTCGACATCGAGTACGCGGATGTCGTTGCCGATGCGCAGGTGCAACCCGCGGTCGTCGATGCGCTCGTAGACCACGCCGCCGATGGTCTGGACCCTCATGGCCTTGAGCGCGGCCCGATGGACCCAGCCGGAGGTCTTGCCCAGCCTGGCGCCGAACTTGCCCTCGCCGCGCTGCAGCAGGTAGACCTCGCGCGCGGGCGGCCCGGGCTGCGGGGCCACGCCTGCGACGCCGCCACGCGCCGCCATCGTGGTGTCGACGCCCCATTCGCGGAACCAGGCCGGCGGATCGAGCGTGGGCGAATGCCCGCCATTGACCAGGAATTCGCTCACGTCGTAGCCGATGCCGCCCGCGCCGATCACCGCCACGCGCCGGCCCGGCACGCGTCCCCGCGCCAGCACGTCGATGTAGGAGCAGACCTTGGCATGATCCTGGCCGGGGATGCCGGGATCGCGCGGATTGACCCCGGTGGCCAGCACCACCATGTCGAACGCCGGACGCGCCAGCCCTGCGGCGTCGGCGCGCGTGCCCAGGTGCAGGGCGACGCCGGTGGTCTCGATCCGGCGCGCGAAGTAGCGCAGGGTCTCGTGGAACTCCTCCTTGCCCGGGATGCGCTTGGCCATGTTGAACTGGCCGCCGATGGCATCGGCGGCCTCGTACAGCGTGACCCGGTGCCCGCGTTCGGCCAGCGTGGTCGCGCAGGCGAGTCCCGCGGGGCCGGCGCCCACGACCGCGATCCGCCGTGGCGTCGCGGTCGGCGAAATCACCAGTTGGGTCTCATGGCAGGCGCGCGGGTTGACCAGGCACGAGGCGGTCTTGCCGGCGAAGGTGTGGTCGAGGCAGGCCTGGTTGCAGGCGATGCAGGTGTTGATCTCCGCGGCGCGCCCGCTCGCCGCCTTGCGCACCCAGTCGGCGTCGGCCAGCAGGGGGCGCGCCATCGAGACCATGTCGGCATCGCCCTGCGCCAGCACCCGCTCGGCCACGTCGGGCATGTTGATGCGGTTGGTGGTGACCAGCGGGATCGCGACCTCGCCCTTGAGCCGCCGCGTGACCCAGGTGAAGGCGGCACGCGGCACGCTGGTGACGATCGTGGGGATGCGCGCCTCGTGCCAGCCGATGCCGGTGTTGATCAGGGTCGCGCCGGCTGCCTCGACGGCCTTGGCGAGCACCACGATTTCGTCCCAGCTCTGCCCGTCCTCGACCAGGTCGAGCATCGACAGGCGATAGATGATGATGAAGTCGCGCCCCACCGCCTCGCGCATGCGCCGCACGATCTCGACCGGGAAGCGGATCCGGTTGGCGAGGCTGCCGCCCCAGTCGTCGTCGCGCCGGTTGGTGCGCGCCACCAGGAACTGGTTGATGAGGTATCCCTCGGAGCCCATCACCTCGACCCCGTGGTAGCCGGCCTCGCGCGCCAGCACCGCGCAGCGCACGAAATCCCGGATCGTGCCTTCGATGCCCTCGGCCGAGAGCGCGCGCGGGCGGAACGGCGAGATCGGCGACTTGACCGGCGAGGCCGACACCACCAGGGGCTGGTAGCCGTAGCGGCCGGCATGCAGGATCTGCATGCAGATGTGCCCGCCCTCGGCGCGCACCGCGCGGGTCACCTTGCGGTGGCGGGCGACCTCCCAGGGCCACGACAGCTTGGATGCGAACGGGGCCAGCCAACCCTGCACGTTGGGCGCGATGCCGCCGGTGACGATCAGGCCGACCCCGCCACGCGCGCGTTCGGCGAAGTAGGCCGCGAGCCGCTCGTAGTCCCTGGCGCGGTCCTCGAGCCCGGTGTGCATCGAGCCCATCAGCACGCGGTTGGGCAGGGTGGTGAAGCCCAGGTCCAGCGGGGCGAGGAGGTGGGGATAGTCGGTGGTCATGGCGCTGGCCGGGGCATCGGGTCGCTACGGTGCCCGCTCGCGCGCGGCGCGGCAAGGGGCGTCGCGCGGCGTGGGCGGCTGCACCCGGATCAGCCCGCGACCGGTGCCCGAACGCCCGATTCGCCGCCCCGGCGCCTGGCTTATCATCGGGCCAGCTCGCCCCGGGGGAACACCCATGCGTCACCTGCTTGCCATGCTGATGCTTGTCGTGGCGACCGCGGCGCGCGCCGAGCCCGCGCTCGAGCAGTTGCAGCTGCCGCCGGGTTTCCGCATCGCGTTGTTCGCCGACGGGGTACGCAACGCCCGCTCGCTCGCGCTGGGCGACGCGGGCACCGTGTTCGTGGGCACGCGCGATGCCGGCAACGTCCATGCGATCGTGCACGATGGCGAGCGCGCGACGGCGGTCAAGCGCATCGCCAAGGGGCTGGACGCGCCCAATGGCGTCGCCTTCCGCGACGGCGCGCTCTACGTGGCGGAAAACAGCCGCATCCTCCGCTTCGACGCCATCGAGTCCCGCCTGGACGATCCACCCGAGCCGGTGGTGGTGAGCGCGGGGTTTCCCGACGACGACCACCATGGCTGGAAGTTCATCGCCTTCGGGCCCGATGGCAAGCTCTACGTCCCGGTCGGCGCGCCGTGCAACATCTGCGAGCCGTCGGCGCGGCATGCACTGATTTCGCGGATCGCGGCCGACGGCAGCGGCTACGAGGTGGTGGCGCGCGGCGTGCGCAACAGCGTGGGCTTCGACTGGAACCCGGCCGACGGGTCCCTGTGGTTCACCGACAACGGCCGCGACTGGATGGGCGACGACACGCCGCCGTGCGAACTCAACCAGGTGACCGCCACCGGCCAGCATTTCGGCTACCCCTATTGCCATGGCGGGGACATTGCCGATCCCGAATTCGGCGGCGAGGCGCACCCCTGCGCCGATTACGTGCCGCCGCAACTGCGCTTCGGCGCCCACACCGCGCCACTGGGCATGCGCTTCTACGCCGGCGCCATGTTTCCGCCGGAGTATCGCGGCGACGCCTTCGTGGCCCTGCACGGGTCGTGGAACCGCAGCCGCAAGTCCGGCTACCAGGTGGTGCGGGTGCGGGTCGACGGAGGCAAGGCCGTGGCGGCCGAACCCTTCGTGCAGGGCTGGCTGCAGGGCGAGAAGGTGCTGGGGCGGCCGGTCGACCTGCTGGTCATGCCGGACGGGTCCATGCTGGTTTCCGACGACAAGAACGGGGCCATCTACCGCATCACGCACGCCAGCGACTGAGGCCAGCGACCCCTGCGGGCCGCCGCGACGCCGGCCGCGGACGGTTCGACCGGCTCAGTCGAAGCGCCACGCGTCGAGGCACAACGTGCGGAACTCGAAGGCATGGTGGAGGCGGGTCGCGCGGGGAGCGGCGCCGCCGGCGCCCAGCGCGGTGTAGAGCGGCATCAGGTGTTCGCTGCTGGGGTGGTTGCGCCGGGCCTGGGGCGCATCGTGCTCCCAGTCGAGCATGGCCTCGACCTGGCCCTCGACGAGGCGCCCATGCGCCCACGCGGCGAATGCCGCCGCGTACGCCGCGGGCGGCGCGTCGTCGCCGGCGTGCCAGGCCAGGTCGCCGAGGTTATGGGTGAGGCCGCCCGAACCAATCACGAGCACGCCTTCATCGCGCAGGCCCTCCAGTGCGCGTCCGATGGCGTGGTTGGCCGTTGCGCCGCCGGGGCCGGAATCGACCGAGATGCCGACCACCGGCACTGCGGCGCGCGGATACATGCGCAGCAGCGGTACCCACATCCCATGGTCGAGGCCGCGCTGCGGATCCTCCGCAGCCGGCAGGCCGGCCGCGTGCAGGCGCGCGACGATGCGGCCGGCCAGCGCGGGGTCGCCCGGCGCCGGATAGCGCAGCTGGTACAGCGACGCGGGGAAGCCGCCGAAGTCGTGGATGGTCGCGGGTTCGGCCGCGCTGGAGATGCGCGTGGGCCTGGCCTCGAAATGCGCGCTGGCAATCACGATCGCGCGTGGCTGCGGCAGGCTGGCGCCCAACGCGTCGAGGAAGCGCCCGGTCGCGGAGTCCGCCAGGGCCAGGGTCGGCGCGCCGTGGGAAACGAACAGGCTGGGCATTCTCATGGAAGCGGTTTCCTGACGGGCGTGGCGGGCGCCAGCGCGGCGTTTCCTGCGCCATTGTGCCGTCGCAAGGCCGGCCGGTGCCAAGTCGTTGCGGGACGCTGCGCCGGGGGCGTGCGGGAATCCCGGTGCGCACGCTGGCGGCCGCTGCCCGGATCGCGCCAGCGGCGCGTCCGATGGGTCCGGGACGCGCGGCCTTCTGGCACAATCGGCGCCCCGTTTTTTCCGGGGCGCGCGTTCCGCGCCGCTCCGTCCACTTCCCGAGGATCGCCATGGCGCATTTCGACATCCGTTCGGCCAAGCGGCCGGATCCCGACCAGCCGCTGGTCGACATCGCCAACTACATCGCCGATTTCCATATCGGTTCGGCCGAGGCGTTCCAGACCGCGCGCTACTGCCTGCTGGACTCGATCGCGTGCTCGATGCTGGCCATGCGCTTCCCCGAGTGCGTGAAGATGCTGGGCCCGATCGTGCCGGGCGCGAACCTGCCGGGCGGGGCGCGGGTCCCGGGCACCGCCCATGAGCTCGATCCGGTGCAGGCCGCGTTCAACATCGGCACCCAGGTCCGCTGGCTGGATTTCAACGACACCTGGCTGGCGGCCGAATGGGGCCATCCCTCGGACAACCTGGGCGCGATCCTGGCGGTGGGCGACTACCTGTCGCGCACGGCGGCCCGCAGCGGCGGCAAGCCGGTCAGCGTGCGCGAGATCCTGCGCTGGATGATCAAGGCGCACGAGATCCAGGGCTGCTATGCGCTCAAGAACAGCTTCAACCGGGTCGGCCTCGACCACGTGATCCTGGTCCGGCTGGCTTCCACCGCGGTGGCCACGGCGATGCTCGGCGGCAGCAAGGACGACGTCATCAACGCGGTTTCCAACAGCTGGATCGACGGGGGCGCGTTGCGCACCTACCGCCATGCGCCCAACACCGGCTCGCGCAAGAGCTGGGCCGCGGGCGATGCCTGCCGGCGCGCGGTGATCCACGCGCTCAACGCGCTCAAGGGCGAGATGGGCTATCCCTCCGCGCTCAGCGCCAAGACCTGGGGCTTCTACGACGTGCTGTTCAAGGGCAAGGCGTTCGAGTTCGAGCGCCCGTTCGGCAGCTACGTCATGGAGAACGTGCTGTTCAAGATCAGCTTCCCGGCCGAGTTCCACGCCCAGACCGCGGTCGAGTGCGCCCTCAAGCTGCACCCGCTGGTGGCTGGCCGGCTGGACCAGATCGCGAAGATCACGATCGAGACCCAGGAGGCCGGCGTGCGCATCATCGACAAGACCGGCCCGCTGGCCAATCCCGCCGACCGCGACCACTGCATCCAGTACATGGTGGCCGTCCCCCTGGTATTCGGCCGCCTTACCGCATCCGACTACGAGGACGCGGTCGCCCGCGACCCCCGGATCGACGCCCTGCGCGACCGGATGGAGGTGCGGGAGAACCCGCAGTTCACCCGCGACTACTACGACCCGGACAAGCGCTACATCGGCAACGCGGTCCAGGTGCACTTCGCCGACGGCAGCGCCACCGAGCGGGTGTCGATCGACTTCCCCATCGGGCAGCGCCAGCGGCGGGCCGAGGGCATACCGGTCCTGGTGCGGAAATTCGAGGACGCGCTGGCCGGGCAGTTCCCGCGCCGGCGGGTCGAGCAGATCCTGGCCATGGTCAACGACGTCACCCGGTTCGAAGCCACGCCCATCCATGAATTCATGGACTTGCTGGCGGTCTGACCGCCCCGCGGCCTGGCGGCCGGCGACGGGGTCAGGGCAACCCGGGGTGCCCCGGGGGCCCCGCCATGTCCGGGCGGGGGGCGCACACGCCGGCCGTTTCGCGCTACCCTTGCCAGAGGCTGAACAGGTCGTTCGTAAAAGACTTGTTAACCGTTTTCGTCTATACTTGCCCGCGCCGCGAGTTCCGGCGGGTCCGGTCCGCGCCGTTCAGAAAAATAGGAGATGCCGATGAATCGCAAGAGCTTGAGCGCCCTGATTGCCCTTGCATTGGGGGCGGCCACGACTGTCCAGGCGCAGGACTACGATGACCGCTGGTACTTTGCACCGTACCTTGGTTACTACAACAACGACGATGATCGCCTCACCGACGACGGCTCGCTGCTGATCGGCGGCGGAATCGGTCGTTATGTCGCTCCGAATGCGTCGGTCGAGTTCTTCATCGACCGCACCAGCCGCAGCTTCAACAACGACGAAGCCTGTGCCTTCCTGGGCGAGTGCAGCAATGCCACCGACTTCCAGGCTGGCCTGTCCGGTCGTTTCTTCTTCGGTCCGGCCGACGGCTTCGCGCCGTTCCTCATGGCTGGCCTGATGGCGAACAACCACCGCGGCGGCGTCGAGGATGGTTGGGGCCCGGCCGCGCAGCTCGGCGGCGGTCTGCAGACCGCGATGACCGAGAACGTCAAGTTCCGCGCGGAAGCCGGCTACCGTTACATCTGGGATGACGAAACCATCCCGGGCGAAGACAATTTCGGCGACTGGTTCGTCAACCTCGGCGTCGTCATGATGATCGGCGAGCTGCCGGCAGCACCGCCGCCGCCGCCGCCGGCTCCGCCGGCCCCGGTCGTGGATTGCTCCACGCTGGACGACGACAAGGATGGCGTGAACAACTGCGACGACAAGTGCCCGGCCAGCGCGCCAGGCGAAGTCGTGGGCCCGGATGGCTGCCCGCAGGAAGTCGTGATCGATCTGCGTGGCGTCGAGTTCTACTTCGACCGCCCGCGTCCGGGTCAGGAAATGTCGGTCGACACCGCCGGCCTGTTGCCGGGCTCGATGGACATCCTGGCGCAGGCCGTGGACGTTCTGAAGCGGTACCCGAACATGCGCGTCGAGGTGGCTGGCCACACCGACTCGATCGGTACCGAGGAGTACAACCAGAGCCTGTCCGAGCGTCGTTCCAAGGTGATCTTCGATTACCTGGTGAGCAACGGCGTCGATGCGGGTCGCCTGGTCGGTCCGGTGGGCTTCGGCGAGTCGCAGCCGATCGACACCAACGACACCAAGGAAGGCCGTCAGCGCAATCGTCGCACCGAGCTCAAGGCTCAGCGCTGATCGCTGCAGGCAACGCGTGACGAAAGGGGCCCGGCTTGCCGGGCCCTTTTCATTTGGGGGGCGCGGGTCATAATTCCCGCAGGGGTCGGAGACGGCAGATGCGGCGAATCGGAGTCGGTGCTGCGGTGGCGCTGGTCGCAATGGCGCTTGCGGGCTGCGCCAGATCGTCGTTGCGGCCCGACTACGAGCGCATTCCCTCGGAATCGCTGGCGGTTGGCGAGGCGACCGCGATCGGACGGGCGTTCGCGCCGGTATTGGCGAACCACCCGGGCGACTCCGGCTTCGTGATGCTCGACGACAACGTCGTCGCGCTGCTCGCGCGGGTGATGCTGGCCGACCGCGCGGAAAGCTCGATCGACCTCCAGTACTACATCTACCACGGCGACGCGACCGGCCGGCTGCTGACGCAACGCCTGCTTGCGGCCGCCGACCGCGGCGTGCGCGTGCGCGCGCTGCTCGACGACATGTACGTGCTGGGCAACGACGCGAGCGTCGCGGCGATCGATGCCCATCCGCTGATCGAGGTGCGCGTTTTCAACCCCTTCATGGCGCGCAACGCGTCCATGGGGCGCCAGTTCGCCGGCGATGCCAAGCGCCTGAACCGGCGCATGCACAACAAGGCCTTCATCGTCGACGGGCAGGTCGCGGTGGTCGGCGGGCGCAACATCGGCGACGAGTACTTCGGGGCCAAGGAGGAGTTCAACTTCCGCGACCTCGACCTGGCCGCGGTCGGTCCGGTGGTCGCGGACGCCGCGGCCAACTTCGACCGCTTCTGGAACAGCGCGCAGGCCTACCCGATCGGCGCCTTCCAGGAAGTCCAGGCGGGGCCAGCGGAGCTCGACCAGGCACGCGAGCGCCTGCGCAGCGACGTGCGGCAGTTCGCCGAATCGGACTACGTGCGCGCCGCGCGGAAGGTCGATTTCATCCAGCAGGTCAAGACCGGCACGCTGACGATGTACTGGGGCAAGGCCGAGCTGGAGTCCGACCTGCCGGAAAAGGGCGATCCCGCGATGGCGGAGTCGACCGCGGTGCGGATGACTCCCCGCCTGCGCCCGCTCGTCGAGGCATCGCAAAGGCAACTGGTGCTGATCTCGCCCTATTTCGTGCCCGGCCCGGGTTTCACGGACCTGCTGGTGGCGCTCGAGGCGCGTGGCGTCGAGGTGCTGCTGCTGACCAACTCGCTGGCGGCCAACGACGTCGCGGCAGTGCACAGCGGATACTCGAAGTACCGCAAGCGGCTGCTGGCCGGCGGCGTCGAGATCCACGAGTTGCGACCGGCGCCCGGGGGCGCGTCCGGCTCGGGCTTCGGTTCCGGTGGCGGTTCGGCGAAGGGCGGCTCCTCCGGATCCGAGTCGTCGGCGGGCGCGAGCCTGCATGCCAAGGCCTTCGTGGTCGACGGCGAGTTGGTGTTCGTCGGCTCCTTCAACATGGACCCGCGCTCGGCCGCGCTCAACACCGAGATGGGCGTGGTCGTGCAAAGCCCCGAACTCGCGCAGGCCGTGCTCGACTACTACCGCCGCGGAACCTCGCCGGAGTCCAGTTACCGGGTCTCGCTGGACGAATCCGGCAGGCTGCGCTGGGATGCGACGGTCGACGGCCGGCCCGTCACGTACGACAAGGAGCCCGAGACCAGTGCGTGGACGCGCACCAAGGTCGCGCTGCTGCGGGCGCTGCCGATCGAGGACCAGCTCTGAGCGCATCGCGGGCGCAAGCGCGAACCGCTCTTCAGGGTCGCACGAACCGGTAGTGCGCGACCATCCACTCGGTCCCGCGGCGGTAGCCGAACAACTCGGCGCATGACATCCAGAACATGCGCCAGCGCTGGTGCAGGATCCGCGCCTGGTCGCGTCCGCCGAACCCGGCCAGGACCTCGAGGACTTCGTCGCGCCGCCGGTCCTGGTTCTGCAGCCAGTGCTCCGCCGTCCGCTGGTAGTGGGTGCCCGGCAGGCGCCACTGCTCCTCGATGCGCAGGTCGCGCTGGAAGTGCAGCAGGGTGTCGGCCGCCGGCATCAGGCCGCCGGTGAAGAAGTGCCGACCCATCCAGTTGTCCTCGCCCTCGGCCTGGTAGGGGTACATCAGTTCGCGATGGCAGAAGATGTGCACGAACAGCTTTCCGCCGGGGACCAGCCAGGCGGCGATGCGCCCGAGCAGCGACTCGTAGTTGCGCACGTGCTCGAGCATCTCGACCGAGACCACGCGGTCGAAGCGCTGGTCCAGCGCGAGTTCGTTGACGTCGCGGGTCAGCACCTGCACGTTGCCGAGGCCGCGTTCGCGGCACTGGCGCTCGATGTGCTCGCGCTGTGGCGCCGAGTTGGAGACCGCGACGATCCGCATGCGGGGATAGCGCGCCGCCATCCACAAGGTGAGCGAGCCCCAGCCGCACCCCAGTTCGAGCACCGCCTGTCCGTCGGCCAGCTGGGCGCGCTCGGCATACAGCGCCAGCATCAGCTCCTCGGCCTCGTCCAGGGTCTCGGTGCCGCGCGGGTAGAGGCAGCATGAGTACTTGAGCCGGCGCCCGAGGCACAGTTCGAAGAAGCGCGGCGGCACTTCGTAGTGCTGCGCATTCGCGGCGTCGGTGTGGATCGCGACCGGGCTCGCGCGCAGTTCCGCCAGCATGGCGCGGAACCGCTCCCAGGCGCGCTCGGGATCCGCGGCCTCCTGCTCGCGCAGGCGCGCCCGGCACAGGCGTCGAATGCCGATACGCGTCAGCACGTCCGGCACGTAGCCGCGTTCGCAGAGTTCGATCGTCGTCATGCGCAGTGGCGCTCGTTCCAACAGGGCGGGGTACGTGTCGTCATGGCCCGCTGCGCGGGAACCACGGGAAGAAGGCGCTGGTCCGGCGCTGGTACTCGCGATACGCCTCGCCGCGTGAACGCAGCGATTGCGCCTCGACGAAGGGGATGCCGGTGACCCACGCCAGGGATGCGCCCATCAGCGCCGCGCCGATGGGCGTGATCCACCACCAGGGCGCGCCGACGCCCAGCAGCACGTAGCTGAACCAGTGCAGCCACTCGAAGAAGTAGTTGGGATGGCGCGAGTAACGCCACAGGCCGATGTCGCACACGCGGCCGCGGTTCGCCGGGTCGGCGCGAAAGCGGGCGAGCTGGCGGTCGGCGATCGACTCGCCGGCGAGCGCAACCCCGAACAACACGATGCCGGCGCCCAGCCACGGGGTCACCCCGACCACCGGGTTCTGGGCCACCACCCAGAACGGCAGCGAAAACAGCACCGTGAACCCGGCCTGCAGCATGAAGAAGGCCAGCCACTTGCCGTCGTGGTTGCCGATCGCGCCGCGCATCTGGCGATAGCGGCCGTCCTCGGCCTCGTTCCACACGCGGTGCGCGAGGTGGGTCCCCAGGCGCACGCCCCAGGTCGCGCCGAGGATCCCGACCGCGAGCCGCGGCAGGGTCGCGCCAGCGCCGGTCGCCGCATACACGATGGCCGCCGCCGCCATCAGGTAGGACCAGGCCACGTCGACCCAGCCGGCATTGCGGGTCCGCCGCTGCACCTGCCAGACCGCCAGCATCACCGTGACGGCGAGCAGGGCGACGCCTGCAATCGGATGCATGGCGGGTCAGCCGGCCGCGCCCGCTTCGCGGACCGCCAAGTGCTGCGCCAGCGCGACCAGGGCGGGCGTGAGCACGCCCCAGGCCAGCGCCAGCGCCGCCATCGCAGGCCACGGGCGCAGCAGGTCGACCGCGTCCCAGGCGTTCGCGGCGATCCAGTAGGCGAGCGGACCCGCTGCGGTGCCCAGCACCAGGGCCAGCGCCGGACGCTGGCGCAGGAAGCGCAGCGAGTGGTTGAGCGTGAGTGCGAAGGCCATCCACAGGCCGACGATCCACACCGGGGCGAATCCCGGCCAGGGAACCGGCGCGCTGAAGCGCATCAGTCCCCCCTGCACGAAGGCCGAGTCGACCGCGAAGCCCAGCAGCGCCGCCACGCCCACCAGCAGGACATCGGCACGCGGCGACCGGCTGATCCGCAGTTGCCACAAGGCGAAGGGCAACAGCAGCGCGAAGCCGATCCACCAACGTCCGTGCGGGGCGCCGGCCACGAATCCCAACCAGCAGGCCTGGAACATCAGCGCATTGGCGACCAGGCTCATGCGAGGTCCGGCAGGAACTGCGGCGGTCGTGCTCCGGGCTTGACCAGCAGCAACTGCACGGCCCCGATCGAGCGCTCGAGGAAGCCGCCCTCGCAATAGCAGAGGTAGTAGTTCCACATGCGCACGAAGCGCTCGGGATATCCAAGGTCGCGCACCTGCGCGAGGCCGGCATTGAACCGCTCGCGCCAGCGCCGCAGCGTGATCGCATAGCTGGGTCCGATGTCCTCGAGGTGGAAGGGCTTGAGGTCCGTGCAGCGGGGCAGCGCGCCGAGCATGGCCGATACCGACGGAATGAAGCTGCCCGGAAAGATGTGGCGCTGGATGAAGTCGACGTTGCGCAGCGCCTGCGCGTAGCGGTGGTCCTCGATGGTGATGGCCTGGACCAGCCCCATGCCGTCTGGCTCGAGCAGGCTCGACGCCTTGGCGAAATAGGTCTCGAGGTACTGCGGCCCGATCGCCTCGATCATCTCGATCGACACCAGGCGGTCGTAGCGGCCCTCGAGGTCGCGATAATCGCGCATCAACAGCGTGACGTGCTGCTCCAGCCCGGCTTCGCGGACGCGGGCGGTGGCCAGTTCGTGCTGCTCGCGCGAGATCGTGGTGGTGGTGACGTGCACGCCATGGCGGCTTGCCGCGTGCAACGCGAATCCCCCCCAGCCGGTGCCGATCTCGACCACGCGCATGCCGGGGCGCAGGCCGAGCTTGGCGCAGATCCGCTCGAGTTTGCGCTCCGAGGCCACCTCGAGCGGCTCGGCCTCGTCGCGGAAGATCGCCGAGGAGTACATCAGGTTGCGGTCGAGGAACACCCGGAACAGCTCATTGCCCAGATCGTAGTGGGCGGCGATGTTGCGCCGGCTTGCGCCGCGCGAATTGGGCCGCAGTCCGCGCAGTACGCGCAGCAGCGCCGCGCCGAGGCGCGCCAGGCCGCCCTCCAGGCGATCGAGGAGCTGGCGGTTGCGGACGAAGATCCGCACCAGCGTGGTGAGGTCGCTGCAATCCCACCATCCGTCCATCCAGGCCTCGCCGATCCCCACCGTGCCGCCCAGCGCCGCGCGCTGGTACATCGCGGGATCGTGCACGACCAGGGTAACCCGCAGGGTTTCCGTGCCCGCCACCGGGCGGCCGAGGCGCAGGCGCTCCCCGGCTTCCTCGAGCACGATCTCGCATCCTTCCAGGCGCCCCAGCAGCGCGAGCATGCGGCGCCGGAACAGGCCGCCGGCCACGGGACCAGCGGTGGCCGCCAACGCAGTGGAGTCGGGGTTCGCGTCCATACTCATCGGGAATCAGGTCCGGGACTTCGAGGGATGATCGTAGACCGGGTTGCGTCGAAGCCAGATCAAGAGCGCTTGCCAGTGGATCGCGCCGACCACGCGCAGGGTCATGAGCGGAAAACGCGCGAGGCAGGCGGCGAGCCCGGCCCCGTCGAGCGGCCGCCGCTGCATCACCAGGGTCGCGTCGAACTCGGATCGCGGCCCGTCGAGAACTTCCATGTGGACTTGCAGCGATGCCGCCGGCTCGGTGAAGCGCCAGCGGTACTGGCGTTGCATGGGCAGGAACGGCGACACGTGCAGGGACTTGTCGAAGCTCCAGACGCGCGCGGCGGCATGGCGCGCGGCGCTGGCCAGCGGCAGCACGTAGGCATGCCGCTCGCGCCATGGCGTATTGGTGACCTCCGCCACGATCGAGTGCAGGGTCGCCCCGTCGGCCTCGTAGCAGTAGTAGAACGCCACCGGGTTGAAGCAGTGGCCGTAGTAGCGCAGGTGCGCCAGCAGGCGGACCGGACCGGCCGGCGCATCGCCGGTCGCCTCGCGGACGCGCGCGCGGACCGCGGTTGCCAGCGGCATCCCTGGATCGCCGAGGTAGTCGGCACGGCGGAAGCTGGCCAGGTTGGCGCGCTCCACGGACCACAGCCAGCGGCCCCGGAAGACCCGATCAAGCTCGTCGAGGTCGAGGCTGAGCATGAACATGCGGTAGCGGAACGCGTGCGGGTGCGGGGCATGGCGCCGGTGCCGGACCCAGCCCTCGTAGATCGCGCTGGACAGCGTCTCGCTCATGGCCACCGCGCGCCCAGCGCCGCGGCCACTTCGACGCCGCTGCGCATGCCGTCCTCGTGGAAGCCATAACCCCACCACGCACCGCAGAACCAGGTCCGGTTCACGCCATTGATCTGCGCGCGGCGCTGGCGGGCAGCGGCGCTGGCCAGGGTGTGGACCGGATGGTGATAGACCATCCGGCGCAGGATGCGCGCCGGATCGATCGCCGCGGTGCGGTTGAGCGTGACCACCAGCGGCACGGGTGCGTCCAGCGATTGCAGGATGTTCATGCAGTAACTCACGGTGCAGGCGTTGCCGGCGTCGCGCGGCACCAGCGCATTCCATGCAGCCCAGGCACGCGGGTTGCGCGGCAGGAGGCTGGCGTCGGTGTGGAGCACGGTCTCGTTGGACTGGAAGGAGATCGCGGACAGGATCTCCCGCTCCGATGTGCTGGCATCGTCGCCGAGCAGCGCCAGGGCCTGGTCCGAATGGCAGGCCAGCACGACGTGGTCATAGCGTTCCGGACCGGACAGGCTGGTCACGGTCGCGCCGGCGCCGTCGCGCAGCACGGAGCGCACCGCATCGCCCAGCCGGACCCGGGCGCGCCAGCGCCGCGACAGTTCGCGCACGTAGGCGGACGATCCCCCCTCGATCACCCGCCATTGCGGCCGGCCCCGGACCTGGAGCATGTGGTGGTTGGCCATGAAGCCGACCAGCGTATGGAGCGGAAACCGCAGGACCTGCCCCGCGGATGATGACCACAGCGCCGACGCCATCGGCACCAGGTGGTCGTCGCGGAAGGCGTCCGAATAGCCGCCGAGCTCGAGCCATTCGCCGAGCTCCGGGCCGGGGCCCTCCTGCGCCAGCAGGGTCGGGGCCTCGCGATAGAAGCGCAGGATGTCGCGCACCATGCGCCAGTGGCGCGGCGACAACAAGCGGCGACGCTGCACGAACAGCGTATCGAGCGAGGTGGCGTTGTACTCGAGGCCGCTGCGGTCGTTGCGCAGCGCGAAGCTCATCGTGGTCGGACGCGTCGCGATGCCCAGTTCGCCGAGCATGCGGAAGAACAGCGGATAGTGGTCGGGGTTGCACACGATGAAGCCGGTGTCGACGGCAAGGCGCGTGCCTGCGATCTCGACGTCGTGCGTGTGGGTATGGCCGCCGAGGCGGTCGGCGGCCTCGTAGACCACGACGTCGTGGTCGCGCGACAGCAGCCAGGCCGAGGCAAGCCCGGCGATGCCCGATCCGACGACGGCGATGCGCATGGCGAGCGGTCGCGCGCGGCGCGTCAGTCGCCGCGCCGCAACCCGGCGGGCAGCTGCTTGAGGTCCCAGACCAGGCCGGCCACGGACATCGCGCGCAGCAGGTACCAGGTCAGGTCCAGCTCCCACCAGTAGAAGCCCTGGCGCGCCGCGCCCGGATAGTGGTGGTGGTTGTTGTGCCAGCCCTCGCCGAAGGTGATCAGGGCCAGCAGCCAGTTGTTGCGGCTGTGGTCGCGGGTTGCGTAACGCCGCCGGCCGAAACGGTGGGCCAGCGAGTTGATGGTCACCGTGGCATGGAACAGCACCACCGTGGAGATGAAGAAGCCCCAGACCAGCAGCTGGGGCCCGCTGGTCTGCAGGCCCGGTGCGTGGGCTTCGAGCCAGGCGCCGCCCAGGAACAGCGCGATTGCCAGCAGTACCGGCATCAGCACGTCGAAGCGGTCGAGCCAGCGCAGTTCCGGGTAGCGCGCGAGGTCGGGTACCAGTGCATGGTCGGTGCGGAAGGCGCGCTGGGCGAGGAACCAGCCCATGTGGCTCCACAGGAACCCGTGCCGCACCGGGGAGTGCGGATCGAGTTCGGTATCGGCATGGCGGTGATGGCTGCGGTGGTGCGCGGCCCACCACAGCGGTCCGCGCTGGACGCTGGTGGCGCCGAGCACCGCGAATACGAACTGCAAGGGCCGCGAGGTGCGGAAGGCGCGGTGCGAGAAGTAGCGGTGGTAGAAGCCGGTGATCGCGAACATGCGCAGCGCGTACAGCGCGACGGCCGTCCACAACGCGAACCAGGAGAACCCCACCCAGTACACGCCCAGGCAGGCCAAGTGCATGCCGATGAAGGGCACGACCCGCAGCCAGTCGATGCCGTCGCCGGCCACGCCATCGGCCGCGCCGCGGCTGGAGTCGAACCAGCGCGCGAGCGCGGTCATGGCGCGGCGCGCCGCGTTCACGCCGCGCGGCGGCGGCGATGTGGGGTCGGCTGGGGGGTCGATCACGATGGCCCCGATTCTGCCGACCCGGGGTGAGCGGGCGGTGAAACCTTGGCCCGCCGCCGATGCGGCCTACTCGATCCGCGCCTCGACGCGAACGCTGGTGCGAACCGAATTGGCGACGAAGCAGGCCTTGTGCGCGCGTTCGTGCAGGCGCTGGTACTCGTCCTCCGCGGGCACGTTGCCGGCGCCGAAGCGGACGCCTGGACGCAACAGCGCCGCCGTGACGGCGGTGCGGCCCTCGGCGTCCTTGCCCAGTTCCGCCTCGGCAGCGTCGACGTAGCTCTCGACCACGTAGCCGCGGTTGGCCGCCACCGCTAGGAAGGTCAGCATGTGGCAGGATGACAGCGCCGAGAGCAGCAGCTGTTCGGGATCCGCGTGGGCCGGGTTGCCGCCATAATCCGCGGCCGACGAGGCAGCCAGGCGTTGCCCGCCCTGGAACAGCACGCTGTGGTCGCGGCTGTAGTTGTTGCGTTCGAAGGGCGCGTCGCCGCGCGACCATGACAGGCGGATCGTGTGCAGTGACATGGGCAGGACTCCCGTTCGCAGGACAGGCATTGTAGCCGGCGCGGCGCGGGGGCAACCCCGCCACGGCCTCGCGCGCGTGATCTCGAAGCTGGGCTGGTGCTCGCGCAGCGATGCCGAGGCGCGCATCCGGGCCGGGCGCGTGAGCGTCGATGGCCGCGTGGTCCTCGATCCCGAGCGCGCGACCGACCCGGACCGCGAGCGCATCCGCATCGACGGCGACGAACTGGCGGCGCCGGCGCGCCGCTACCTGATGCTCAACAAGCCGCGCGGACTGGTCACCAGCGCGCGCGATGAGCACGACCGTGCGACGGTCTATCGCTGCCTGGACGGCGCCGGGCTGCCGTGGCTGGCGCCGGTGGGGCGCCTCGACCGGGCCAGCGAGGGCCTCCTGCTGATGTGCAACGACCCGGAATGGGCGGCGCGCATCACCGATCCGGCGACCGGCCCCGACAAGACCTACCACGTGCAGGTGGACCGGGTGCCGGACGCCGCGCTGGCGCGCCTGCTCGAGGCCGGCGTGGTCGAGGCCGGCGAGTCGCTACGCGCGAAATCGGCGCGCATGCTGCGCGCCGGCGCGCGGCACGGTTGGATCGAGGTCGCGCTGGACGAGGGGCGCAATCGGCACATCCGCCGCCTGCTGGGCGCGTTCAATGTGGCCGTGCTGCGACTGGTCAGGGTCGCGATCGGGCCGTTGCAGTTGGGTACCCTGCCCAAGGGCGCTTGGCGCGAACTGTCGGCGGCGGAAGCTCGGACATTGGCGGTGCCTTCGCCGACGAAGCGGGATTGATCCGCGACGAGTGGTGGCGGGTTTTGGCGACAAATCCGTTACTCGTCCGCGACCATGTAGCGACGGCTTGCACCTCGCGCGACTGCCGATACACTCTGGCCTCATCGCGGGGGCGCGCAAACGGGAACGTTCGCGATGCAGGGGATGCAGGGGGATGTGGGGGAGATCGAGGCCGGGGCTGCGCAGGCCGCACCCCGCAGTGATGTCGTGACCGGCCAATGCCGCCAGCGCCGAGTCCGCGCCCTGCTGTGTGCCTTCGCGCTGCTCGCGATCATTCCCGGGGCCGGCGCCCAATACGCGGTGCGCAACGGCACGGTGGCAGGCGGCGGCGGCGTCAGCGCGGCTCCGCCCTACCGACTGGTCGGCACCGTCGCCGAGCCGGTGCAAGGCGCTACCTCGAATCCACCCTACCGGCTGATCAGCGGCTATCCCGCGACGATCGGCACGCCAGTGCCGGTGGTGGATGGATTGTTCCAGGACAGTTTCGAGAATCCCTAGGGGAACCACCATGAACCTCAAGCCGCTTTGCGGCGCCGTTGCGGTTGCGCTGGGCCTGTTCCTGCCGGCCCCCGCACTGGTGCATGCCGAAACGCTCGCGCCGCAATTGCCCGACTTCACTTACCAGGGGCGGCTCGAGGACAACGGCGTCGCCGTCAACGGCCCGGTGAACCTCAGTTTCTCGCTGTGGGATTCCGAAACGGGAGGCCTGCAGATCGGCAGCACCATCACCGCGCCGAACTACCCGGTCGTGAATGGCGTCTTCACGATCAACCTCGACTTCCCGAACGCATTCGTCGGTCAACAGCGCTGGCTGCTGGTCGTCGTCAACGGCGTGCCGCTGCCGCGGCAGCCCATTTCGACTTCGCCCGTCTCGCAGTGGGCGCTGAACAACCAGGTCGGGCCGCCAGGGCCGATCGGCCCGCAGGGTCCGCAAGGCAACGTAGGTGCCCAAGGCCCGGTCGGGACCCAGGGTGCCGCTGGCGCGCAGGGTTCGGAAGGCGCACAGGGCGCTGCCGGTGCGCAGGGTGCCGCAGGTGCGACCGGCGCCGACGGCGCGCAGGGCCCGCAAGGTCTCACGGGAACTGCGGGTGCGGCCGGCGCTGATGGTGCGCAGGGCCCGCAGGGATTTGCGGGTGCAGCCGGCGCTGACGGCGCGCAGGGCCCGCAAGGATTCACGGGCGTTGCGGGTGCGGCGGGCGCCGATGGTGCGCAAGGCCCCCAGGGCTTCACGGGTGCAGCCGGCACTGATGGCGCGCCAGGTCCGCAAGGTCTCACGGGTGCCGCTGGAGCAGCGGGCGCCGATGGTGCACAGGGCCCGCAGGGCTTTGCAGGTGCAGCCGGTGCGGATGGTGTGCAGGGTCCACAGGGACTGACGGGCGCCGCTGGTCCGCAGGGCGACCTTGGCGCGACCGGTGCCATCGGTCCGCAGGGCGCGATCGGCGCGCAGGGCAACCCGGGCGCGACCGGCCCGCAAGGCGATATCGGGGCCACGGGCGCGGCTGGCCCGCAAGGCGACATCGGCGCGACGGGTGCCACGGGCCCACAAGGCGATATTGGTGCGACAGGTGCCGCCGGTCCACAAGGCGTGATCGGTGCGCAGGGCAACACGGGCGCGACCGGCCCGCA
>JAGOEZ010000125.1 GCA_017997455.1 Lysobacterales bacterium | reverse complement strand
GCCTGCGCCGGTGCGTGGCCGGCGCCGAGCAGGCGGTCCAGCGCCACGCAATCCTCGAAGGCGCAGTTCATGCCCTGGCCGTGGAAGGGCACGATCGCATGCGCGGCATCGCCGATCAGCAGCGCGCGCCCGTCGAGGTGCCAGCGGTCCAGGTACAGCGTGCCGAGCACGCCGACCGGATTGGCGCTGTAATCCGCCTCGAGCTCCGGGATCAACGCCAGGGCGTCGGGGAAATCGCGCGCGAACAGCTCCCGCGCCTGCGCGGCGGTGCCCACCCGGTCGAAGCCGGGATTGCCCACCGAGGGCAGGAACAGGGTCACCGTGAAGGTGCGCTCGCTGTTGGGCAGTGCGATGCACATGTAGCCGCCGCGCGGCCAGATGTGCAGGGCATTGGGTTCGATCCGGAAGCCGCCGTCGGCCGCCGGCGGAATCTCCAGTTCCTTGTAGCCGTGGCCCAGCGGCTCGAAGCGCTCGCCCAGCGGCACGACTTGCGCGAGCGCGGCGCGCAGGGCCGAGCCGGCGCCGTCGGCGCCTACCACCACCGGGGCATCGACCACCGATTCCCTGCCGCCGTCCTCGTCGGCGAAGCGCAGCGTGCCGCCCGCGAAGTCGGCGTCGACCAGGCGGCGCCCGAAATGCAGGCGCGCGCCCGCGGCTTCGGCGGCGTCGAGCAGCGTGAGGTTGAGCCGGCCGCGATGCACCGACCAGATCACCTCCGAATCGTCGCGGCCGTAGCGCAGCAGCTGGGTGCTGCCGTCGAGGGCATGGACCATGCGCCCGCGCATCATGATCGCCTGCGCCAGCACCTCGCGTTCGAGGCCGGCCAGCCGCAGCGCGTGCATGCCGCGCTCGGCGAGCGCGAGGTTGATCGAACGCCCGCCGACGTATCCCGCGCGCCTCGGATCAGGGCGCCGCTCATGCACTGTTACCTCGAAACCGCGGCGGGCGAGCAGCGTCGCCAGCAAGGCACCGGCGAGACCCGCGCCGACGATGGTCAGGGATTTCATGGCGCTGCCACTGCGGCTTCAGCCGCGACCGCGGACTTGCAAGCTGCCACGGTCCTGTTCACTGCCGCGCCGCCCATTCGCGTACCGCCCGCACGAAGCGCAGGCCGTCCGCATGGCGGTTGTAAAGCGCCGTCGGCGCGATCCGGATCACGTCGGGCTCGCGCCAGTCGCCGATGATGCCGAGGCCGGCGAGGTGGTCGAACAGCGCGCGCCCGTCGTGCCGCGCACCCTTGACCCGCAGCGACAACTGCGAGCCGCGCCGCGCGGGTTCCGCCGGGGTCAGGATCTCGAGCACTTGCGCGCATTCGCGCTCGATCAGCCCGGCCAGCCAGCCGGTCATGGCGATCGACTTCGCGCGCAGCCGCTCGATGCCGGCGCGGTGGAAGATCTCCAGCGAGACCCGCACTGGCGCCAGGGCCAGGATCGGCGGATTCGACAGCTGCCAGCCGTCGGCGCCGGGCGCGGGCACGAACTCGGGGCCCATGCGGAAGCGCGTCGCCTCCTCGTGGCCCCACCAGCCGGCGAAGCGCGGGCGCGGCGTGTGCGCGTGCCGTTCGTGCACGAAGCAGCCGGCGACCGCGCCCGGTCCCGAGTTGAGGTACTTGTAGCTGCACCAGACCGCGAAATCGGCGTGGGTGTCGTGCAGGTTCACCGGCACGTTGCCGATCGCATGCGCGAGGTCGAAGCCGACGCTGCAGCCCTTGCGGTGCGCCATCGCCGCGATCGCCGCGAGGTCGAAAACCTGCCCGGTCAGGTACTGCACGCCGGGCAGCAGCACCAGCGCGATGCGCGGCCCGTGCTGGTCCAGCACCGCGCCGATCGCGTCGAGCGAGAGTGCGCCGCCGGCCTCGTCGCCATCGACCTCGATCAGCGCCAGCGCCGGATCGTGGCCATGGAAGCGCAACTGCGATTCGACTGCATGCCGATCGGAAGGGAAGGCACGCTTCTCGATCAGGATCGCATGGCGCTCCGCCGTCGGGCGGTAGAAGCTCACCATCATCAGGTGCAGGTTCACGGTCAGCGAGTTCATCGCCACCACTTCCTGCGGCAGCGCGCCGGCCACTTCGGCCAGGTGCTCGCGCACCAGCGCGTGGTAGGGCATCCACGGATGGCGGCCGCGGAAATGCGCCTCCACCGCGAGGTCGCGCCAGTCGTCGAGCTCCTGCATCAGCGCCGCGCGCGTCGCCGCGGGCTGCAGGCCGAGCGAGTTGCCGCACAGGTAGGCCTGCTCGCTGCCGTCGTGGTGGCGCGGGACCAGGAACTCGGCGCGGTAGGGCGCCAGCGCGTCGGCGGCGTCGCGCGCCTGGCAATCGGATTCGAGCGCATCCATGGTCGGGACACCGCGTGATGACGGCACGACGCTACGCGAAGCCGGCGGCCGTGCCAAGCCGGCGCCTTGCGGCGGCACCGCCCGGACCGCGATCATGCGGCAGTGAATCGCGATCCTTCGCCGCGCGGCCCGCGCTGGGGCCTGCTGCTCCTGGCCGTCGTCGCCTGCGCGCAGGTCGGCGCCGGTGCGCCGGCGCCGAAGCCGCCCCGTGCCGACCTGCCTTACCTGAAGCAGGTTCGCGCGCGGCTCGACGTGGCGCGCGCGCGGGCGCCGCTGTCGCGCGCCCTGCCATCGACGGCGCCTCGCTCGGCCGGACCCGACACCCGGCTGCTCTCGCTCACCACCGGTGACGGCGCCATCGGCGACCGCTTCGGGTCCAGCCTGGCGCGGGAGGGCGACGCCTTGCTGGTCGGCGCGCCTTTCGACGTGGTGGTGCGCGCGGGCGTGCGCGGCGGCGTCGCCGGCGGCACCGTGCGCGCCTTCCGCCGCAACGGCGGCGCGTGGACGCCCGAGGCGACCCTGGCGCCGATCGACCTCGACGTCGACGACCAGCATGGCCATGCGCTGGCGCTGTCCAATGACATCGCCGTGGTGGGCGCGCCCGCCGCCTCGCGCAACGGGCAACTGTTCGCGGGCCTGGCCTTCGTCTACGAGCGTGGCGCCACCGGCTGGCAGGAGGTGGCCCGACTCGAGCCGCCGACGCCGCTGGCCTTCGACCGCTTCGGCATCGCGGTGGCGATCGACGGCCCGCGGGTGCTGGTGGGCGCGCCGGGACGCGATCCCGGCGGCGTGCCGGACGCCGGGGAGGTCCATGCCTATGAGCGCATCGGCGGCACCTGGCAGGCCGCCCAAGTGCTGGCGATGGCCAGCCTGGGGCCGGGCGCGCGCTTCGGGACGGCGGTGGCCCTCTCGGGCGGCCTTGCGGCGGTTGGCGCGCCGAATGTCGTCGCGCCCGGCGAGTTCGAACGGGGTCGCGTGCAGCTTTATGGGCGCGACGCCGGCAGTTGGACCGCGGGATCGATGTTGCCGGCGCCGTCGCCGGTCGCCATCCACTTCGGCGCCAACCTGCTCCTGGATCCAGCCCGGCTCGCGGTGGCCGCGACCGACGACAGCGTCGCCCAACGCGTTGCCGGGCCTGCGGGCGAGGTTCCGCGGGCGCGGGTCTGGGTCTATCCGCGCAGCGGCGACACCCTGGCCGCGCCTTACATGCTGATCGCGCCGGATCCGCCCGGCGTGACCGCATTCGGCGCCAGCCTCGCGGCCGAGGGCGCGAGGCTGCTGGTGGGCGCACCGCTGGCGTTCAACGGCCAGGGTGCGGCCCACGTCTACGATGATGCCGGCGCCGGCCCGGTGCTGGTCGCGAGCCTGGCGCTCAACGACGGCGGCAACACCGAGACGCTGGGCGACACCGTCGCCCTCGATGGCACACGCGCGCTGCTCGGCGCGCCGCTTGACGATGTCGCGCCGAATCGCGCCCAGGGCTCGTTGCGCGTCTACGACGCCGCCGCCGCGTGGGCGCAGCAGGCGCCGCTGCAGGATGGCGACGGCGCCCAGAACGAGGTGTTCGGATTCGCGCTCTCGCTAGCCGGGGCCCGCGTGGCCGTGGGCTCGTACCTCGATGACCCGGACACCAATCTCGACGACGCCGGCACCACCTCCGTGTTCCTGCGGACCCCGGCCGGCTGGCAACGCGAGGCGCGACTGGTGCCGGCCGGCGCAGAGTCCGAGGACCGCTCCGGCATCTCGGTGGCGCTGCGCGACGAGGTGCTCGCCGTGGGCGCGTACTTCGACATCGTCGGAATCGAGTTCAACCAGGGCTCGGTGGCGATCTATTCGCGCGCAGGCGGCGGCTGGGCGCAGACCGCGCAGCTCATCGCGCCCGACGGACAGCGCAATGATTTCCTCGGCTTCTCGCTCGCCTACGATGGCGACACGCTGCTGGTCGGCGCGCCGGGCGACGATACGGCCGACGTCGATGCCGGCGCCGCCTATGTGTTCCGGCGCATCGGCAGCCAATGGGTGCTGGAAGCCAAGCTGGTCGATCCCGCCGCGCCGGCCGAGGCCTTCGCCGGCATCGCGGTGGCGCTGGCCGGCGATCTCGCCCTGGTGGGCGCGCCCGATGCCGACGTCGGCACGCAGATCCTGCAGGGCGCGGTGCAGGTGTGGCGGCGCGGTCCTTCCGGCTGGACGCAGGTGCAGACGCTGCTGGCCGCCGATGGCGCGGCCTTCGATTTCCTCGGTGGCGCGCTCGCGACCGACGGCCAGCGCATCCTCGCCGGCGCGCCCGGCGTCAGTACGGGCGACATCGAGGGCCACGGCGCGATCTACGAGTTCCTGCGCAGCCCGGACGGAAGTTTCACCGCTGCAGGGCGCCTGCCGGGGCCGCCGCCAGAGGCCGGCGCCGGCTATGGCATCAGCGTTGCGCTGGCCGATGAACGCGCGCTGGTCGGTGCCTCGGGCGCCAGCGATGGCGGCTACGCGCAGGCCGGGCAGGCCTGGTTGCTGCGTCGGGGCCCCGCGGGCTGGAGCATCGCCAAGCCCCTGTTGCCGGCGGATCCATCCGAATTCGCGTTCTACGGCCGCAGCGTGGCGATCGATGGCGCGCGCCTCGCGGTCGGCTCGCCCGAGCGCGCCGGCGTCAATCCGCTGGAGGGCGCCGTCGACCTGTGGGACGACGACGACCGCCTCCTCGCCGACGGCTTCGAGTAGGAATCAGCCGGCGCCGAAGCGCGCGCGCGCGATGCCCAGCCACTCCAGCGCGGTGCCATGGAACAGCCGCGCGCGATCCGTCTCCGGCAGGTCCAGTGCATCGATGCCCGCACCGGGAGTCTGCTCGCCGAGCGGAAACGGATAGTCGGTGCCCAGCATCACGCGCTCCACGCCGCAGGTGTCTAGCAGGTAGCGCAAGGCCCGCGGATCGGCGACCCAGGAATCGAAGTACAGGCGCGAGAGGTACTCGCGCGGATTGCGGAAGTTGTCGGTCGCGACCAGGTCCGGTCGCATGTTGAAGCCGTGCTCGATGCGGCCGATGGTGTACGGAAAACTGCCGCCACCGTGCGCAAGGCAGACCCGCAGTTCCGGCAGCCGTTCGAGCACGCCGCCGAAGACCAGGCAGCAGGCCGCGCGCGACTGCTCGGCCGGCATGCCGACCAGCCATGGCAGCCAGTACTTGGGCATCGAGGGCGTGCCCATCATGTCCCAGGGATGGACCAGGATCGCGGCGCCCAGTTCGCTCGCGGCGGTGAAGAAGTCGAACAGCTCCGGCGCGTCGAGGTTCCAGTCGCCGATGTGCGAACCGATCTGCACGCCCTGCAGGCCGAGCTGGTCCATGCAGCGCTCCAGTTCCTGGATCGCCAGCCGCGGCGACTGCAGCGGCACCGTGCCGATACCGGCGTAGTGGCGCGGGTGCGCGCGCACGGTCCCGGCCATGTGCTCGTTGAGCGCCATGTGCAGTTCCAGCGCGTGATGCGGCTTGGCCCAATAGCTGAACATCACCGGCACCGTGCTGATCACCTGCACCTGCACGCCGAAGCGCGCGTAGTCGGCGATGCGCTCGTCCGGGTCCCAGGTCTTGGGCCAGATCTCGCGGAAGAACTTGCCGTCCTTGTAGATCCGGTGGCGGCCGTCGTCGCCGTGGTGGATCACCGGGAAGCGGGTGTCGCCGTACTTCGCGGCGAGGTCGGGCCAGTCGCGCGGAAGGTAATGCGCATGCGTGTCGATCTTCAGCATGGAATCCGGAATCCGGGGACTTAACGCGCAACCAGCCGGCAATCACCGCTCGATACGCCAACTTTACTCCGGAATCGCACCAGCATTCCCCCTGTAGGAGCGGCTTCAGCCGCGACCGATGCCTATCGGGATCGAGGGCGATTCCTGATCGCACCTTTGCCGGTTGCCGACCCGCGGCCGTATTCTCTGCCGATTCGCCGCGATGCAGGGGCCCCGATGCCGCTCTCCTGGAACGAGATCAAGGACCGTGCGCTGCGATTCTCGCGCGAATACGCCCAGGAATCGTCCGAGGACGCCGAGGCCAAGTCCTTCTGGGACGGCTTCTTCGACGTCTTCGGCATCAGTCGCAGGCGCCTGGCGGCGTTCGAGAAGGCGGTCGAGAAGCACGGCGGCGGCAGGGGCAGGATCGACCTGTTCTGGCCCGGCGTGCTGATGGTCGAGCACAAGTCGCGCGGTCGCGACCTGGATCGGGCCTACGCGCAGGCACTGGACTACTTCCCAGGGCTGCCCGAGCACTCGCTGCCGCGCTACGTGCTGGTCAGCGACTTCGCCCGCTTCCGGCTCCACGACCTCGACCAGCGCACCGAGCACGAATTCGAGCTCAAGGACCTGCACAAGCAGGTGCGCCTGTTCGGCTTCATGGCCGGCTACGAGGCGCGCAGTTATGCCGAGCAGGACCCGGTCAACGTGCGCGCCGCCGAGCGCATGGGCAAGCTGCACGACGCGCTCAAGGCCGCGGGCTATACCGGGCACGCGCTGGAAGTGCTGCTGGTGCGTCTGCTGTTCTGCCTCTTCGCCGACGATGCCGGGGTCTGGAACAAGCGCCAGTTCCAGGACCTGATCGAGTTGCGTACCGCTGGCGACGGCAACGACGTGGGCGCGCGGCTCACGCAACTGTTCCAGGTGCTCAATACGGCGCCATCGGCGCGGATGCGCACGCTCGACGAGCAACTCGCCGAGTTCCCCTACGTCAATGGCAAGTTGTTCGAGGAGGCCCTGCCACTGCCGGAATTCAACGCCGGCATGCGCACCCAACTGCTCGATGCCTGTGCAATGGACTGGGGCTCGATCTCGCCGGCCATCTTCGGCGCCATGTTCCAGTCGGTCATGGACGCCAAGGCGCGGCGCAACCTCGGAGCGCACTACACCAGCGAGAAGAACATCCAGAAGCTGATCGGCCCGCTATTCCTCGACGACTTGCGCGCCGAGTTCGAGCGCATCAAGGGCAATCCCGGCAAGCTCAAGGACTTCCACGTCCGCCTCGCCAACCTGCGCTTCCTCGATCCGGCCTGCGGCTGCGGCAACTTCCTGGTCATCACCTACCGCGAGCTGCGCCAGCTCGAGCTGGACGTGATGCGCGCGCAGTTCGCCCACCAGCAGTCGCTGTTCGGCAAGGTCAGCGAGCACGTGGCGGTGGACGTGGACCAGTTCTACGGCATCGAGATCGAGGAGTTCCCGGCCCAGATCGCCCAGGTGGCGCTGTGGCTGATGGACCACCAGATGAACGTGCGCGTCAGCGAGGAGTTCGGCGAGCACTACGCGCGGTTGCCGCTGGTGAAGAGCGC
>JAGOEZ010000124.1 GCA_017997455.1 Lysobacterales bacterium | reverse complement strand
GTTTGAAACGCATATTCACTCTGGCCCCTTTTCTTGGGATGAATTAGCGTTTGAATTCCTCGACGAGCGCGTCGGCCACTGGCTCCCGGCGTGGCCGGCCACGGCGCCGAACCGACACCTCCCTGTTCAGCGTGGCGGCAACCATGGCCTGGAATCGCGTGCTCCCGAATGCCCGCTCCTGCGCGGCGTGCGTCCGAAAGGCGTCGAGGTCATCGGGGGGCACAGCTTGGTCGAGCCACGCCCGGTACCAGGAGGACCGCTCGACGAGATCCGTGCCCATCGCGATGAACTGAGCGTGTGGCGTCACCAGGGGGTCGCCCGCGACCCCGAGGTTCGCGCGCACGCTGGACCATGGATAGTCCTCTGCACGCTCAACCATGCCCGCCCGCACGGGGTTCAGCTCGATGTAGCGGTAGGCCGTCAGCAAGTAGCCCTCCGAATCCACGAGGCAGGATCGGAACCTGCCCTCCCAGAGCGTCCCTGTACGTCCGTGGCGGCGATTGAATGCCGGCACATAGCCTTGCCCGAGCAAACACATGGCGCGCGAGAACGCCAGCGCCCGCTCGGCGCTCACCAGCAAATGCACGTGGTTGCCCATCAGCACGTAGGCGTGAAGGGCTACACCCTCGCGGGATAGCGCCTTGCCCAGCAGCGTGCGGTAGCGATCGAAGTCCTCGGCGTCGAGGAAGACCGCGGCGCGATTCACGCCGCGATGCGTGACATGCATGGGAATTCCGGGCAATTCGAGTCGTCGCCGCCGTGGCACGGGAATGGCTCCCTGACCGGTAGCTGTCAGGTTGCCCTGCCATGGCGAGGAGCACTGCGCGAGATCTCCGCTTCCTGGCGTACGAAGTCTCCCCGATTCAAACGCTAATTCACTCTGGCCCCTTTTCTTGAGGCGGCTTCAGCCGACCCCGACCCGGTGTCTCGCCCCGGTTCATGGCGATTGAAGCGATCTGGGGGTACGCGCATACTCGCGCCGGCGCGCGCTCGGCCCTTGCCGGCGCGTCGATAGCAGGGATCGCGAACTCACAGCGGCTTCGCGCCGATGGGGCGTTACGCATGCGGCTCGTTCCCGCGCTGACCCTTCTCGCCGCCGTCGCAGGCCTGTGCCTGCACGCGGATGCCAGCCGCGGCCAGTCCAGCGGCGGTCCCTACCAGATTCCCTCGCAGACCATCGCCGATGGCGGCGGCCGCTCGACCGGCGGACGGGTCCAGCTCGAAGGCACGATCGGGCAGAACGCCGTGGGCGATCCCGCAACGGGCGGCCTCTACGAACTCATTCCCGGCTTCCGTCGCGAGCGCGGCCCGGTCGTCGATGGCGTGTTCGCCGACGGCTTCGAAGGCGATTGATCTGAACCCACTGCAGGAGTCCGCCATGTCCCGCACCTTCGCGCTGGCCCTGATCGCGGCCGTGGCCATCGGAACGCCAGCGCATGCCGCGCCGGTCGGCACCTCGTTCTCGTACCAGGGCGAAATGCGCTACGACAACCAGCCGGCCAACGGCGATTACGATTTCGAGTTCGCCCTGTTCGACGTCGAAACCGGCGGCATCCCGCTGGCGATCGACGTGGCCGGCGACCAGCCCGTCAACGCCGGCCTCTTCAGCACCCGGATCGACTACACCGACGTGCCGTTCGCGGCCAGCCAGGACTACTGGCTCGAAGTGCGCGTGCGCGAAGGCGCCAGCACCGGCGGCTACCAGCAACTGCTGCCGCGCCAGAAGGTCACGCCCTCGCCCTACGCGATCAACGCCCGCGGCGTGCAGGCCGCCGGCGTGAACAACGCCGCGCTGGCCGACGGCGCGGTCAGCGGCGGCAAGATTGCGCTCGACGCGGTGAGCTCGTCCAAGATTGTCGACGGCACGATTGCCGCCGCGGACGTTGATGCGACGCAAGTCCAGCACCGCGTCAGCGGCACCTGCCTGCCCGGCAGTTCGATCCGCGCGGTCGATGCGGCCGGCGCGGTCCTGTGCCAGCCCGCCGGCAGCGGCACCGTGACCAGCGTGGATACCGCCGACGGACTCACCGGCGGCCCGGTCACCGCCACCGGCACGCTGTCGATCGCCGACAACGGCGTGACCTCGGCGAAGATCGCCGACAACACGATCACCGGCGCCGACATCCTCAACGGCACGATCGGTGCGGCGGACGTCAACACCGCCGCGGTGCAGCTGCGCGTGAGCGGCACCTGCCCCGGGGCGATACGCCAGGTCAACGCCGACGGCAGCACCAGCTGCAACAACGCGATCGGCACCGTGCGGCCCTTCATGCCGGTCATCCCCCCGACCGTGTCCGCGGCCGGCTTCGGCGCCAGTTCGGTGACCATCGGCGTCGACGGACTGCCGCTGGCCAGCTTCTACGCGCCGGCCTCGGGCGACCTCATCATCGTGCACTGCGAGAACGTGGCCTGCACCAGCGTCACCGCGACCCCGATCGATACCACCGGCGACGTCGGCGACTTCAACTCGATCATCATCGACCGGCGCGGCCTCGGCATCGTGTCCTACTACGACGCGACCAACCGGGACCTGAAGTTCGCGGCGTGCCTGGACATCGCCTGCACCACCGCCACGCTGCGCACCCTCGATTCGGCCAACGACGTCGGCTCGCACACCTCGCTCGCCCTGCACAACAACGGCTTCCCGCTGATCGCCTACGGCGACGACACCAACGGCAACCTCAAGCTCGCGATCTGCGACGACACCTGCGCGACGCCCAACCTCGTCACCATCGACGCCTCCGCGAACGACGTGGGCAACCGCAATGCGCTGACCGCGCTCGACGACTTCGTCGTGGTCGCGCACCACGACGCCACCGCGGGCGCGCTCAAGCTGACGCGCTGCCGCACGAACGCGACCGTGTGCAACGCGGTCAGCTCGGTCACCGCCGACGCCACCGCCACCTCCGGCGAGGGCATCGCGATCGCGCGCATGGCCAACCTGGTGCCGGTGATCTTCTACACGCGCAACTTCGAGGTGCGGGCGATCCGCTGCACGGAGCTGGCCTGCTCGGGGATCGCGCCGAGCAACCCGATGCTGGGCGGGCTCACGCCGACCTTCCTTTCGGCGACCCGCGATGCGCTGGGCTACCCGATCTTCGTGGTCGTGAGCGTGCCCAATGGCACGATCAATGCCATCCGTTGCGCCGACCTGCAGTGCGCGATTCCCGGGCTGCAGGGCCTGACGTTCGGCGCGGGCAACCCGGGATTCAACGCGCAGCCCGCCATGACGCTGGGGCACCACGGATTTCCGGTCATCACGGCGCGCTTCATCAACAGCGGCGGAGTTGCGTGGGTCTGCGACAACCACCTTTGCGATCTCGGGGGGCGCGAGCGCTGACGGGCACTATCGACCCGCCCCCGACTTGCGTCGGATCCACCGTCATCCCGGTGCGTTACCATCGGCCTGGCAAAGTAGCACTCTGAACCTCGTTTCGGTGCCAAATTGGAGACATGATGCGCCCTCGCACGGTGCGGCAGATCTGCGTCCTGCTTCTGGTTTTCGCGTCGAGCGCGCCGCAGGCCGGCGTCACCCCGATCAACGTCGGCAACCTGGTGTGGAACGATGTCGACGCCGATGGCATCCAGGATGCCAATGAACCCGGCTTGGGTTCCGTCACCGTGCAGTTGTGGAACGAGGCCCGCAGCCAGCTGCTGGATTCGGCCGTGACCAGCGCCGCCGGGATCTATGCGCTGCAGGCGCCGGGACCGGGGAACTATCGCGTGCGCGTGGTCCTGCCGATGGCCGGCGACGGGTTCTCGCCCAAGGACGCCGCACCCACCGACCAGACCGATAGCGACATCAACCCCAGCGGCACCCTGCTCGGCTTCACCGACACCTATGTGTTTGCATCGAACCTGATCAGCATCACCACCATCGATGCCGGCATCGTGCGCGCGCCGATCGCGCTCGGCGACCGGGTCTGGAACGATTACGACGCCGATGGTGTGCAGGACGCCGGCGAGCCCGGCATCGCCGGCACCACGGTCGAACTCTGGAACGACACCAGGACGCTCAACCTGCTCAGCACCACGACCGACGCCACCGGGGGGTACCAGTTGCAGGCACCGGGCCCGGGCAGCTACCGGATCCGCGTGGCCAAGGCGTCGCAGGACAGCTACGCCCCGAAGGATGCCGGCGCCTCGGACCTGCTCGACAGCGACGTCAACCCCTCCGGCACCGATATCGGCTACACCGACGTGCTTGCGGTTTCGGCTGCATCGACCGCCATCGACGGCGGCATCGTGCGCCTGCCGATCAATGTCGGCAATTTCGTCTGGAACGATGCCGATCGCGACGGCGTGCAGGACGCCGGCGAGCCCGGGATCCCCGCCGTGGTCGTGCAACTGTGGAACTCGACCCGCAACCAGCTGCTGGATTCCGCCACCACCAATGCCAGCGGCATCTATCTCCTGCAAGCGCCCGGCCCCGGCGACTACCGGGTGCGCGTGGTGCTGCCGACGGTGCAGGACGCCTTTTCGCCCAAGGACTCGCCGCCCAGCGACCTGACCGACAGCGACATCAATCCGACTGGCGCGACGCTGGGCTTCACCGACGTGTACACCTTCGCGCCGAACCTGATCAGCATCACCACCGTCGATGGCGGGCTCCTCGCCAACACGCTGTTTGCCAATGGCTTCGAGTAGCGGGAACGGTGTCACCGATTCGCTTGGACTGGATCCCGGCATGCGCCGGGATGACGCCCCTTGGAGCGGCTCCGCTACAGGACCACGAGGTTTTTCGCGCCCGCCTTGCGAACGGCGCTGGCGGCGATAGCGGTGTCGAAGGTGACGAAGCAGCCGCCGTGATGCACCGCAAGTGCGAGCAGGTAGGCGTCGGTGATCTGCCGGGGTCCATGGACCCGGTCCAGGTCGATTCGCGAATCGTCGAGCAGGCTGATGGCGTCGGGCCAGAACGCGTGATGCGCGGTTGCCGTGGCCTGTCGCAACAGCAAGCCCGCGCGTTGCAGGCTGATGGCCTGCGGGTAACCAGGCTGGCTCATGATGCGCACGACGCCGTTCTGGGTGATCGGGCACGACGCCCAGCCCCCGCCGATGTTCCGTCGCAGCCACGAATGCGCGACGGCATGCTGCGTATGCGCGGAATCGAGCAGCGCGATCAAGACGTTGACGTCAAGCAGCGCGCGCACTAGTCGCCGGCGTCCTCGCGCAGGCGATTGACCAACTCGTCGGTGACGACGACGCCTCGAGCGGGAAGCGGTGCGAAGCCATAGCTTGCCTTCGGTTCGCGCACGCCCTTGGCCGGCGCCACCACGGCCTGCGTCAACGCACGCCGCGCCAGTTCGGAGATGACCGCGCCCGCCGTCTTGCGCTCGCGTCGACCAATCTCCTTGGCCGCGCCAAGCACGTCGTCGTCGATGTCCAGGGTGGTTCGCATGCCTCTGATGCTATCGCATCACGCATCACGACGCAACTGCGAATTCGGTGAAGTCGTGCGCCAGAGTAAAGTCCATCGACTGCCCGCCTGGAGAATCGCGTGCCCAGACAGCGCAACGGCTTTCGACTACTCGCGATCGCCGCATTGATCGCATCCGGCGCTTCCGTCGCGCCCGCGCTCGCCGCCGGGATGTTCACCCTGGTAGGCCTCGATAGCGCCACCACTTTCGTCGCGCAGTCCAATCCGACGGAGATCGCGATCGTCAAGGCGGTTCCGTGGACCCGGGCGCCGACCTCGTCCGGAGACCAGCCCGAACTGCAGTTCCGCCAGGCGAAGGGACGGACCATGGCGTTCACGCTCGAGTTCGACACCTCGGCCAATGGCACGGACGTGCACAGCGCCTATGTGTCGCAGCTGGTGGCGCTCTCGCTGGTGATGGACGCCAGTGGAACAGGCCCGCAGGACAAGCGCCGACCCACGCGCGTCAAGGTCGCCGCCGGTGCAGGCGCGATCGCGTTCGAGGGCGTGATCGAGTCGATCGACACGAGGTACACGGAATTCCTTCCGGACGGCACGCCGGTGCGCGCCACCTGCGCGGTGAAGCTGCAGGAGGCGAGCCGGGCGACCTTCGTCAAGCCCTAGCGAAAGCCGGGGTCAGGATGCGTTTTTGGTGTGGATAGCGGACGGCATGCGCTGCCCGCGCTTTCCGTCTCTGGCACCGGGTCATGGCACCGTTTCGCGGAATACCCCGGGATTGGGCATCAGGGGTTCTCGAAACCGTCGGCGAACAGAGCCCCTGGAAGGTCGATGGCGTAGATGCCGCTGCCGAAGCCGCGCTGGGGATCGGTGAAGTCGATACGCAGCGCCAGGCTGCGGCCGTCCATCGAATCGCCGTTGAACAGTTCGGGCGCGAGCGCCGCGCCGCCTGCGGCGAAGACCGTGCGGCCGTCGGGCAGCATGTCGTTGGCACGCACGATCTCCACCACCTGCCCGCCGCGAACCGGCACCGCGTACACGCCCTGGAACGCGCTCGCATCGGTGCCGCGGAACACCACGACCTCGCCACCGATCACGATGCGGTCGAGACTCAAGCCCGCGACCGGCCCCTGGAAGTTGCCGACGCCGCCGGGCACGGGCGTCTCGGTGCTCACCAGTTCTATCAGGCCCGAGCCATCGGTGGCGCTGCTGTAGATGCCGAATCGCCCGAGGCCGTTGCCGCCACGGAAGACCACGCGGTCGCCATCGATGCGCAGCGTGTTGAAGGCGAAGGCGTCGAAGTTCGCGCCTCCGCCCGGCATGGCCACATTGCGGCTGGCGATACGAAACCCGTTGTTGGCGCGCAGGCGCGGCGTGGCGCATGCGTCCACGATGCCGCTCACGCCGCCCAGCGGGAAGGCATACAGCGCAGCACCCGCGCCGCCGCCGATTCCCATTACGACCGTGTTGCCGCTGATCTCCGGATTGGCCCAGATCAAGGCGAGGAAATTGCCGGTCTCGCAGATCGCGAAGGCCGTCGTGCCCAGCGCACGCAACGGGCCCGCCGGAACCGGGATCGCATAGTTGCCGGCCTCCCTGTCGTCGGCGAACACCAGGGTGCCGGCGTCGAGCGCCATCTGTTCCTGCGTGCCGCCGGGGAAGCCGATGTTGGTGCCGAAGCTCACTGTGTTGGCAGGCGGCACCAAGGTGCCCTGGTTGGCCAGCATCGTGGGCGCCCCGCCCGCGACGGGCTGGGCGTAGTAGCCGGCCTGCCCGCCGAACTCGAACTGGTCGTCGCCGCGGAATACGACGGAGTTGCCGTCGAACCGGAACGGCACCAGGTCGCGGAAGAAGCCGCTCCCGGACGGGATCGCGGTGTTGCCGTCGACCAGGCGCGTGAATGCAGCCGGCGCGGGCCCGCTGCGCCACAGCCCCTTGACGCCGGAAACCTCGGCCTGGAACACGAAGATCCCGTTCTTGTGCGCCGCGGCGGTGCCGGGCAGCACGAAGGCGACGCCGGTTCCCGCGCCCGGCACCTGGTCGAAGCTGTCCACGACCTTAGTCAGTCGCGATGCCGCGTCGACGCCGGTGGCGAATACCAGCACCGAGACGCATGCAACAAGCCGCCAGCGAGCCTCGATCATGGCAAGACCCTCCGCACGACGCCGGACTCGACATGTCGGCCCGGGCGATCCGCGCGCTGAGCATGATACGCCGGTCGCCCATGCCGTTGAGGCATGGGGTCGAACTCCGGAAAAGGGGCCCGGAAAAGGGGCCAGAGTGAATTAGCGTTTCAAAC
>JAGOEZ010000123.1 GCA_017997455.1 Lysobacterales bacterium | reverse complement strand
TGGCGTCGGCATAGGCCTGGCCGCGCCCCATCGATCCATGGAAGTTCGGTATCGCCACCAGCCAGCCGCGCGCGGCGAAGACCTGCGCGTTCCAGCGGTAGCTCCAGGCGTCGGTCCAGCTCGTGAATGGGCCGCCGTGGGCCAGGACCAGCAGCGGGTAGCGCTGGTTGGCGCGGTAGTCGGGTGGGTATGCCAGCCAGGCCTGCACCGCGTCGCCGTCCACGCCGGGGTAGTCGAAGCGCTCGACCCGTCCCATGGCCAGTTTGGCGAGGAGCCCGTCGTTGAACGCGGTCAGGCGGCGCACGCGGCCGGAAGCGTGGGGGTCGTAGCGATGCAGTTCCGCCGGATGGCTGAAGTCGTGGCGCAGGTAGACCACGCCGTCGTCGACGCGCTCGATCGCGTCGATGCTCCCGCCCTCGGCCATGCGGCGCGCCTTCGTGCCGGCGAAGCTGGCCTGGTAGAGGTCGACGCGGCCATCGCGTTCGGCGTTGAACCAGGCCGAGCGCCCGTCGGCGCCGAACACCCAAGCGCCCTTGGCCGCGTCGAGGCCGGCGGCGACCTCGCGTTCGCGCGCCGGCGCGCGTTCGAGCAGGACGAGGCGGGTGAAGTCCGAGGGGATCCCGGCGCGCGCAGTGCGTCCGAAGAGCAGGTCATGCGCGCGCGGCCCGTACACGGGGCGGGTGTCGGCGCCGGGGCTGGCCGGCGTGAGGTTGGCCAGGGTGCCGCGCGCGCGGTCGAGCGCGTAGATGTCGAAGTTCAGCTCCCGGTGCGGTGGCGCGGTGTTGTTGGCGGAGAAGGCGATCTCCGCGCCGTCCGCCGACAGGTCCCACTCGAAACCTTCGAAGCCGGTGATGCGGTCGAAGCCCGGCATCAGGTCGCGCACCGCGCCGCTCGCCACGTCGAGCTCGAACAGGTGCGGCACCATGCCGTCGGTCAGGTACCGGTCCCAGTAGCGCAGCAGGCGCGATTCGCTGATCCGGGCCTGGGTCTTGTCGGCCCTGAGCGCGTCGACGCGGGCCTGGACCTCGGCGAAGCGGGCATCGAGGTCGGGGAAGGTCAGGGCCTCGAAGACCAGCGCGCGGCCGCCCGGCAGCCAGCGCGCGCGCTTGACCGCCACCGGCAACTGCGCGAGCGGTTGCGGTTCGCCAGCACCGATGCGCAGGGACCACGGCTGCGCGGGTTGTCCCTCGCGCGCGAGCAGGAAGCCCAGTTGCCCCTCGTTGCTCCAGAAGGGCGCGGTCGCGCTTCCACTATTGCCGGCGACCCGCCGCGCGGTGCCCCCGGCCGCGGGAACCAGCCACAGGTCGCTGTCGTTGGTGTTCGCGGCGGTGTCGTAGTGGGTGACCACGAAGGCGACCCACTGGCCATCGGGCGAGACCGCGGGCTGCGCCACGCGTTGCATCGCCCAGAGGTCGTCGGCCGTGAGCGGGCGCGGCGCCGCCGCGGCGGCGAGGGAAACGGCCAACAGGAGGCCGGCAAGCAGGGTGCGGGACATCATCGCTCCAGGTGGGAATCGCATCGTCGCGGACACGCCGGCCAGGGCGTCGCCGCGCTTCCAGGCGGCCTTGGCTCGCCGCCGCTGCCGATACTGCATAGAATCGACCCTTGTGCGTAGCCCGCCGATTGCATGAGCGCATTCTACCGACGCCTGGGTGAGGGCCTGCCGGAACGCCGTGCGCCGGGCGCCGACGCCTTCAGCACCGAGGCGCGCCAGCTGCGGCAATGGATCGCGGCCCTGCCGATGGCCAATGCCAGCGCCACCGCGCGCCAGCTCTACCAGGCCCTGCGCGCGATCAACCGCCTGCGCATCGACCCGGTCGAGCGGATCGCCGCGCTCGAGGCGCTGCGGCGCCCGGTCAGCCAGATCGCCGAGAACGTCGACCGCCAGATCGTCGGCTCGACCTTCCCGCTGCCGCCGGCCAAGGCCCAGCTCGGCACCGTGGCCCGCGACTTCCAGGAGGAGATGGCGCTGGGCTATCGCATGGCGCTGCTCGACCTGGTCGGATCGGACGGCAAGATCCCGTTCATGCGCGGCAAGACGGTGGCGCTGGCACTGGAGCGCGCCATCGCCCACCTCGGCGGGCAGTTGTCCAAGGCCTACCTGCTGTACTCGACGCCGCCCACCGGGCTGTGGCTGGCGCTGCACGACCTGTACCGCGTCGCGCAATGGCTGCGCCTGGAAGACAAGGCCGTCGAAGACCCGGAACTGGGCGGGACCGACGTCAGCCCGCGCTGGAGCTACCTGCACGCGCTGCTGTTGGCGATCTCCAATCCCTACCGCCTGGCGCAGAAGGACATCCACGAAGCCTGGCTCGTCACGCGCTCATGGGCGCGAATGGCGCAGTTGCGCAGCGGCCCGGCCGGCGAGCACGCCTATGCGATTCCGCTCGACGAGGATCGCGGCCCGGGTTACCTCCCCGAGGAACGCTCCAGCGAAGCCGGCGCGGTGCTGTACTTCGACACCAATCCGCTGGAGCGCGAACTGGAGCGCCAGCTGAGCCTGGTCGGGGGCGTGCAGGGGCCGATCAGCTTCCGGCTCAAGAACGCGGCCGCGGTCTCGGTCGAGCCGCAGCTGATCCGCCGCATCATGCAGAGCTGGACCCCGCTGGCGAGCCGCAACCACGTGCGCCTGCCGGCCGGCCACCTGCTCGACACCCTGGTCGGCTTGCACGCGATCCACTATTTCCTGGCCGGCGAGCTCGACTTCGAGAACTTCGTGCGTCGCGCCTGCGGGCCGGCGGTGCACCTGAGCGATCGCGACCGCGCCGCGGCCTGGACCGCGCAGGGCCTGGAGTTCACCCGGCCCGAGGTCTACCGCGCCAAGGTGATCGACCAGAGCCTGGGCGGCTATCGCATCGAATGGGACCGCGCCGACGCCGTGCGCGCGCGGGTCGGCGAGATCGTCGCGGTGGCGCAGGCCGACGAGGAGGAGGGCGGGGACCGCGACTGGATGATCGGCATGATCCGCTGGTTGCGGATCGCCCCCGAGGGCCGGGTCGACGCCGGCATCGAGCTGCTGGCGCGCCAGGCGCGCGCCGCGGTGCTGCGCACGCTCGATGGCCAGGGGCACCCCAAGCCGCCGGTGCGCGCGATCCGGCTCGAGGCGATGCGCGGCGCCGACGGCGAAATCCGCCCCTACAGCGTGGTCGCGCCCAGCGTGCTCGAGCGCGGCGCGCTGCGCTACGAACTGGTGATCGCGCCCGAGCGCTATGCCGAGCGCGACACCGCCGAACTGGTCGAGATGCCGGGCATCGCCGTGCTCGAGCAGAGCGGCTCCTACCTGCGGTTGGCGCCGCGCGCGGCCAATGCCATTGGGAGCGGGGCCAATGGCAGCGGGGCCAACGGCAACGGCGCGGCGGCCTGAGCGGTCGTGTCGATGATCGAACCATCGATCCTGCGCGGTCGCCGCGCCACGCGCACGGTGCGCATCGGCTCCGTGGCCATCGGCGGCGGCGCGCCGGTCGTGGTGCAGTCGATGACCAACACCGACACGGCCGACGTGGCCGGCACCGCGAAACAGGTTTCGGAGCTGGCACGCGCCGGATCGGAACTGGTGCGGGTCACGGTCAACACCCCCGAGGCCGCGGCCGCGGTGCCGCGCATCCGCGAGCGCCTCGACATGATGGGCTGCTCGGTGCCGCTGATCGGCGACTTCCACTACAACGGGCACCAGTTGCTGGCCGGCGAGCCGGCCTGCGCCGAGGCGCTGGCCAAGTACCGGATCAATCCGGGCAACGTCGGCTTCGGGCACAAGCGCGACGCGCAGTTCGCCGCGATCGTGGAAACCGCGGCGCGCCTGCGCAAGGCGGTGCGGATCGGCGCCAACTGGGGCTCGCTGGACCAGGCCATGGTCGCGCGCCTGATGGACGAGAACCATGCGCGCGCCGAACCCTGGGACGCCGGCCGGGTGGCGCGCGAGGCGCTGATCCGCTCGGCGCTGGATTCGGCCGCGCGCGCGATCGAGCTGGGCCTGCCGGCCGACGCGATCGTGGTCTCGTGCAAGGTCAGCGGCGTGCAGGAACTGATCGCGGTCTACCGCGAACTCGCCAGCCGCTCGGACCATGCCCTGCACCTGGGCCTGACCGAAGCCGGCATGGGCAGCAAGGGCATCGTGGCGTCGAGCGCGGCGCTCGCGGTGCTGCTGGGCGAGGGCATCGGCGACACCATCCGCATCTCGCTCACGCCCGAGCCCGGCGAATCGCGCACGCGCGAGGTCATCGTGGCGCAGGAACTGCTGCAGACCATGGGCCTTCGCGCCTTCACCCCGATGGTCACCGCGTGCCCGGGTTGCGGGCGCACCACCAGCACCCTGTTCCAGGAACTGGCCCAGGCGGTGCAGGAACACGTGCGCGCGCGCATGCCCGAGTGGCGGGTGCAGTACGACGGCGTCGAGAACCTCACGCTGGCGGTGATGGGCTGCGTGGTCAACGGCCCCGGCGAATCCAAGCACGCCAACATCGGCATCAGCCTGCCCGGCACCGGCGAGGCGCCCGCGGCGCCGGTGTTCATCGACGGCAGCAAGGCCATGACCCTGCGCGGCGAGGGCATCGCGCGCGATTTCGTCGCCATCATCGAGGACTACGTCGCGAAGCGCTACGCCCAGCGTGGCGGTTGAACCGGCCTGTCCCTGCGGAAGAGGGTTCTGCCACGGGCGGGGTCTATCGCGCGCAGAGCGCGCTCCTACAAAGCCTGCCTTGTAGGAGCGCGCTCTGCGCGCGATAGGCCTGGTCGCGGCTGAAGCCGCCCCTACAACGAAGGATCCGGCGTGCCGTCGAGGGTGCGCCGCGCGAGGCGGGCTTCGCGCCGCGCGATGTAGAAGGTCGAGCCGAAGATCACCGCCGCGCCGACCACGGTCCAGCGATCGACCGTCTCGCCGAACAGCAGCCACGCGAGCACTGCCACCACCGGCAACTGCACGAAGCTGATCGGGGCGATGACGGAGGCGTCGGCAAGGCGATTGGCGCGGGTCCAGCCCATGTGCGACACGGTGCCGAAGAAACCGGCCGCCGCCACCCAGCCCCACGAGGCCGCATTGGGCCACTCCCACACCGCCAGCGCCGGCAGCAGGGACAGCGGCACCCAGATGATCGTGGTCCACAGCACGATCGCGTCGGGCGGCTCGGTGCGCGAGAGGAACTTGATGCTGATCGCCACCATCGCGCTCAGCGCCGCCGCGGCAAGCGCTACCAGCGACCCGGCGGTGAACGAATGGTCGAAGGGACGCACGATCACCAGCACGCCGAGGAGTCCGATCGCGACCGCGGTCCAGCGCCGCGCCCGCACCACTTCGCCCAGCACCAGCACCGCGCCGATGGTGATGAAGATCGGCGTCGCATAGGACAGCGCCACCGCCTGCGCCAGCGGCAGGTTCACCAGGGCCCAGAAGCCGCACAGCATCGACACGATGCCGATCACGCAGCGGGTCAGGTACAGCGGCATCTTGTCCGTGCGCAGGATGCCGGTGCCATGCCGCAGCAGCAGCGGCAGCGCGAACAGGAAGCCGAAGACGTTGCGGAAGAACGCGATCTCGAAGGGATGAAGCTGGCGCGAGGCGTAGCGGATCGTGATCGCCATCACCCCGAACAGCGTCGCGCTCGCGGTCATCAAAAGCACCGCGCGGATGAGGTTCTGGTGCGCGGAGCGGCCGTCGAGTCCCGCTGCCACTGGTGGGGCCTCAGCCATGATCCCGGCCTATCGCGATGTAGGAGCGCATCTCATGCGCGACCGCAGCCTGCGAGCCCGCGGTCGCGCATGAGATGCGCTCCTACATCGCGATGGGGACCGGTCGCGGCTGAAGCCGCTCCTACAGGGCAAGGCCCGGCAGCGCCCGGCGCCCTCACGCCCGACCCGCGAACTCGCCGGTTTCGGTGCTGACTCGGATGCGTTCGCCGTTGGTGATGTATTCGGGCACCTGGATCTCCATGCCGGTGCTCAGCTTCGCCGGCTTGGGGCGCTTGGTGGCGGTGGCGCCACGCAATTCCGGCGCGGTCTCCACCACGTCGAGTTCGACGTGGGCCGGCAGTTGCAGGCTGATCGGCCGCTCGTCCTTGAGCATGACGTAGCAGTCCGCTAGCCCCTCGGTGATGTAGCCGGCGGCATCGCCGACCAGCGCGGGATCGAGCGCGTACTGGGTGTAGTTCTCCACGTCCATGAACACGAAGGCCTCGCCGTCCTTGAACGAATACGTCACCTGGCGCCGGTCGAGCTCGACCTCGACCAGGTCGTCGTCGGCGCGCAGGCTGAGGTCGAGCTTGTTGCCGCCCGGCACCGCGTTGAGGATGAAGCGATAGGTCGTGTTGCCGCCGCGGGCGGTCGGCGCGCTGCGCTCCACGTCGCGGACCACCCAGATCGAGCCGTTGTGCTCGATCACGTTGCCGCGCTTGACGTCGTAGGCTTTCATGGTCTTCTTTCAGTTGCAGTTGCCCTGTAGGAGCGCATCTCATGCGCGACCGCGGTCTCCCAGTCCGCGGTCGCGCATGAGATGCGCTCCTACAAAAGCGGGGTCATTTGGCTTGCATGCGCACCGCGCCGTCGAGGCGCAGCGTCGTGCCGTTGAAATAGCGGTTGACCAGGATGTGCGCCACCGTCGCGGCGAATTCCTCCGGCTGGCCCAGGCGCGCAGGAAACGGCACCGACGCGCACAGCGCGTCGTGTACCGCCGGCGGCATGCCTTCGGCCATCGGGGTGAGGAAGATGCCCGGCGCCACGGTCATCACCCGCACGCCGAAGCGCGCCAGCTCGCGCGCCATCGGCAAGGTCATGGCAACCACGCCGCCCTTGGAGGCCGAGTACGCCGCCTGTCCGATCTGGCCCTCGTAGGCCGCGACCGACGCGGTATTGACGATCACGCCGCGCTCGCCATCGGCGCCCGGCGCGTTGAGCTGCATGAGCGCCGCCGCGGCCTTGGCGACATTGAAGCTGCCGACCAGGTTCACCCGCACGGTGGTCTCGAACTGCGACAGCGGCATCGGCCCGTCCTTGCCCAGCACGCGGCCGGCGCCGAGGATGCCGGCGCAACTGACCGCGACGTTGAGGCCGCCCATCGCCGCGCTCGCCGCCGCGATCGACTGGCGCACGCCGTCCTCGCTGCTCACGTCGGTGCGCAGGTAGCGCGCGCCGATCGCGGCCGCCGCGGCCTCGCCCTTGTCGTCGTTGACGTCGAGCAGCACCACCGCACCGCCGTGCGCGCGCAGGTGGCGGGCGACGGCAAGGCCGAGGCCGGAAGCGCCGCCGCTGACGACGGCCTTGACCGTTTCGAGTTCCATGGGGATTCCGCGCGGGAAAATCGGGCGCGGATTGTAGCCGATCGCCTGCGCGCAGCGCTCAGAGCTCGCGCAGGTAGAAGCGGTTGCAGCCGAAGTGCCCGGTCGCGCCCATCGGGCCGTCGATGCGGGCGAAGCCGTTGCGCTCGTACAGCTTCTGGGCCGCGTCCATCCCGTGCAGGGTCTCGAGGTAGCAGCGACGGAAGCCCAGCATGCGGGCGGCCTCCAGGCACCAGAGCATCAGCGCCGCGCCGGCGCCTTGCCCGCGCAACGCAGGCAGGAAGTACATCTTGCGCAGTTCGCACACGTCGGGATCGCCCCCGTCCAGCGGGGCGACGCCACCCCCGCCGCAGACCACGCCCTCGCGCTCGACCACGAAGTAGGCGCAGCGCGGGCGCGCATAGGCCGCCGCCATGTGGTCGA
>JAGOEZ010000122.1 GCA_017997455.1 Lysobacterales bacterium | reverse complement strand
GACGGCGACGTGTGGCGCTTCGGCCCGGTGTGGTCGCCGGACTCGAAGAAGCTCGCCTATGCCGACAAGAAGGTGCGGCTGCGCTGGGTCGAGGTCGCGAGCGGCCGCAACCACGAGGTCGACAGCTCGATCCACGACGACATCACCGAGTACGCGTGGTCGCCCGACAGCCAGTGGCTGGCCTATACCAAGACCAACGCCAGCCGCATGCAGTCGATCTGGATCCACGGCCTGGGCGACGGCCGCAGCCACCAGCTCACCAGCGACGAGGCCAACGACTTCAGCCCGGCCTTCGATCCGCAGGGCCGCTACCTGTACTTCCTCTCCAATCGCGACTACGGCGGCCTGACCTTCAGCGCCTACGAGCAGAACTACCTCTATACGAACGCCACCCGCGTCTACGCCGCCACCCTGGCCAGCGACGGGCCGGCGCTCAACCGGCCGCGCAGCGACGAGGCGGTGGCGCCGGGTGGCGGGAAGGAGCAAGGCCAAGGCGCGAATGGCGGTGACGGTGCCAAGGGCGGGCGCGGCGACATCGCTTCGAAGTCGCTGCGCGTCGATCCCGCCGGCTTCGCCGCGCGCGTGCTGGCGCTGGACCTGCCGGCCGGCAACTACCAGTTCCTCGCCGCCAATGCCGGGGGCGTGTTCGTGGCGGCCGGCAATCCGCAGCAGGGGCCGCTGGTGCTCAAGTACCACGACCTCGAGTCGCGCAAGACCGAGGACGTGGCCGAGGGCGTGACCGGCTACGTGCTGTCGCAGGATGGGCAGAAGCTGCTGCTGCGCACCGGCGATGACTACGCCATCGTCGACGCCAAGCCGGAGCAGGATCCGGCGAAGTCGAAGCTCGCGCTGGGGCAGATGGAGATGCGCATCGACCCGCGGGTCGAGTGGCAGCAGCAATACGTCGACGCCTGGCGCATCCTGCGCGACTGGTTCTACGACCCCGGCATGCACGGCGGCATCGCGCGCTGGAACGCGGTGCGCGAGCGCTACCAGGCCCTGGTGCCCCACGTCGCGCACCGCGCCGACCTCGACTACCTGCTGCACGAGATCGCCGGCGAAGCCAATGCCGGCCACGTCTACGTGCAGCAGGGCGACGCGCCGGCGGTGGCGCGCAAGCCCGGCGGCTTCCTCGGCGCCGAGTTCAGCGCCGACGCCAGCGGCTATTTCCGCATCGAGCGGATCTTCCCCGGCCGCAGCTGGGACGAGGCCACGCGCTCGCCGCTGGCCGAGCCCGGGGTCGCGGTGCGCGCGGGCGAGTACCTGATCAGCGTCGACGGCGTCGATGCGCGCAGCGTGCGCAACCCGTGGGCGCTGACCGAGAACAAGGCCGAGCGCGTGGTCGAGATCCGGGTCAACACGCGGCCCGACGCCGAGGGCGCGCGCACGCTGCGGGTCAAGACCCTGGGCAGCGAGCGCGGCCTGCGCTACCTCGACTGGGTGGCTTCGCGCCGCGCGCTGGTCGACCAGCTCTCCGGCGGGCGGATCGGTTACCTGCACCTGCCGAACACCGCGGTCGAAGGCAACCGCGAGCTCAACCGCGATTTCCCCGCGCTCGCGCACAAGGAGGCGCTGATCATCGACGACCGCTACAACGGCGGCGGCTTCATCCCCGACCGCATGATCGAGATCCTCGCCCGCACGCCGCTCAACTACTGGAAGCGCCGCGGCCTCGAGCCGCAGGCGACGCCGGGGATCAGCCATCGCGGGCCCAAGGCGATGCTGATCAACGGCTATTCGAGCTCCGGCGGCGACGCGCTGCCGTACTACTTCCGCAAGCTCAAGCTCGGCCCGATCATCGGCACCCGCACCTGGGGCGGACTGATCGGCATCTCCGGCAATCCGCCGCTGGCCGACAACGGGCTGCTGCTCGCCGCCACGTTCCGCTTCATGGACACCGACAACCGCTGGGCGGTCGAGAACGAGGGCGTGGCGCCCGACATCGAGGTGCTGGACCTGCCCGAGCGGATCGCCGCCGGCGGCGATCCCTCGATCGAGGAGGCGGTCAAGGTGCTGCTGGCCGAACTGGCGAGGAATCCGCTGCCGCCGGTGGTGGCGCCGCCGGCGCCGACGCGCTTCGGCCTCGACGACTGAGGGCGCGCGGGGCGCCGTCGCGGCGCCCGGCTCGCCGCCCATCGCCATGCGCTGCTACATCTACAAGTCCACGCGCCGCCCCGGCACCTACGTGTACCTGCGCGAGCGCGATGCCTTCGCGCTGCTGCCGGCGGCGCTCGCCGGCGGACTCGGCGCGCTCGAGTTCGTGATGGAACTGGCGCTGACGCCGGAGCGCCGCCTGGCGCAGGCCGACGCGGGCGTGGTGCTGGCCAACCTCGCGCAGGCCGGCTTCCACCTCCAGTTCCCGCCCGACGATCCGCTCGCCGCGCGTCGGCACTGAAGCCGGCGACCGGCGACCATTCAGCCGCGCGCGCGACCCCGCCCCCTATACTCGCGCCCCATGTCACCACGCTTCGGCCGCTTCGCCGGCTTCCTCGCGCGGCTGCGGTTCCTGCTCCCGGCGCTGGCGCTGACCGCGCTGGCGGCGTTCATCGACCACCCGGCCGCGCTGCTGCCGCTGTTGCTGGCCCAGCCGCTCTACCTGGCGGGGATCGTGGGCGCCTTCGGCTACCTGCTCGACGCCGACTTCGCGCAGCTGGCATTGCGCCGCGGCACCACCTACTTCGTCCTGCTGCTGGCCTACGCCGCCTTCGTCGCGCTGGTGGTGGGCACGCCGACGATCCGGCTCGGCGCGGATCCCACGGCGCTCAATGCCGCGCTGCTGTCCCTCGGCATCGCGCTGGCGCTGGGCGCGCTGTGGCGGCTGTGGCCGGTGTTCGGCCTCGCCTTCCTGTGGGACGACGCCTACCCGCCCGCCGGCGCACGCTCGTGGATCGTGAGCGCGATCGCGCGCTGCTTCGCGTTCGCGCGCCACCTCACCGGCGAGCGCGAGGTCTACTTCGGTTCCGGGCTGCCGGTGGCGCTGGGCATGCTGCTGCTGGTGGCCGGCGCCCTGAGCCTGGCCGGCCTCACCGGCGCGGTACCCTCCGAACTGCGACTGACGGCATTGTGGCTTTATGCGCTGGTCCTGTGCCCGCTGGTGCATGGCCTGGTCGCGAGCCGCACGGAAAGGCTGCTGCTCGATGCCGGTCGCGAGGAGGAAGAGGCGCTGCCCGCGGCCAGCGCGCCCGCGCCTGAACTCGCGCCCATCGTGCTCAAGCCGGCCGATGCCGCGACCCGCAACGCGCAGGTGCTGGCCGCGGCCGCCAGCGGGCAGGTCGAGCTGGCGCTGGCCCTGCTCGCGCACGGCGCCGAGCCCGACGCGCAGCCGCGCCCGCACGACCGCGACCAGCGCTCGCTCGCGATCATGGCCGCGACCTGTGCCGACCTGCGACTGCTGCGCGCGCTGATCGCGCGCGGCGTCGACCTCGATCGCGCGGTAGCCGGGCTCACGCCGCTGATCGCCGCGACCCGCGACAGCTACCAGGGACGCGGCGAGGCGGTGATGACCCTGATCACCAATGGCGCCGACCCGCGGCGCGCCGATGCCGAGGGCCGCACGCCGCTGCACTATGCCGCGCTGTCGTGCGAGGCCACGGTGGCGGCGGTGCTGGTCGACGCCGGCGCCGATCCGAACGCCGTGAGCCGCGAGGGCCTCACGCCGCTGGGCACGGCCTGCGCCGCCGGCAACGAGACCCTGGCCCGCTTCCTGCTCGAGCGCGGCGCGAAACCCGAGGTGGCGCGCGCGCAGCCGGCGCTGATCGCGGCCGCGAGCGGGCCCGATGACCTGCCCGGCATGGTCAAGCTGCTGCTGCGCCACCGCGCCGATGCCGGCGCGCGCGACCTGCTCGGGCGCAACGCGGTGCATGCCGCCGCCCTGCACAACCACGCCGAGATGCTCGATGCGCTGCTCGCCGCCGGCGCGCCCGCCGACGAGCGCGACGCCAACGGCGTCACCGCGCTGATGGATGCCGCGCGCAGCGGCGCGAACCGCGCGCTGCAGCGCCTGGTGTTCCGCAAGCCGGCGCCGGACCCGGTCGACCCGGCCGGCCGCAACGCGCTGGTGATCGCCTGCCAGTCGCGCCAGGCCAACGAGGAAACCGTGCGCCTGCTGCTCGCCGTGGGCGTGGACCCGGCGACGCCGACGCGCGATGGCCGCCGCGCGGTCGACTACGCCGTGGCCGCGGGGCGCTGGCCACTGGTGCGCCTGCTCGATCCCGACTATCCGCTGCCCGAAACCCTGCGCGATGCCGACGAAGCGCCCGGCGGCGTCGCGACGCCGGACCGCATCGCGCTGCTGCGCTCGGCCCTGCGCCACGGCCGCCAGGGCATGGCATCGGAACTGCTGCGGGCCGAGCCGCGCCCGGAACCCGCGGCGCTCGCGGGACTGGCCGCCGAGCTCGCCTGCGCCGACGCCGCGCCCTCGCTGGGCTGGCTGCTCGATCACGCGGTGCCTGCCGAAGCCGGCGATTCGGAGGGCGTGCGGCTGCTGGACCGCGCGCTGGCGCAGCGTCCGCTGCCGCTGGCCGCGATCGCGCGCCTGCTCGGGCACGGCGCCACGGTCGGCGCCACCCGCCTCGTGGCGCTGCTCGACGCCCCCGCCGACGAAGCCGGGGAACGCGAGGCCTGCGCGCAGCTGGCGCTGGCCTTGCTCGAACGCGGCGCCGATGCCAGCGCGCGCGGCGCCAATGCGCGCAGCAGCGTGCATGCCGCGGCCGAGCTCGGCGTGCCCGCGCTGCTCGCCGCGCTGCTCGCGCGCGGCCACGATCCCAATGCCGCCGACGCGCGCGGCCGCACCCCGCTGCACGCGCTGGCCGCGTGGCCCGACGCGCGCGCGGTGCCGCTGGCGATGGCGCTGTTGGCCGCGGGCGCGGATCCCGAGCGTCCGGCCGCCGACGGCCAGACCCCGCTCGGCGCGGCCCTCGCCGCCGGGCGCAGTGGCCTGGCGCGCTGGCTGTCGTGGAATGGCGGCTTCCGCCACCCGGCACGCGCGTTGCGCGGCGCCGATCTCGCAGCGGCGGCGGCGCTCGGTGACAACGCCGCGGTCGAGCGCCTGCTCGAGCTGGGCCTCGGGCTCGACTCACGCGACGCGCAGGGCTGCACCGCCTTGCTGCGCGCCTGCGGCGGCGGCCACGTCGAGCTGGCGGCGCAACTGCTGCGTCGCGGCGCCGATCCCGCGGTCGCGGCGGCCACCGGCGCGACCTGCCTGTCGGCGGCGGTGAGCGGCAAGCGCGAGGCGATCGTGGCCCGGCTGCTGGACGCGGGCGTCGACGTCGACCAGCCACTGCCCGGCGGCAGCACGCCGCTGATGGTGGCCGCGGCGCTGGGACTGCCCGAGATCGCGCGCACCCTGCTCATGCGCGGCGCCTCGCCGCACGCGCTCGACGACCAGGGCACGGGCCCGCTGCACGCCGCGGCGCAGTACAGCTTCGGCGCCACCGATGGCGAGCGCTGCCGGCGCCTGCTCGAGCTGCTGCTCGAGGCCGGCTGCGCGATCGACGCGCGCAACCGCCAGGGCCAGACCCCGCTGCTGCTGCTGCTGGGCGCGCGCGCGCAGGCGGCGACCCCGGCCCCGCAACGCGCACTGCCCGAGCTGGCCCAGCTGCTGCTCGCGCGCGGCGCCGAGGTCGACGCCCAGGACGAACGTGGCGTGTCCTGCCTGCACGCCGCCACGATGCACGGCGAACTCGGCGCCTGCGCGGTCCTGCTGCGCGCCGGCGCCGACCGCGCGCGCCGCGACCGCCTCGGCCGCGACGCCTACGACGTGGCCCTGATGCTGGGCTACGCCGACGTCGCCGGCGAGTTGCGGCGCGCCCGCGCCGGCTGAGTCCGGGGCTCGACGCCGCGCCGCTGCGCGCTAGACTCGGCCCGGTTTCCACCGCCAGCCCACCCAGCCGCCCAAACCATGGCCGCCGAACTGTCCGTCGTCATCCCCTGCTACAACGAGGCCCGCACCCTGCGTCGCATCCTCGAGGCGGTGCGCGCCAGCGGGGTGGAATCGCTCGAGGTGATCGTGGTCGACGACGCCTCCAGCGACGGCAGTGCCGCCCTGCTCGAGGGCGAGCTCAAGCCGCTGGTCGACGTATTCGCGCGCCACGAGGTCAACCAGGGCAAGGGCGCGGCGCTGCGCACCGGCATCGCGCGCGCCAGCGGGCGCTACGTGGTGATCCAGGACGCGGACCTCGAATACGACCCGCGCGAGTACGCCAAGCTGCTGGCGCCGCTGCGCGAGGGCCACGCCGACGTGGTCTACGGCAGCCGCTTCCTCACCGGCGAGACCCGCCGCGTGCTGTATTTCTGGCACTACCTCGCCAACCAGTGCCTGACGCTCGCCAGCAACGTCTTCTCCAACCTCAACCTCACCGACATGGAGACCTGCTACAAGCTGTTCCGGCGCGAGCTGATCCAGTCGATCCGGATCAGCGAGAACCGCTTCGGCTTCGAGCCCGAGGTCACGCAGAAGATCGCGCGCATCCCCAAGGTGCGGATCTACGAGGTCGGCATCTCCTACCACGGCCGCACCTACGAGGAAGGCAAGAAGATCGGCTGGAAGGACGGCGTGCGCGCGATCTGGTGCGTGCTCAAGTACGGCCTGCTGCGCGCCGATTGAACGACCGGTGCACGCTTGAGCGGGGCCTATCGCGCGCAGAGCGCGCTCCTGCAGAGCCGGCTCTGTAGGAGCGCGCTCTGCGCGCGATGGGCCCCGCCACCATGCCCGACCATGACCTCATGACCGACCCGGCTGCCGTCCTCGCCACCCTGGCCGATACGCCCGACTGGTTCTGCCACCAGCTCGACCTCGACGCCGACCGCGCGCTGCTGGTGCGGCTCGAACCCGCGGCGATCCGCGATGCCGCGTTCCTCGACGAGCGCGTGCTGGCGGGGCGCAGTGACGGTTTCCGCATCCCGCTGGCCACGCTGCGCGAGCGGGCGCAAGCCTGCGTGGGCCACGCGCCGCACGCGATCTTCCATGTCGGCCATTGCGGCTCGACCCTGCTGGCGCGGGTGCTGGGCGAGTTGCCCGGCGTGCGCGTGCTGCGCGAGCCCTTGCCGCTGCGGACCCTGGCTGCGTTGCACGAGGAACTGCCGCTTCCGACCGCGCGCCTCGACGCGGGCCAATGGCAGGCGCTGGCCGACGCGGTGCTGGGGCTCATGGCCCGCCGCGGCGCGGGCGAGACCCGGGTGCTGGCCAAGGCGACCAGCAGCTGCAATGCGCTGATCCATCCGTGGCTGGCGCGGCATCCGCAGGCCCGCGCGCTCCTGTTGTCGGTGGCGCTGCCCGACTACCTCGCCACGATCCTGAAGTCGCCGCCAGCGCGCGCCGATGCGCTGCGCTTCGCGCCCGCGCGCCTGGCCTTCCTGCACCGCTGGCTGGGCGACGAGGCCCTGCGCCTGCCGCCGCTGTCGACGGCCGAGCGCATCGCGCTGGGCTGGATTGCCGAGACCGCGCGCTTCGCCGACGCGCAGCGGCGCCTTGGCGCGCGCGTGCTGCGCCTGGACTTCGCCGCCTTCCTGGCCGACCGCGCCGCAGTGCTGGCGCAGGTCGTCGCGCACTTCGGTCTCGACGCCGACGCAGGCGCCTGCGCGCGCGCCCTCGCGCCCGAGCTGCTGGGCCGCTATGCCAAGGCCACCGAGCACGCCTACGACGCGCAGGCGCGCGCCGCCGACCTGGCCGAGTCCGCGCGACGCTTCGCA
>JAGOEZ010000011.1 GCA_017997455.1 Lysobacterales bacterium | reverse complement strand
CGACATCGCCGGCCTTCATCGCCGCATGATTGGCCATGAAGACCTTGCCGGGCTCGCCGCCGCCCGCGGGCAGGGCCTTGCCCGCCGGCGCCGCGGTTTCGGCCGCGAGGACCGCGCCGGTGCCGGCGGCCGACAGTGCGAGGACGCCGAGCACGGCGCCAGCCAGGGTGCGCAATCCGATCGAACGCAAGGTGTGCATGCCGGTCTCCAGGTGGGTGGGAATCACGCGGGGCGCCGCGATCGGCATCCCGTGGCCTATATCAATGTCCAACGCCGGTCGAAGCGAACGCAGGCCACCGGCGCCTCAGAAGCGCCAGCGCGCCGCAACGCCCACGACGTCGGCGCTGGAATCGAAGCTGCCCGCCAGCGTGCTGCCGGTGGCGGCGCGGTTGGACACGGTCGGATCGTCGACGAAGAAGAGGTGCGCGTAGCCGAGGTCAAAGACCCACTCGCCCCCGGGCGCCCAGGTCGCGCCCAGCGACGCCCAGTTGCGGTCGGCATCGGCGACGCGCGGCGAGCGGTACTCGTCACGGGTCGGGGTCTGGTCGTGGGCGACGCCGGCGCGCAGGGTCCATTGCGCGTTGAGCGGCCAGTCCACGCCGAACGCCGCGTACCAGGTGTCGCGCCAGTTGGCGATCTCGCGCACGTCGGGTTGGGCCGGGTTGTCGAACGCGACATCGATGCGCTCGAAGCGGCTCCAGCCGGTCCAGGCGATGTCGGCCGCGATGCCGATGCCGCTGGCGGTCTGGTGGTACACGCTGGCGGTTGCGGTCGCGGGATTGGCGATCGAGGCGATGGCGCCGGTATCGCGGAACAGTTCGCTGCCGCTGGCGGAGAGCACCGCGGCCACCGCGTCGGGCACGTCGAAATCGGCCTCGGAGTCGAGTTCCAGGTCGGCGGCGGAACGCCATGCGAGGCCGAGCCTGGTTGAATCCGTGGCGCGCCACAGCAGGCCCAGCGTCAGGGTCGGCACCCAGTCGTCGCCGCTGACCTCGGCCTTGCCGTCGGCCGATTGCGGCGCGAATCCCGGCACCTGCTGCGCGGCGAGGATGGCGCCGAGGTCGATCGCGTTCGACAGCACGCCATCGGCGTAGCGCGCGCCCACGCCTGCGCCCAGCGACAGGCGCTCGTTCACTTCGTAGGCCAGCGCCGCGCCGAGTTCCACCGTGGTCAGCTTCGAGCGCAGGGCCTGGTAGCGACCGACCCAGTCCTCGTCGTAGTGGGTTTCCAGGCCGTACGGCGCGCCCAGCGACAGGCCCAGGTGCCAGCGCTCGCCGAGCGGCTGGTGGTACGTGGTGGCCGGCACCGCGGCGAGCGTCGCCGGGTCGCCGCCGTCGCCGCCCTGCAGCGGTGCGCCGGCGGCATCGATGCCGCTGCCACTGAAACGCGCATCGGGATCGACGCCATGCAGGTCGAGCGCGACCTGGCGGCCTTCGAGGAAGCCGAGCGCGCCGGGATTGTTGATCGCGACCACGGTGTTGTCGGGCGCGCTGGCCACGCCGGCGTAGGCGCGTCCGAGCGCGCGCACGTCGTTCTCGCGCAGCTGGAATCCGCCGGCGGACACCGTTCCGCAGGCGCCGAGCAGGGCCACGCTGGCGGCAAAGCGTGGCGAAATGCGCGTCATGCCGTTCTCCCCGAACGCAGCGACCGCGGCCCCCCGGCCCGACGACTTTGCCGGCGGATACGGCCGCACGCAACCCCAACGGCAAGCCGGGCGCGGAACCGCCATCGGCCTGCGGGGTCCCAGAAGCCCTACCCGTTACAGTAGGCGCCATGTATCTCGAGTTCTACGGCCTGCGCGAGGCACCCTTCGCCATCACGCCCGACCCGCGCTTCGTGTTCCTGTCGGAACGCCATCGCGACGCGCTGGCGCACCTGGTCTATGGCATCGGCCAGGGCGGCAGCGGCGGCTTCGTGCAGCTCACCGGCGAGGTCGGCACCGGCAAGACCACGCTGTCGCGCCTGCTGCTGGGGCAGCTGCCCGAGCGCACGCGCGTGGCCCTGGTGCTCAACCCCCGGCAGTCGCCGGTCGAACTGCTCGAATCGATCGCCGACGAGCTGCGCCTCGACATCGAGGGTGCGCGCGGCAGCGCCAAGGCGCTGGTCGACCGGCTCAACCACTACCTGCTCGACGCCTACGCCCAGGGCCTGCGCGTGGTCCTGATCGTGGACGAGGCGCAGCAGCTCCCGGTCGAGGCGCTGGAGCAGATCCGCCTGCTCACCAACCTCGAGACCCCGACCCAGAAGCTGCTGCAGATCATCCTGCTCGGCCAGCCGGAGCTGCGCGTCCTGCTCGATCGCACCGAGCTGCGCCAGCTGGCGCAGCGCGTGACCGCGCGCTACCACCTGACGCCGCTGGACGAAGACGAGACCGAGGCTTACCTGCGCCACCGGCTGGCCGTCGCGGGCGCCACGCGGCATCCATTCACGCGCCTGGCGATGCGCAGCCTGCACCGGCGTTCCGGCGGCGTGCCGCGGCTCATCAACGTGATCGCCGAACGCGCGCTGCTGGCCGGCTACGTCGCCGACGAACTGCAGGTCGGCGAGCGCCTGGTCGAGCACGCGGCGGACGAAGTGCTGGGCGTTGCCGGCCGGCGTCGTTCGCGCGGTGCGCTGCTCGCGGCCGCGCTGGTTGCGGTCGTGGCCGCCGTGGGCTGGATGGCGTGGCGCGCCCGCGCGCCGGGCCCGGACGTGGCTGCAGCCGCGCCGGCGGCCACGAACCCGACGCCGGCAAGCTCGGCCGTGCCGACGGCGCCGCCCGCCCCGCAGCCGGCGCCAGATCCGGATGAACTGGCGCGCGCCGCCGCGGCGCTGCCCGCAGGCGCGGAGCTGGTCGCCTGGACGCACCTGCTGGGACTGTGGCGCGCCGATCCGGCGCAGGTCGACGTGCGCGAGGCAGCGCGCTGCCCGGCCAGCATCGCGCCGGGGCTGTCCTGCCTGCGTGGCAGCGGCAACCTGGCCAAGTTGCGCGCGTTGGGCCGTCCGGTGCTGCTGGTCCTGCATCCTGGTGGCCGGCGCACGCTGGCGCTGCTGCTGGCGCTGGACGCGGACGGCGCGCGCCTCGACCTCGGCACGCGCACGATCACGGTGCCCTACGCGACCCTGGACCAGGCCTGGCTCGGGCAATACCTGGTGGTGTGGCGCGAGCCGGCGTTCCTGCCCGAAACCGTGCGCCGTGGCGAGGCCGGCGCGGCGGTGGACTGGGTGCAAGCGCAGCTCGCCCGCTTCGATACACTGCGCCCCGCGGCATCCGGCCCCTACCTCTACGACGAAACCATGGAAGCGCGCGTGCGCCAGGTGCAGGCCGGCCTCGGGCTGGTGCCCGATGGCATCGTAGGACCGGAGACCGCGCTGGCACTGGCCTCGCGCGATCCGGGCGGTCCCCGCCTCGGCCGGCAACCGGACTGAGCATGTCGACGATCTACGAAGCGCTGCGCAAGGCCGAGGAACGGCGTCGCCTGGGCGAAGCGCCATCCCTGATCGGCGACGCTGCCTGGGCCGCGCGCAAACCGGCGCGCGCACATGAGGCGCGGCGGCGCTGGCTGGTCTGGCTCCTGCCAGTGGTGGTCGCCGCGATTGCCGGCGGTTGGTGGCTGGGCCGCGGCTCCGCACCGGCGCCGGGACCGTCGTCCACGCCCGCACCGGTTGCCACGTCGCCGACGGCGCCGCCGGCGGCCGCAGCGCCGGTCGCACCCGCCTCCGCCCCAACGACCATCGCTCCAGCCGTCGCACCGGCTTCCGCGCCAGGGGCGGCCGTGACCGCACCGGTCGCGGCGCCGCCGCCCGTGCCACGGCCCGCGGTTGTCGACCCCGCTGCAACCGCCGCGAATGGCCCTGCGCCGGGCAGCGCCGCTGCGGCGCCGCCCGCCACGCCGACCGCGATTCCGCCGGCTGCGCCGACCGCGCCGGTGGTGGCGCCGGCGCCACCGCTCGCGACGGCGGCGCCAAGGCCCGATGCCGCCACGCCGGCGCCGTCGGCACCCGCGACGGCTGTGCCAGCGGCACCCCCCTTCGGCACGCTGCCGCCGACCTCGGCCGCGCTCGCGCCGCCGGCGGCGGTGGCGTCGACGCTGGTGCCGACGCAGAGTCCCGGCGTTCCGCTGCTCTACGAGATGCCGCTCGGGACCCGGCAGGCCCTGCCGCCGCTCAAGCTCAGCATGCACGTCTACTCGCCGGACCCGGCACGGCGCGTGGTGATCATCGACGGCGCGCGCCTGCTCGAGGGCGAGATCGTGTCCGGCGAATTGAAGGTTTCGCAGATCACGTCCGAGGGCGTGGTGCTGCAACTCGGCGACCAGGTGTTCCTGCTGCCGCGCGGCGGGCGTTGACCGTGTTCGTGCGCGTCGAGACCCGGCGCCGCACGCACTGGCCGTGGGCGACACTGGCGATCACACTGGGCTGCCTCGGCACCTTCCTCGCGCTGACCCTGATGCCCGAGGACGCGCGCCTGCGCGTGCTCACGCGCTGGGGCGCGGTGCCGACCGAACTGCTGGGCTTCAGCGGCTGGTCCTGGGACGCGCTGCGGATGGCGCGGCCCGAGACCCTGTTGACGGCGCTGTTCATGCACGCCGACTGGCTGCACCTGACCGGCAACCTCGCCTTCCTGCTGATATTCGGCCTCTCGGCCGAGCGCATGCTGGGCTCGCGCCGCTTCCTCACCCTGTTCCTGGTGTGCGGCGCGCTGGCCAACCTCGCCGGCGCCTTCACCCTCGACACCAGCAGCGCGCCGATCGTGGGCGCGAGCGGCGCGGTCTCGGCGATCGTGGGCGCCTACCTCGCGCTGTTCCCGCGCGCGCGCCTGGGCCTGGTGCTGCCGCTGGGCCTGTTCCTCGAATTCGTGCGCGTGCCGGCCTCGCTGCTGATCGGATTCTGGGCCGGCCTGCAGGTGCTCTTCAGCTTCGTCGGCCCGGCCTTCGGCACCGTCGCCTGGACCGTGCATATCGCCGGGTTCCTGGTCGGCATCCTGTACGCGATGCTGTCGCGGCCGGGCATCGCCAAGCGCCTGCGGGCCTGAGGCCCGCATTTTTTGTAGGAGCGCATCTCATGCGCGACCGCGGAATCGACGGTCGCGGTTGCGTGTCGTTCCGCGGTCGCGCATGAGATGCGCTCCTACAGGGCCACGCCGGGGGGCTACTCGTCGAAGCGCAGGTGCTTGACGCTCTTGCCGTTGCGGCGGATCAGGCGCAGGGCCTCGATGCCGATCTGGATGTGGTGCTCGACGAAGTCCTGGGTGACCAGGCGATCCGAGGCCTCGGTCTTGACCCCCTCCGGGATCATCGGCTGGTCGCTCACCAGCAGCAGCGCGCCCGAGGGGATCGAATTGTGGAAGCCGGCGGCGAAGATGGTCGCGGTCTCCATGTCGATGGCCATGCAGCGGGTCTTGCGCAGGTATTCCTTGAAGGCCTCGTCGTGTTCCCACACCCGGCGGTTGGTGGTGTAGACCGTGCCGGTCCAGTAGTCGTGGCCGAGGTCGCGGGTCATGGTCGAGACCGCGCGCTGCAGCGCGAAGGCCGGCAGTGCGGGTACTTCCGGCAGGAGGTAGTCGTTGGAGGTGCCCTCGCCGCGGATCGCGGCGATCGGCAGCACCAGGTCACCGATCTGGTTCTTCTTCTTCAGCCCGCCGCACTTGCCGAGGAACAGCGCGGCCTTGGGCGCGATCGCGCCCAGCAGGTCCATCACCGTGGCCGCGTTGGCGCTGCCCATGCCGAAGTTGATCAGCGTGATGCCGTCGGCGGTGGCGTTGGGCATCGGCCGGTCGGTGCCGCGCGGCTCGGCCCCGGTCAGGCGGCAGAACACCTCGAGGTAGTGGCCGAAATTGGTCAGCAGGATGTGCTCGCCAAAGCCATCGAGTGGCGTGCCGGTGTAGCGCGGCAGCCAGTTGCTGACGATCTCGTGCTTTTCTTTCATCGTGCCCTTCCTTGCCGACCGGAGTATAGGCGCAAGCGCTGTGGTGTAATCGCCGCGACGCCGCAAGCCGCTGCCGCAGGGGCCGCATGATGGACGGCGATGCGCAGGGTCGGATCACCCGCCACCGCCACGAGACCGCCCTGGGTTCGTGGACCGTCGCCACGTGCCGGCCGCATCCGCGCCTGGCCGGACTCGTGGCCGCCATCTGGTACGGCGAAGGTCGCGTGCACTACCAGCGCGACCGCATCCTGCCGGGCGGCCAGACCTACCTGCTGATCAACCTCGGCCCGCTGCAGTACCTGGTCGAACCGGGACCGCCGGAAACGCGCGTGCCGTTCCGCGACCTGTGGTACTCGGGCGCGCAGCAGCGGCCGCTGGACACCGAGGCGCCGCACGGCAATGCACTGGTCGGCGTCGCATTCCACGCGGCCGGGGCGTGGGGCGTGCTCGGCGTCGAACAGCAAGCGCTCGCCGATCGCGTGCTGCCGCTGGCCGACGTGCTCGGCGACGGCGTGCTCGCTTTGCGCCAGCGCCTGCTCGAGACCCCCGGCATCGAGGCGCGCTTGCAACAGGTCGAGGATTGGCTGCTGGCGCGCATGGCGCCACGGCGGGGCGTGCATCCCGCGGTGCAGTGGGCGCTGCAGCGCATCGGCGCCTCCCGCGGCCAGGTGTCGGTGGCGATGCTGGCCCGCGACAGCGGCTACACCCGCAAGCACCTCGCCGGGCTGTTCACCCGCCAGACCGGGCAATCGCCCAAGGTGCTGGCGCGGGTGCACCGGTTCCGCGCGGCGCTGGCCTTGCTCGGCGGCCCGCGGCCGGTGCCGTGGGCGGAACTGGCGGCCTGTTGCGGCTACTACGACCAGTCGCACCTGGTGCGCGACTTCCGCGCCTTCAGTGGTTGCAGTCCCGCGGATTTCGCCCGCCATGCGCGACCGGACCCCGACAGCATCGTGGTGAGGTGACATTCTTCCAAGACCGCGGCGCGCCGGCGCGCCACGCTCGCTTCCATTGCAGCGACCACGACCAGGAGAACGCAGATGCCCGAGTTCAACATCTGGGCCGTACTGACGGCGGCGGCCACGAGTTTCGTGCTCGGCGGCCTGTGGTATTCACCGGCGCTGTTCGGCAAGGCCTGGCAGCGCGAGGTGGGCCTGAGCGACGAGCAGCTCGCCGCGGGCAACATGGCGCTGATCTTCGGCGTGTCCTTCGTGCTGTGCCTGGTCGCGGCCTTCGTGTTCGCGATGTTCCTGGGCCCGCGGCCGCCGCTGGCGCTGGGACTGGGCGCCGGCTTCTCGGCCGGCCTGTGCTGGGTCGGCGCCAGCTTCGGGATCAACTACCTGTTCGAGCGCAAGAGCCTCAAGCTGTTCCTGATCAACGCCGGCTACCACACCCTGCAGTTCACCTTGATCGGGCTGATCCTCGCGCTGTGGCCGCTGCCGGCGGCGGTGCCGGCATGAAGGTCGAACGCAAGGCCGACCACGCCGTGGGCGACGACAGCGCGCGCGCCGCCACCGGCAAGTCGCTCAACGAGTGGTTCAAGGCCATCGATGCCAAAGGCGGCGCCAAGCTCGGCCGCCGCGAGACCGGCAAGTGGATGGTCGTGGACCTCAAGATCGATCCGTGGTGGGCCACGACCATCAACCACGAATACGAGATCGCGCGCGGCGTGCTGGAGAAGGACGGCAAGCCCAAGGGCTACACCGTGTGCGCGACCAAGAGCCTCAAGGTCGATCCGAAGACCGCATATGCGGCCTTCGCCAGCGCCAAGGCGCTCGATGCGTGGTTCGGCGCCAAGCACGTGCTGGAGCTCAAGGAAGGCGGGCGGCTCGCCAACGCGGATGGCAATCGCGCGACCGTGAAGAAGTTCACGCCCGACAAGGTGATCCGGCTGGTGTGGGAGGACGAGGGCCTGACCATGCCGACGCCGGTCGAGATCAAGTTCGCGCCCGCTGGCGCCAAGACCACCGTGATGGTCACGATCGACCGGTTGCAGAACCGGGCCGAAGCCGATGGCTATCGCAAGGCCTGGGGCGAGGCGCTGGAACGCCTCAAGGCGACGCTCGAGTAGGCGGACTCGCAGCGATCGCGGCCGGCCCTGCAGGAACGGCCTCCGCCCGCGGTGCATGACGCGCTTGCGCTGTGCGAGCAGCCGTCGCAGCGGGAGTGGCAGGGGACACCCATGCCGCGCCGGCTCCCGGAGCCGACCGTTCCGTGCTGGCGGGTACCCCCCGTGCCCGGGAATCGACCTGGCACCAACCACCGATCGGAGCCGCCCGAGGGGCGTCATCCCGGCGTGCGGCGCGCCAGCCAGGGCACGGCCATCGTTTGACCATGCAACCCGCCGGGATCAGAATATTACTGTTCGATCGGGTCCTGATCGACGCTGCAGCAAAGGGGATCCACCATGAATTGCATCCGGCTTTCCACCCTCGTCGCGGGTCTGGCCGTCGCCGTGTCGTGCACGTCCACCGCGTGGGCCGCCGCCGCTGGCGGCGGCAGTTGCCTCACCATCCCGGGAGGCGGCTCATCGAGCTGGTCCATCTGCGACAACATCACGACCTCGAATGCGCTGCCTGTCGGCGGCACCTGTGGCGGCGGTGCGGTCGGCGCCGGCGCCTCGGCCCAGGACGCCCAGCTGGGCATGCGCGGCGATGCCTTCGATGACGTGCTGGTCTTCATCAACAACACCCAGGTCGGCGGCGTAGCCACGCAGGTCGGCAACGGCGCGGTATTTGCCGCGCAAACGATCGCCGGCCTCACCACCCAGCTGCGCTGGGACGTGCTCGCGACCGAAGCCACCGCGCGCGCGTACTTGTCGCTGGGCAATGCAACCGGCGCTCCGATCACGGTGACGGTCGACTACCTGACCAACTTCGGTTCGGATGCCGGCACCGTCATCCGCGGCAGTTCGAGCGGCGACGCAGTACTTGCGCTTGGCGACCGCTGGGTGGTCAGCAGCGACGCCAGCCCGACCACCGGCGATCCGGTCAACACCACCGTGCTGTGGGGCGGCACGCCGCCGGTGCAGCCCAATGCGATCAGCAACACGGTGTTCAATTGCGCCGACGTCAACGGCGCGCGCGCGACCTACGCCGTGACGGTTCCGGCCGGCGCGACCCAGGCCCTGCTGTTCTTCCAGCGCCTGTCGGACTCCGACGTGACGGCCCTCGCGACCGCGACCAACTTCGACAACGTGGCCGCCGGTTCGCCGCTGCTCGCGGGCCTGAGCGGCGCGCAAACCGCCGCGGTGCAGAACTTCGCCCTGGGGGGCGGCGGCGGGCCCGTCGCGCAGGTCGCGGTGCCGGTCGGCGGGAAGGCCAGCGTGTTGTTGGCGGTGCTCCTGGCGTTGCTGGGCGGCGCAATGGTCTGGCGCCAGCGTCACCCGGCACGCTGAGCGGCGCCAATCGCGCGCTCGCCGCGATGCCGGCGAGCGCGCCAGTCCCAAGGGCCGCGCCCGATGCGGGCGCGGCCTTTTTCATTTGGTCCTGCGTGGGTAGAGCCCTCCGGCCTCTTCCCCTTTGGCCCGCGACGCGGTAAGCATGTCGGGTCGCCGCGGGAGGGGCCCGTGGCTCCCGCCAAGGATCCTCCGCGTGAAAACCCGCGCCCTCGCGTTGTGCGCCGCGCTCGCTGCCGTTTGGGGCAGCGCCAGCGCTGCCGATGCCGCCACCGCCTTCGCCTCGACCTACCAGGCGCCGCCCTCGCGGCCGACCCTGATCCGCAACGCCACCGTGCTGACCGGCACCGGGACCCGCCTCGACGGCGCCGACGTGCTGCTGCGCGACGGCAAGGTCGAGGCCGTGGGTGTCGGCATCGCGGCGGGCGATGCCGAGGTCGTCGATGCCAGCGGCCGTTGGGTCACGCCCGGCCTGATCGACGTGCATTCGCACCTGGGCGTCTACGCCAGTCCTGGCATGGCCGCGCACGCGGACGGCAACGAGATGGTCGACCCGGTCACCGCGCAGGTCTGGGCGGAGCATGCAGTGTGGCCGCAGGATCCCGGCTTCCAGACCGCGCTCGAGGGCGGCGTGACCACGATGCAGGTGCTGCCGGGCTCGGGCAACCTGGTCGGCGGGCGTGGTGTCACCCTCCGCAACGTGCAGGCCACGACCTACCAGGCGATGAAATTCCCGGGCGCGCTGCAGGGGCTCAAGATGGCCTGCGGCGAGAATCCCAAGCGCTACTACGGCGGCATGATGCGCGCGCCGATGACGCGCATGGGCAACGTCGCCGGCTACCGCCAGGCCTTCGCCGATGCGCAGGAGTACCAGCGCGGGCTGGACAAGTACGCGCGCGAGCTGGCGGCCTACGAGAAGAAGCAGGGCAAGGCGAAGGGCAAGGACGACGAGGCCGCGCCGCCGAGCGCGCCCAAGCGCGACTTGCGCCTCGAGACCCTGGCGGCGGCGATGCGCGGGGAGGTGCTGCTGCAGATCCACTGCTACCGCGCCGACGAGATGGCGGTCATGCTCGATATCGCGACCGAATTCGGCTTCAGGATCTCCGCCTTCCACCACGGCGTGGAGGCCTACAAGCTGGCCGACACGCTGGCCGCGCGCGGCGTGTGCGGCGCCCTGTGGGCCGACTGGTGGGGCTTCAAGATGGAAGCCTACGACGGCATCCAGGAAAACATCGCCCTGGTCGACCGGCCGGCCAACGGCTGCGCGATCGTGCATTCCGATTCCGACGAAGGCATCCAGCGCCTCAACCAGGAAGCGGGCAAGGCGATGGCGCGCGGCGTGCGCGCCGGGCTCGCGATCGGGCCCGAGCGCGCGATCCGCTGGATCACCGCGAATCCGGCCCGCGCACTCGGCATCGACGACCGCACCGGCACCCTCGAGCCCGGCAAGCTGGGCGACGTGGTGGTGTGGAACCGCGATCCGTTCAGCGTTTACGCGCTCGCGGAGCGGGTCTACCTCGAGGGCGCATTGGTCTACGACCGCGCCCGGCCTGCGGCGAAACCGCGATCCGATTTCCTGCTCGGCCAGCCGGGCCAGGCGGTGCAGCCATGAGCCTCCGGCATTCGAACCCGATCCCGCAGGGCCTGCTGCTGCTGGCGGCATCGTTGCTGGCGTTCGCGGCTTCGGCACAGGACGTGCTGATCCGCGGCGCCACCGTGCACACGGTGTCGGCGCAGGGCACGCTCAAGGACGCCGACGTGCTGCTGCGCAACGGCAATATTGCCGCGATCGGCCGCGACATCGCGGCGCCCGCCGGCGCGACCGTGGTCGAGGCCGCGGGTCGTCCGCTCACCCCGGGCCTGTTCGCCGGCCTGACGGCGATGGGCATCGAAGAGGTCTCGCTCGAACCGTCCACGGTCGACAGCACGCTGGCATTCGGCGCGCAGCAGCCGCCAGCGCCAGCGCAGTGGCGCCCGGAGTTCGACGTCACCCTGGCCTACAGCCCGCGCAGCAACGTCATCGGGGTCAACGTGGTCGAAGGCCTGACCTGGACCGTGCTCAGCCCGGCCAGCGTGCCCGGCGGCAGCTTCGTCGCCGGCCAGGGAGCCGCGGTGACGCTCGACGGCCGCTACGACGCGGTGCTCGAGGGCAGCCGCAGCCTGTTCGTGAACCTGGGCAGTGCCCAGGTTGCGCTATCGGGCGGCAGCCGCGCGGCGCAGTACATGCTGCTGGAGCAGGCGATCCGCGAAACGCGTCCGGGCGGCGCCGGCGATCCCGCGCTGCTGCAACCCGCCGGTCGCGAAGCGCTGGCGCGCTATCTCGGGGGTGGTCGCATGGTGTTCGGCGTCAATCGCGCCGCCGACATACTCCAGGTGCTGGCACTGGCCCGACGCCACGGCATGCGGCCGGTCATCGCCGGCGGCGCCGAAGCCTGGTTGGTGGCGACCGAACTGGCGGCGGCGAAGGCAGCGGTCGTGCTCGACCCGCTCGTCAACCTGCCCGCCAGCTTCGACGCCCTGGGCGCACGCCTCGACAATGCCGCGCGCCTGCAGCGTGCCGGCGTGGTGGTGGTCTTCAGCATGACCGGGCTCGCTCCGCACTTCGCGCACAAGGTGCGTCAGTCGGCCGGGAATGCCGTGGCCCACGGCATGCCCTGGGACGCGGCCCTGGCCGGGTTGACCGCCAACCCGGCTGCGGTGTTCGGTCTGGGCGCCAGTCGTGGCCGCATCGAAACGGGAATGGTCGCTGACCTGGTGCTCTGGAATGGCGATCCGCTCGAAGTCACCAGCGCAGCGGACCAGGTCTGGGTCGGCGGCAAGCCCATGTCGATGCGCTCGCGGCAGACCGAATTGCTCGATCGCTACCTGCCCCAAGCCGCCCGGCAGCCTTGAGCGGGGTCCGGTGCCGCGCCAACGCGCACCGGACTATTCTTCGATATTTCAATACCTTAGCGTCTGAACTCGGGAGGGTGGCGGCCGCGCGGCTCGCACCATGACTTGCGGGCTATTGCGGCCCCGTATTATCGGCGTAATATTACGTCCGTAATCCGGAGCCGCCCATGATCGCCCGCACCGACCAGAAGCAGGAAACCCGCCGCCGCATCGTCGAGTCGGCCACGCGCGCGATCGTCGAACGCGGCCTGGAGACGCCCTCGGTGGGCGAAGTGATGTCCGGCGCCGGTCTTACGGTCGGCGGCTTCTACGCCCACTTCGAGAACAAGGACGCGCTGATGATCGAGGCGTTGCGCGCCATGATCACGCAGCGGCTCGAGGAAACCCGCCAGCAGATGGCGGCGATGCCGGCGCCGGAGCGGCGCACGATGTCGGCGCGCTACTACCTGTCGCGCAAGCATCGCGACGGCGAGATCGTGCATTGCCCGCTGCCCGCGGTGCTGGGCGAACTCGGCCAGCTCGACCCGCGCTATCGCGAACTGATGGCCGAACACATCGACGCGTGGGCCGAGGCCCTGCGCGACGACGCCGAGCCGGAAGGCCGCAACAAGGCCCTGGCCGCGATCTCGACCATGGTCGGCGCGCTGACCATCGCCCGCGCGCTGGGCAATTCCCCCTTCTCCGACGAAGTGCTGGCCGCCGCGAAGTCGGCGATCCGCTAGCACCCGTCACGCCACCACGAGGTATCCCATGAACACGCTCGCTACCCTTCGCACCGCCAATCGCCTCGTCGGCGCGTTCGCGCCGGAGGCCACCGCGCGATTCGCGCGCAAGCTGCTGATGAAGCCGCAGGCGCATCGTCCGCGCGACTGGGAACTGGGCGCGCTGGAACGCGCCGAACGCATCACCTTCCGCTTCGGCCTGTCCGGCCTGCGCTGGGGCAACAGCGGGCCGGTGGTCCTGGCCATGCACGGCTGGTCGGGCCGCGCGACCCAGTTCGCCGCGTTCATCGAGCCGCTGCTGGCCAGCGGCCGCCAGGTGGTAGCGCTCGAAGCGCCGGCGCACGGGCAATCGCCCGGCGACGAGGCGCACGTGTTCGCCTTCACCGAGTCGATCCTCGAGATCGCGGCCGAGCTCAAGGGCCTGGAAGCCGTGATCGGCCACTCGATGGGCGGTGCCGCGGCGCTGCACGCGGTGCAACTGGGCCTGCCGGCCGAGCGCGTGGTCACCATCGGCGCCCCGGCCGCGCTGCCGCGCGTGCTGGCGCGCTTTTCGCGCTGGCTGTCGCTGCCGGAAGCGGCGGAGCGCCGTTTCATCGCGGCGGTGGACCGGCATGTCGGGATCAAGTCCGAGGAACTGGACTTCTCGCGCCACGCGCCCCAGCCCGGTGTGTCCGGCCTGATCGTGCACGATCGCGACGATCGCGAGGTGCCCTACAGCGAAGCCGAGGCCCTGAGCGCCGCGTGGCCGCAGGCACGCCTGCTGGCGACCACCGGGCTGGGCCACGGCCGCGTGCTGGCCGATCCGGACGTGGTGCGCACGGTGACCGCGTTCCTCGCCGCCGCGCCGCAAGCGCGCGCGGCCTGAGCGGGACAGGCGTGGCCTCGCAATGGCTGGTCCTGCTGGGCGCCGCGATCTACGCGGCGCTCGGCACGATCCACCTGCTCTACACGTTCTTCGGCCCGCGGCTGCATCCGCGCGACCCCGCGTTGGCCGAGGCGATGCGGCGCGACACGCCGCGCCTGACCCGCGCCACCACGATGTGGAAGGCGTGGATCGGATTCAACGCCAGCCACAGCCTCGGTGCGATCGGCTTCGGGCTGATGTACCTGCTGCTCGCCGGCCGGCACATGGCGCTGTTGCAGGACTCGCCGTGGTTCCTGTGGTTCGCGCTGGGCACCAGCCTCGCGTGGCTCGCGGTGGCGATCCCGTACTGGTTCCGGATCCCGATCACGGGCCTGGCGATCGCCAGCGCCTGCTTCGCGCTGGCGCTGGTGCTGCTGCCGGCCTGAGCGCCGCCGCTCAGGGCACGCCGGCGTCCGAATCCGGCGGCGGCGCGGTGCCCGCGTTGATTGCGGCCCAGGCGTGGTCGAGCGCGCGGTGGGTCGGCGGCAGCAGCGGCACGTAGCCGGCGAAGGCCGGCATGGCCAGGAAGGCGTCGAAGTGCTGCGACGCGGGCACGACCCACAGCCGCAGGTTGGCGCCGCCCGCACGCACGGCTTGGGCGTACGGACCCGAGGTGAAGTCGAAGGGCACGAGGCCATCGTCGCGGCCGTGCACGATCAGGGTCAGCGGGGCGCGGGGCCGCGCCGTGGCGCGGACCGCAGCCACACCGGACTGCAGCCGTTGCGCGAGCGGATCCTGCCCGGTCCACAGCGCACGCGCGCACAGCAGGCCGGGCAGCGCGGGGTCAGGTGCAGCCGCGAGCGGATCGAGCAGGCCCACGCCGGCGGTAGGCGCCACGCCGGTGGCATCGGAGAACCACAACGCGCGCTCGGCCGGCGTGCTCGCGCGCGGCTTGCCGGCCGCGTCGAGCATCGCGAAACCGTAACCGCAGGCCGGCGCAGCCAGGGTCGCGCGCGCATGCGCCTGCGCATACGTGGCCGAGACCGCGCGCCACAGGTCGAAGCCGCTCATCAGGCCCGAGAGGCGCAGCGCCCCCTCGCTCCAGCCACCGGCGCGCAGCCGCGCCAGCGCGTCGGCTGCCTGCGCCGCGGGCGTGTCGCCGTCGACCAGCCCATGCTCGCGCAGGCTGGCGCAGCGCAGGCCGGCGAGCCCGCGCCAGGCCGCCTCGGGCAGGACCTGCGGCGCGCCCTCGAGCGCGAGTTGCGCGCAGGGCTGCAGCAGCGCCGCTTCGGTGCCGTAGTCGTAGAGCGGCCGCGCGCCGGGCGCGGTGATGTTGGGCGCGGCCGCGACCACGGCATCGAACAGGCCCTCCTCGTCCAGCTCGCCGGCGCGCAGCACCGCGCCGCCGGCGTTGGAGATGCCGGCCGCGATGATGCGGGTGTTCCGGGCGGTGAACGGCGCCTGCGCGGGAAAGGCGAGATCCAGCGCGTGCAGGCCGAAGTGCGCCGCTTGCAGCACGTGCCGACCCCAGTCGGCTTCGGGGTTGTCGCCGGAATGCGCGTGCTTGATCGCGACCGCATGCGCGGGCGCGCCGGTGGTCTCGGGTTCGAACTCCAGTGCGACAGTGCCACGCGCCGCACGCGTGCCGTCGAGCGCGACGCCGGTCTCGCTGTCGACGTCGTAGAAGCCGGTGCCGGTGCCCTTGTCGGTATGGACCACGGCGCAACCGCGCGGCAGGCCCCAGGCGGCGGCGATGGCCATCGCGCCATAGGCGCCGCGCGAGCCGGAGCTGGCGGTCACGACCAGGCAGCGCGCGCCGGCGTCGAAGGCATCCGGCACCTGCGCCAGGACCCGGTGCGGCTGGCGCGCGCCCGGCACGCGCGCGAAGGCCTGGTACTCGCGGCCCGGCACCGCGGGCAGCGTGCCATAGCCGATGCCGTAACCCTGCGCGCCGGTCAGGTCGGCGATGCCGCGCCAGTTGGCGTGGATCGCGCGCCGGCGCAGTTCCTGCGCGGTGGGCGCGGCGGCATCGGCCGGGGCGGGCGCCAGTGGCGTGCGCAGGCCAGCCAGGCCGAGGCCGGCGCTGAGCAGGTCGTCGCCGTCGCGGTGCGTGGTGACGCGCACATCCGTGTTGAGGAATTCGACGCGATTCATGGCCACCGGGGCATGGGCGCAGGCGCCCAGGAGCAGGACGCAGGGAAGGAGGATTCGCATGCCGCGAAGGTAGCACCGGGATCGCGGGCGGACATCGGACTTTAGGGCGGGTCCCGCAGCGTCAATGCTAGGCTCATCGGGGCGCGAAGCCACTACCCTGTGGGAGCGGTTGCAGCCGCGATCCGAAGCACCCCGGATCGCGGCTGCCTGGATTGCGCAGGACGCGCAATCCAACCGCGCAGCGGGCCCGCAGGGTGAGCGCCAGGATGGCGCGAATCAGCCGCTCCTACAGGACCCCTGCTTCGATGACCCGCATCCTGATCGCCGACGACCACCCGCTGTTCCGGCTCGCGCTGGCCCAGACCGCGCGCGACGCGGTGGCGGGCGCGGTGGTCGACGAGGCCGCCACGCTCGATGAGGCCAAGGCGCGGCTGGCCGCGCATCCCGATACCGACCTGGTGCTGCTCGACCTGCACATGCCCGGCAGCCACGGGTTGATGGGCCTGGCCGCGCTGCGCGCCGCGCATCCGGCGGTCGCGGTGGCGATGATCTCCGCGCACGACGATCCGGCCACGGTGCGGCGTGCGCTGGCGCATGGCGCCTGCGCCTACATCCCCAAGCGGCTCGGGCTCGATCCGCTGCGCGCGGCGCTGGGCGCGGTGCTCGCCTGCGAGACCTGGCTGCCGCCCGGGCTGCACGAGGACGATTCCTCGCCCGCCGCCGAGGACCGCGCGCTCGCCGCGCGGCTGGCCTCGTTGACGCCGCAACAGTTCAAGGTGCTCGAGCGCGTGGCGCAGGGCCGGCTCAACAAGCAGATCGCCGACGAGCTCGGCGTGCAGGAACGCACGATCAAGGCCCACCTCTCGGTGATCTTCGAGAAGCTGGGGGTGCGCAACCGCACCCAGGCCGGCGTGCTGCTACGCTCGCTCGAACTCAACGATCCCGCGCGCGTCGCGCCCCCGGACAACGATGCGGGGCGCGCGCCCGCTGGCGGGATCCGGGCCTGAAGCGACGCCGCGCTGCGCATGGTCGACCACTACTCGAACGGCTGGGCCAACTTCACGGTGGTGCTCGCCACGCTGGCGACGGTGAGCGCCGCGGTGCTGCTGCATTACGAGGGCCTGAGCCGGCTTTCACGTGGCCTCGGGCGCTCGGAGGCGCCGCGGCGGCGGCGCGTGCTCTACGCGATCATGGGCGTGCTGAGCCTGCACGTGACCGGGATCTGGCTGTTCGGACTGGTCCTGTGGGGCCTGCTGTCGTGGCCGGCCTGCGGCGCGCTGCATGGCACGCCGCACGCCTCGCTGCTCGACGCGGTGTACCTCTCCGCGATGACCTACACCACGGTGGGCTTCGGCGATCTCGCGCCGGTCGGCGCGGTGCGCTTCCTGTCGGGCACCGAGGCGTTGACCGGATTCGTGCTGATCACCTGGTCCGCGTCGTTCACCTACCTCGAGATGGAGCGCTACTGGCGCCAGCGGTGACTTCGACATGAATCCCCCCCCACGCGCCGTCCTCGCGGCCCTCCTGCTGGTCGCTGCAGCGGCGCCCATGCCCGGCCGCGCCGCGGACGAGGCCGGACTTCCCGCCTGGCTGGCGGGCCACTGGCGCATGCAGTCCGGCGACACCATGGTCGAGGAAGTATGGATGGCGCCGGCCGGCGAGGTGATGCCGGGCATGGCCCGGACCTTGCGGCCGGGGCGCAAGGCATTCATCGAGTACACCCGCATCGAGTCGCGCGCCGACGGGCTCTATTTCGTGGCGCAGCCCGGCGGCGTGCCGCCGACCGACTTCAAGCGGGTCGAGTCCGACGCGACCTCGATCGTGTTCGAGAACAAGGCACACGACTTCCCGCAGCGGGTGCGCTACGGACTGCGCGACGATGGCGCGCTCGAGGCCTCGATCTCCGGCGTGCAGGGCGGCGAGTTGCGCACCGAAGCGTGGCAGTACCAGCGCGTCGACGGCACGCCGGCGCGCTAGCGACTGGCGCCGCGCAGGCCGTGACTTCCGGCAGGGCGCGGCGGACACGCGGATGTCCGCTCGCGGACACGGCCGCGTGCAGCCGCCGGGCGAAATGGCGTGGTTGTGCGCTTTCCGGCCACGCGCGCCCGTTGGCACCGCGCTTGCAACATGGCAGCAGGACAATAGCCCAGGTCCTCAGGAGTTCGCCATGAACCGCAACGACACCCACCCCGACAACGACGCGATCGCGCTGCTCGCGCGCGCGCTGACCCCGATCTTCGCCGCCGCGCTCGCGCAGGCCGCCAACGAGCCGGCCGTCGCCGGTGGCGACGCCGGCAACGACGACCTGCCGCGCGCGGCCTGAGGCCGGTTCCCGCAGCGCCACCCGCATCCACGGCTGGCGCTGCAATCGATCAACGGCTGCGCGCGATCGCCGCTCAGGCCGCGCGCGGGCGTGCCGCCAGCAGCCGCGCCATCAGCGACTTCAGCGCCAGGGGCTTGAGCGGCTTGTGCAGCAGGTGGCAGCCCGCGGCTGCGACCGCTGCGCGCACCGCCTCGCCGTGGTCCGCGGTGATGATCACGCACGGCAGCTCGCCGAGCACGCGGACCAGCCGCTCGCGCAGGTCGAGCCCGGTCAACGCGCCGTCGAGGTGGTAGTCCAGGAGCAGGATGTCGGGCGCGGCGCCGGCGTGCGCGACCGCCGCCTCGGCCTCGCCCGCGGTGCGCGCGCTCAGGATCTCGCAGCGCCAGCCCGACAGCAGCGCCGCCATGCCCTTCACCGCGCCGGCATCGTTGTCGACCACCAGCACGCGCGAGCGCGGCGCGGCCGGCGCGCGCGCGATAGCCGCGGTGGGCGTGGCCGGGGCCGCCGCCGCGCGCGGGACGCGCAGCGCGAACATCGTGCCGTGGCCCGGGCGCGAGCGCAGCACGATCGGATGGTCGAGCAGGCGCGCGACGCGCTCGGCGATCGCCAGGCCCAGGCCCATGCCCTGCCCGCCGCGATCGAGCCGGTGGAACTCCTCGAAGATCACGCGCTGGTCGGCCGCGGCGATGCCGGGACCGGTGTCCCAGACCTCGATCGAGAGCGCGTCGCCGCGGCGGCGGCAGCCGAGCAGCACGCGGCCGCGCTCGGTGTAGCGGATCGCGTTGGAGAGGAAATTCTGCAGCACCCGGCGCAGCAGCTGCGGATCGCTGCGCACCGCGGCGTGGCAGGGCACGCAGCGCAGTTCCAGCCCGCGTTCGCCCGCCAGCACGCGGAACTCGGTCGCGAGGTGCTGGAGCAGGTCGTCGATGCGGAAGTCCTCGATCCGCGCGCTCATGCCCCCGGCATCCAGGCGCGAGATGTCGAGCAGGCCGGCCAGCAGGCCCTCGGCCGAGCCCAGCGCGCCGTCGATGTGGGTGACCGCGTCGCGGTACTGCGGATGACGCAGCTGCTGGCTCAGCGCATGGGTGAACAGGTGCGCGGCGTTGATCGGCTGCATCAGGTCGTGGCTGACCGCGGCGAGGAAGCGGCTCTTGCCGCGGTTGGCGAGCTCGGCCTCGGCGCGCGCGTGCTCCAGTTCCGCCGTGCGCTCGGCCACGCGCTGCTCGAGCGTGCCCGCCGCGCGCTTGAGCTCGGACTCGGCGCGGCGGAACGCGGTCACGTCGGTGAAGGTGGCGACGAAGCCGCCGCCCGGCATCGGGTTGCCGCGGATTTCGACCACGGTGCCGTCGTCGAAGCGGCGCTCGGTCACGTACGGCGTGCCGGCGCGCATGTGGTCGAGGCGCCGCGCGACCAGGGCCTCCGCTTCGCCCGCGCCCAGGAGTCCGCGCGCGGCATTGTGGCGCACCAGGTCCTGGATTGGCGTGCCCACCCGCAGCAGCGCGGCCGGATAGCCGAACAGCGCGGCGTAGCGCGCGTTCCAGGCCACCAGCCGCAGCTCGGCGTCGACCACGCTGATGCCCTGGCTCATGTTCTCGAGCGCCGCCTCGAGCACGCGCTGGTTGAAGCGCAGCTGCTGCGAAGCCTCGCCGACCAGTTCCGCGACCGTGTCCAGCGGCGCGCCCTCGCCGTGGCGGGCCGCGTCGACCAGCAGGCGCGCGCTGGCGGCGCCGATCACCGAGGCCAGTTCGCGCTCGCTGCGCTCGACCAGGGCGACGCTGGCCGGGGCCTGCACCTGCGCGTCGCCGAACAGCTCGGCCAGTTGCGCCGGGGCGAGGAAGCGCGCCGCCAGCGCGCGCAGCGCGGCGGTCGTGATCGGCGGCGCCGGCAGCAGGGCGCCGGCGGGACGGCGCGCCACCCACAGCATGACCACCACGTTGGCCAGCAGGCTGATGAAGACGCCGCGCGAGAGCCCGTCCCAGGCGCCGAGGCCGAGGAACTCGGTCGGCAGCAGCCAGCGCAGGGGGAAATCCGCCGGCGCCAGCGGCAGCACGCCGGCCTGTTGCGCCGCCGGCACCAGCATCAGCCACACCCACACCAGCGCGCCCACGATCATGCCGCTCGACACCGCGCGCGCGGTCAGCGGCCAGGCATAGACCGCGGCGATCACGGCCGGCGCAAGTTGCGCCAGCGCCGAGAGCGACAGCACGCCGAGGTCGGCGAGGGTGTCGCTGGAACCCATCGCGCGGCTGTAGAGCCAGGCCAGCGCCAGCACCAGCGCGATGCCCAGCCGCCGGTGCGTGAGCACCGCCTGCCGCAGGTCGAGGCGGGATCCGGTGCGTGCGGCGGCGCCACGCACCAGGGTCGGCGCGATCCAGTGCTGCGCGATCATGATCGACAAGGTCAGCGCGGCCAGGATCACCATCCCGGTCGCGGCCGAGAGCCCGCCGAGGAAGGTGAACAGGGCCAGTCCGCGCTGCTCGGCCACCAGCGGCAGGCCCAGCACATAGGTGTCCGACGACAGTTGGTCGCCGAATGCCAGGCGTCCGGCCCAGGCCAACGGCAGGGTCGGCAAGCCGATCAGCAGCAGGTACAGCGGGAACATCCAGCGCGCGGTGCGCAGGTGCGCGGGGTCGCGCAGTTCCACCGTGCCGACGTGGAACTGGTGCGGCATGGTGAACATGGTGATCGCGCCGAGCCCGACCAGTGCGAACACGGTGCCATCCGGCCGCACCGGCGGCAGCGCGGCGGCGCGCTGCGCGAGGTCGGCCAGCCCGTCGTTGGCACCCCAGACCGCGAAGGCGCCCACCGCCAGCATCGCCGCCAGCTTGAATGCCGACTCGAAGCCGATCGCGAGCACGAGGCCGCGGTTGGGCTCGGTCGCGGCGACGCGGCGGGTGCCGAACAGCATCGCGAAAGTGGCCATCACGATCGCGACCCACAGCGCGACGTCCTGCCACGCCGGCTGCTCGATGCTGGTTCCGCGGGTGATCACGGTGTAGCTGGTCGCCACCGCCTTGAGCTGCAGGGCGACGTACGGAACCATGCCGAACAGGGCCACCGCGGTGATCAGCGCGGCGAGGCCCGGACTCTTGCCGAAGCGCGAGGCGATGAGGTCGGCCAGCGAGGCGCTGTTCTGCGCCCGCGCCACCCGCGCCAGCCGGCCGAGGAACGGCAGCGCCAGCAGCCACAGCAGGATGATCCCGACGAAGGTGGGCGGCATCCACACGCCCCAGCGATCGGCCTGGGTGACGGTGCCGTAGAAGGTCCAGGCGGTGCAGTGCACCGCCAGCGACAGCACGTACACCAGCGGCCACGCGCCTTCGAGCCGATGGCGCCCGCGCTCGCCCCAGATCGCGACCGCGAACAGCAGCGCGACCCACGCCAGCGCTGCCAGGATCACGGTCAGGGGCGAGAGCATGGCGCCAGTCTAGAGGCGGGCGCGGACGCGGTCACGACAGGCGGCGCGGGCGGCGCCCCTGTCCCTTGGTCCAGTTCCGTGGCGGCGCGCCGGGCCCCAGCATCGGGATTCGCGGCGGGCCTTGCCCGGCCGGCCGACCCGGAGTCCGGATCGATGCTGCGGATCGGCGACTTGCTGGAACACTGGGCCGACCACCGGCCGGACGCGCTCGCGCTGGTGTGCGGGGCGCAACGCCTGTCCTGGCGCGAGTTGCGCCGGCGCGTGCACTGCTGCGCGAACGCCTTGCGCGCGCTGGGCCTGCGTCAGGGCGATCGCCTGGCCGTGCTGTTGCCCAACGGCGTCGAACTCATCGAGCTGTACCGCGCGGCGGCGACGCTGGGCCTGGGGCTGGTGCCGCTGAGCCCGCTGCTGCAGCCCGCCGGCCTCGCCGCGTTGCTGCGCGATGCGCGACCCGCCGCGCTGGCCTGGCACGCCTCGTTGCGGGCCGTGGTCGACGCGGTGCGGGCCGAAGTGCCCTCGATTCCCGCGCCGAACTGGATCGCGGTCGGCGGCGACGGCGGCCCCGGCGACCCGCGCTACCACGAGTTGCTGGCTGCCGCGCCCGCGGACCCGGTCGCAGTGGCCGCGGTCGACGAGCAGGACCTGTGCCACCTGATGTACAGCAGCGGCACCACTGGCCTGCCCAAGGGCATCGTGCTCACGCAGCGCATCCGGGCGCTGTACGCGCTGCTGTTCGCGACCACCTTCCGCATCGACGGCGACAGCGTGGTCCTGCACGCCGGCTCGCTGGTCTTCAACGGCGCCTTCGTGACCCTGCTGCCGGCGTGGCTGCAGGGCTGCACCTACGTGCTGCAGGAGCGCTTCGATGCGGTCGCGTACCTCGACGCGGTGCGGCGCGAGCGCGCCACCCACGTGATGCTGGTGCCGTCGCAGATCGCGGCCCTGCTGCAGGCCCCGAACCTCGATCGCGAGGGCCTGGCCTCGGTGCGCATGCTGTGCTCGCTGGGCGCGCCGCTGCCGCTGGAGCACAAGCGCGCACTGCTGGGCCTGCTGCCGGATGCGGTCTACGAGCTCTACGGCCTGACCGAGGGCTTCGTCACCGTGCTCGATGCGCGCGACGCGGCCGCGCACCCCGACTCGGTCGGCGTGCCGCTGCCGTGGAGCGGGCTGCGCATCGTCGGTCCCGACGGCACGCTGCTGCCACCCGGCGAGGTCGGCGAGATCGTGGGCCATGGGCCGCTGCTCACGCCGGGGTACTACGGCCGTCCCGAGCTCACCGCGCAGGCCATCGTCGACGGCTGGCTGCACAGCGGCGACCTCGGCTACGTCGACGACCTGGGCTACCTGCACCTGGTCGACCGCGCCAAGGACCTGATCATCTCGGGTGGCGTGAACATCTACCCGCGCGACATCGAGGAGGTCGCGGCGGGCCATCCGCAGGTGCGGGAGGTGGCGGTGTTCGGCGCGCCGGATCCCGAGTGGGGCGAGCGGCCGGTGGCGGCGCTGGTGCTGCGCGACGGCGCCGAAGCCGCGGTCGATGCGCTGCGCGACTGGATCAATGCTCGGCTCGCCGCCCGCTACCAGCGCGTGCGCGAGGTGGTCGTGCTCGATGCCCTGCCGCGCAACATCGCCGGCAAGACCCTCAAGCGCGAGTTGCGCGAGCGCTACCTCGCGGCGCGCGCGGGCTGAGGTCCGGCCTGCGGCCGCGATGCCGGCTCAGGTCTCGACGCCCAGCGCGGCGAGCATGCGGGCAAGGAACTGCAGCTGCGCGCCCGCGCGCAGGTCGTAGTCGGCGCCGGTGTAGCCCCACCAGTCCCAGCAGCCCTTGGGGTTGAGCGGCACCAGGCTGGCGGACACCTGCGGATACAGCACCACCATCGAGGCGGCGTCGGCCCAGCGGTTGTAACCGGCGTCGCGCACGAAGGCCTCGCCGACCTTGTCCACCGACTGTTCGCAACCATGCAGCGCGACGTGCAGGCCGCAGGTCCCGGCCTTGCACTGCGGCGGCACGTAGACGAAGCCCACGTCGCCCATCTGCGCGGCGGGCCCGGCGGCCGCGAACGCGGCCTGGTCGAAACGCAGCAGCTCGCCGGCGGCGACGGCCGGCGTCGCCGCGGCGACGCGGTCGGGATGCAGCTGGCGGAAGATCTCGCCGGCCGCGTCGAAGCCGCAGTTGCCGAGGAAGGGCGTCGCGACGACAGTGCAGTCGCCGCCCGCGTCGAGGGTCGGGAACAGGTGCGCGGCCTGGCGGTCGAAGTCGGTGGCGACCAGCGTGCCGGCAGCGAGCGTGTCGTAGAACGACGCGCTGGCGCGGGTCACGCCCTCGCCGACCGTGGTGTCGAGCGCGCCGTGGTAGACCCAGACGCGGTCGCCGGCCAGCCCATCCAGTGGCGCCAGCGTGCCGGCCTGCGCGCGCTCGCGCGCGCGTTGCGCGAGCGGCGCCACGTCGGGCGGCTGTTGCGGCGCCACGCAGTGCTCGAGCGCGGTGTCGAGCGCGCCGCTGGCGCACTGGTAGGGTCCGCCGGCCAGCAGCGCGGCGCCGACCAGGCGATCGCTGAAGGCCAGGTGGGCCTGGTGCGCCATGTAGGCGCCCGAGGAGATGCCTGACACGCTGACCGCGGCCGGATCGATCGCGAGCGTGGGGAGCGCCGGCGCCGAGGCCCCGCCGCAGGCCGCCAGCGCAAGCGCCGCGACCAGCAGCGGCAGCCGTGGGATTCGACGCCGGCGCTGCATCGGCTCAGAAGTTCCAGCGCGCGGAGACGTAGTAGTTGCGCGGCATGCCGTAGTAGGCAGTCTGGATGTTGCCGACGCTGGAGAACTCCTGCGCGTCGGTCTTGTACAGCTCGTCGGTCAGGTTGCGCACGCCGGCGCGCAACTGCCAGGTGCCGCCCGGGGTGTCGTACACGCCGAAGAGGCCGACCAGCGTGAAGGCGTCCTGCTTGAGCACGTCGCGGTTGTCGACGCTGAGCCAGGTGTCGTCGCGATACGAGGCATCGCCGCCGACCGTGATCACGCCGCCGTTGCCGAGGAAGAAGCTGTGCTGCGCGGCGATGCGCGCGGTCCAGTCGGGCGCGAAGGCCACGTGCTCGTGCAGCCCGGCCAGCGCCGGATTGAGGTCCACGCGCGGATCGTCGAACTCGTCGTAGTCGGCGTCGAGCCAGCCGATCTGGGTCGACACCTGGGTGGCGTCGCCGATGAGCATGATGCCCTCGAACTCCGCGCCGGCGATGCCGAGCTTGGCCGCGTTGAGGACCGGGAAGGCGAAGGTCGGGATCGGCGCGCCGGGATTCTGGACCTCGGAGACGCGGGCCTGGAAGTCCTCGTACTCGCTGTAGAACACCGCGAAGTTGCCCGCCAGCCGGCGGTCGGCGGTGGTGGCCTTGAAGCCGAGTTCATAGGTCCACACGGTTTCCGGATCGAAGCTGCTGACCTCGGTCGCCGAGTTGGCGCGGCCATTGAAGCCGCCGGACTTGAAGCCCTCGTTGGCCGAAAGGTAGCCGGTGGCGTTCTCGCCAAAGGCCTTCGACAGGCTGATCGAGGGCGTGGTCTTGCTCCAAGAGTCGGATTCGGTGAATGCGAAGGTGCCCCTGAGCGCGGCGAGGTTGGAGAAGGTGCTGGTGGTACGGAAGTAATCTTTCTCGTCGCGGGTGTAGCGCGCGCCGCCCGACAGGGTCCAGCTCTCGGCGAATTCCCAGCTCAGGTCGGCGAAGGCCGCATAGCTGGTGGTCTCGAGGTCGTCATCGACCGTGCGCAGGAAGGAGATTGGCGCGCCGTTGAAGGCCAGGAAGCTGTCGGCGTAGGCCTCCTGGTGCGAGGGCACGTCTTCCTTGAGGTAGTACAGGCCGAACACGCCGTTGAGGTTGCTGCCGTTGTCGTACAGGAACTGGAACTCCTGCGAGGCCTGGTTCTGGTCGAGCGCCACCAGGACGTCGCCGAGTTCGTACTCCGAGGCGTCGATGTCGACGTACGAGCGGGTGTTGAGCGTGCGATAGGCGCTGATGCTCTTGAGCGCCCACTGCTCCGACATCTGCCAGTCGAGGACCGCGGACACGCCGTTGTGCATCAGCTTCTGGTCGTCGCCCGGGGCGAACGAGGTGCGGGTCTCGAAGTCGTAGTCCGAGCCCGACGCCGGGCGCAGGGCCACGAGGCCGCGGGCGAGGTCGGTCTGGAACAGCGTGGCCTCGGGATTGCCCAGGGTCAGCGCGTTGTCCTGGTGCGAATAGTCGAACGACACGATGGCCGAGAAGTCGTCGCTCGGCGTCCAGCCCATGCGCATGCGCAGGGCCTGGTTGTCGTCCTCGTTGTAGTCCTGGCCGGTGACCGGCTCGGTCACGTAGCCGTCGCTGTTGATCAGCGCGCCGGCCACGCTCACGGCGAAGGTCTCGGCGAAGGGCTGGTTGGCGTAGAAGCGCGAGTCGAAGCGCCCGTAGTCGCCGATCGCGAGCTCGATCGCGCCCTCCTGCTCCTGGCCCGGGGCCCGGCTCACCAGCCGGATCGCGCCGCCGGTGGAGTTCTTGCCGTACAGGGTGCCCTGGGGGCCGCGCAGCACCTCGACCCGCTCGACGTCGAACAGGGTGAACAGGGTGCCGTTGATGCGCGAAAGATAGACGTCGTCGACGTACACGCCCACGCCCGGGTCGAAGCTCTGCAGCGCGTCAGGCTGGCCGATGCCGCGGATGAACACGTTGGTGCTGTTGGCCGAGCCGCGGCCCTGCACGATGTTGAGGTTCGGCACCGCGCCCTGCAGGTCGATGATCTGCTGCGCCTGGAGGTTGCGCAGCTCGTCGGCGTCGAAGGCGCTGACCGCGACCGGGACGTTCTGGAGCGACTCCTCGCGCCGGCGCGCGGTGACGGTCACCGCGCCCAGTTCGCGGGCGCGCTCGGCCTCGACCGCCTGTTCGGCCGTCGATTCCTGCGCGTCGGCGTCAGTGTCGGCGGCGGCATTGGCGTCGGCACTGGACTCTGGCTGCGGCTGCGGCTGCGGACCTTGCGCCCAGGCCGGCGCGATGGCCAGCGAAGCGGCAATGGCGAGCGCAAGCGGCGCAATTCGATTGAACGACATGGCAGTCCCTCCTCGGAATCCCCGGAATGGCCGCCAATCTAGACCGCGTTCACGCCGGCGTAACTTGGACCTTCGTCCAGTTCTTTCGCGCGGGGCCGGGGCCAACAATGCCTGCCGGACCTGCCCCGGGGAGGGGACCACGCATGCTCAGTCTGGCCGGGCTGCTGCTCGCGCTCGCGCTGCTGATCGCGCTCACCATGCGTGGGATGAGCCTTTTCATCGCCACGCCGCTGACCGCGGCGCTGGTGGCGCTGACCAGCGGCATCGCCCTGCTGCCGGCGCTGGCGGCCAGCGCCGGCCAGGACCTGGTGTCGCTCTACATGCAGGGCTTCACCGGCTTCATCGCCAACTGGTTTTTCATGTTCCTGCTGGGCTCGCTGTTCGGCAAGCTGATGGAGGATTCGGGCGCCGCCGAGAGCGTGGCGCGCTGGATCACCGGCCATCTCGGCATCAAGCGCGCCGCGCTGGCGGTGGTGCTGGCCTGCGCCGTCCTCACCTACGGCGGCGTGAGCCTGTTCGTGGTCGCCTTCTCGGTCTATCCGATGGCGGTGAGCCTGTTCCGCGAGGCCGACCTGCCGCGGCGCTTCATTCCCGCGGCGCTGGCTTTCGGTTCGGGCACCTTCACCATGACCTCGGCCGGCTCGCCCGAGATCCAGAACTGGATCCCGATCCCCTTCCTGGGCACCACCCACATGGCCGCCTGGCAGGCCAGCATGATCGTGGCGGTGGCGATGGCGGTCGTGGGCTACGCCTGGCTCGCGCGCATGGTCGCGCGCGCGGTGGCGCGCGGCGAGCGCTTCGAGGCGCGCGCCGACGATCCCAACGAGGCGCGCGCCTCGCTCCCGCATCCGGGGCTGGCAGCGGTGCCGCTGGTGGTGGTGCTGGTGGTGTCCTACCTGCTGCACGAGAGCTACAAGACCTCGGCGCTGATCGTGGCCCTGCTGGCCGGCTGCATTGCCACCGCGCTGGTCTCCTGGCACCACCTGGCCAAGCCGGGCCGCGCCCTGAGCGACGGCGCGATCGGCGCCCTGATCGCGATCGGCAACACCGCCGCGGTGGTCGGCTTCGGTGCCGTGGCCAAGGCGGCGCCGGCCTTCACGCTCGCGGTCGAATGGGTCACGCACCTGCCGGGCGGCGGCCTCGCCACCGCCGCGATCGCGGTGACGCTGATCGCGGCCATGACGGGCTCGGCCTCGGGCGGCCAGGCGATCGCGCTGCCGATCCTGGCCCCGGTCTACCTCGCCCAGGGCGTCAACCCGGAGCAGTTGCACCGGGTGGTGGCGCTGGCCTCGGGCGGCCTCGACTCGCTGCCGCACAACGGCTACGTGGTGACCACGATCCGCGCGATCTGCGGCGAGACCCATCGCGGCGCCTATCCCGCGATCGGCGCGCTCACGGTGATCGTGCCGCTGGGCGGCGTGCTGCTCTGCATCGGGCTGTTCGCGCTCGGGCTCTGAGCGCCGCGCGCCGCGGCCGCGGCGGCGCTACCCTGTGGCGTCGCCTCCTGGAGGACGTGCCATGACCACCGAGCGCCGCACCGCGGTCTGGTACTTCGACTTCATCTCGCCGTTTGCCTACCTGCAATGGCGCGCACTGGACGCACTGGCGCCGGTGCTGACCTTCGAGTTCCGGCCGATCCTGCTCGCCGCCCTGCTCGAGCACCATGGCCACAAGGGCCCGGCGGAGATCCCGCAGAAGCGCCGCTTCAGCTATCGCTTCGTGACCTGGCGCGCGCAGCAGGCCGGGATCCCCTTGCGCTTCCCGCCGGCGCATCCCTTCAATCCGCTGCCGGCGCTGCGCCTGGCGCTGGCGCTGGGTTGCCGCGCGGGCGCGATCGACGCGATCTTCAACCACCTGTGGGCCGAGGGCCGCGCCGGCGACAGCGCGGCGGCGCTGGCGCCGGTCGCGGCGCGCTTCGGCATCGACGACGTCGAACGCGCGATCGCCGACCCGGCGGTCAAGGCGGCGCTGCGCGCCAACACCGAGGCCGCGATCGCGCACGGCGTGTTCGGCGTGCCGACCGTGGAACTCGACGGCGAGCTGTTCTGGGGCGAGGACGCCACGCCGATGCTGCGCGATTGGCTGGCCGACCCGGCCCGGTTCCGCAGCGGCGAACTGGCGCGCGTGCTCGACCTGCCCGCGGCGGTGCAACGCGCCTGAGCCGGCTCAGGCCGCCGTCGCGGGGTCGGCGTCGGGCACCACGACCAGGTTGCGGCCGCGGCGCTTGGCCAGGTACATGGCCTGGTCGGCCTCGGCCACCAGCTGGTCCGGGGTCTGCGCGCCGCCGCGGAACCCGGCGACCCCTATGCTTACCGTGAGGTTCACGCTGCGCCCGGCCACGTTGCGGCAACCGCTGTCGACGTCGGCCCGCACGCGGTCGGCGATCGCCACCGCGTCGGCCGCGCTCGCGCCGGGCAGCACCACCAGGAATTCCTCGCCACCATAGCGGCCGAGGCTGTCGCCCTGGCGCAGCTCGCGACCGATGCGGTCGACCACGGCCTTGAGGCAGGCGTCGCCGACGGCGTGACCGTAGGTGTCGTTGATGCTCTTGAAGCGGTCGAGGTCGATGAACAGGATCGACAGCGGGCGTTCCGAGGCCCAGGCATTGTCGCAGG
>JAGOEZ010000010.1 GCA_017997455.1 Lysobacterales bacterium | reverse complement strand
GCGATGCGCGCGGCGAACACCATCGACTTGCCGTCCGGCGCCCATGCATAGTCGGCATCGTCGCCGAAGGGCTTGGAGGGCACGTCGCCATCGATGCCGCGCGAAACCAGGCGCGCCGCGCCGGCGATGCCACGCGCGTCGAGCGTGGCGACGAACAGTTGCGCCCGGGTGCCGTCCTTCCAGGTATCCCAGTGGCGGATGAAGAGCTGGTCGTGCGCGACACCGCTCTGCTTGCGCTTGGCGAGTTCGTCCTTGCGGGTCTTGCTGCAGGCCAGGTCGCCCTTGCAGTCCGGATATACCTCGAAGCTCAGCGCCAGCGCGTTGCCCGCCGGCGACGGCGCGAAGCTGCCCACGTCGAGCGGGAAGTCGGTGACCTGCACCGCCTCGCCACCGCCGAAGTCCAGGCGCCAGACCTGCATCGAGCCCGAGCGTGAGGACAGGAAGTACAGCGCGCGGCCGTCGCGGCTCCAGCGCGGGCTGGACGAACTGGTACCGCGGGTGCTCAGCCGCCGCGGCTCCGCGCTGCCCGCCAGCGCGCGCACCCAGATGCTGCCCACGCCCTTGTTGCCCTCGAGGTCGGTTTCGCGCACCGCGAAGGCGACCTGGCTGCCGTCGGGCGAGAGGCGCGGGTCGCTGACCCTGTCGAGTGCGACAAGGTCGCGCACGTTGAAGGGCTGGGTGGCCGCCAGGCAGCTGCCTGCAGCAAGGAGCAACGAGGCCAGGGCGACACGAATGGGCATGGGAATTCCCGGGGGGTAGCGGACGCGGCATGGTACGGCCGGCCGCGGCGACGGCCAAGCGCGGGTTGACCTGCCGCGCGGCGCACAGCAACCTTGCCCGCACCACGATCCCGGACCCGGAACCCATGATCCTCAGGGCAGCGACGACGGCGGCTTGGTTCCTGGTGGCGATGATCGGCGCGGCCTGCATCGCCACGCTGGCACTGCACCGCGGCGAGACCATCAATGCGATCTGGATGGTCGCGGCGGCGATCTCGGTCTTCGCGATCGCCTATCGCTTCTATGCGCGCTTCATCGCCCACACCGGGCTCGGGATCGACCCGACCCGCGCCACGCCCGCGCATCGCCGCAACGACGGCCTCGACTACGTCCCGACCGACCGCCACGTGTTGTTCGGCCACCACTTCGCCGCGATCGCCGGCGCCGGCCCGCTGGTGGGACCGATCCTGGCGGCGCAGATGGGCTACCTGCCCGGCACGCTGTGGATCCTCGCCGGCGTGGTCTTCGCCGGCGCGGTGCAGGACATGACCATGCTGTTCCTCTCGACCCGCCGCGACGGCCGCTCGCTGGGCGAGCTGATCCGCGCCGAGATGGGCACCGCGGCCGGCACCATCGCCATGCTCGGGATCCTGATGATCATGGTGATCCTGCTCGCGGTGCTGGCGCTGGTGGTGGTCAAGGCGCTGGCCGAGAGCCCCTGGGGCACCTTCACCGTGGCGATGACGATCCCGATCGCGCTGTTCATGGGCGTCTACGTGCGCTGGCTGCGCCCGGGCCGCATCCTCGAGGTCTCGCTCTTCGGGCTGGTGCTGCTGGTGCTCGCGGTGGTCGCCGGCGGCTGGATCGCGGCCGATCCCGCGCTCGCCGCGCTGTTCACCTTCGACGGCAAGGCGCTGGCCTGGATGCTGATCGGCTACGGCTTCGTCGCCGCAGTCCTGCCGGTGTGGCTGCTGCTGGCGCCGCGCGACTACCTCTCGACCTTCATGAAGATCGGCACCATCGCCCTGCTCGCGATCGCGATCGTGGTGGTGATGCCCGAGATGCGCATGCCGGCGCTGACCCGCTTCACCGACGGCAGCGGCCCGGTATGGTCGGGCCCGCTGTTTCCCTTCCTGTTCATCACCATCGCCTGCGGCGCGGTATCGGGATTCCACGCGCTGGTGTCCTCGGGCACCACGCCCAAGATGATCGCCAACGAGCGCGACCTGCGGCTCATCGGCTACGGCGGCATGCTGACCGAGGCCTTCGTCGCGATCATGGCCCTGACCGCCGCCGCGGCGCTCGATCCCGGCGTGTACTTCGCGATGAACAGCCCGGCGGCCGCGATCGGCGCCAGTGTCGAGTCGGCGGCGCAGGCGATCTCGCAATGGGGCTTCGTGGTCACGCCCGAACTGCTGGCGCAGACCGCGCACGAGGTCGGCGAAAACACCATCCTCTCGCGCACCGGCGGCGCGCCCACGTTGGCGGTGGGGATGGCGCAGATCTTCAGCCAGTTGGTGCCGGGCGAGGGCATGACGGCATTCTGGTACCACTACGCGATCCTGTTCGAGGCGCTGTTCATCCTCACCACGGTCGACGCCGGCACGCGCGTGGGCCGCTTCATGATCCAGGACCTGCTCGGCACCGCGGTGCCCGCGCTGCGCCATACCGATTCCTGGACCGGCAACCTGGTCGCCACCGCGCTGTGCGTGGGCGGCTGGGGCTGGTTCCTCTACCAGGGCGTGGTCGATCCGCTGGGCGGCATCAACACGCTGTGGCCGCTGTTCGGCATCGCCAACCAGATGCTGGCCGGCATGGCGCTGACCTACTGCACGGTGGCGCTGGTGCGCTCCGGGCGCGGCCGCTTTGCCTGGATCACCGCGCTGCCGGCGTCGTGGGTGCTGGTGTGCACGGTGACCGCCGGCGCGATGAAGGTGTTCAGCGCCGACCCGCGCATCGGCTTCCTCGCCCACGCGCGCCGCTTCGGCGAGGCCGCCGGGCGCGGGGAGGTGCTGGCGCCGGCGCGGGACCTGGCCCAGATGCAGCAGGTCGTGGTCAACGACTACGTCAATGCCGGGCTGGCGCTGCTGTTCATGACGGTGATGCTCATCACCGTGGCCTTCGGCGTGCGCGCGGTGCTTCACGCGCGACGTGCGCCGGGGGCACCATCGAGCGAGTCGCCCTATGTGGCGCTCGCGGAGGGCGCCTGAGATGGGCACGGTCCGGCGATTCTTCATGATGCTGCGCACCAAGCTCCGCTCGGGCGCGCGCCTGGCCGTCGGCGTGCCCGACTATGCGGCATACGTCGAACACCTGCGCCTGCACCATCCCGAGCGCGAGCCGCCCGGGTACGCCACCTTCTTCCGCGAGCGCCAGGACGCGCGCTACGGCAAGGGCCGCGTGCGCTGCTGCTGAAGCGCGGCGGCTGGCTATACTCGACCGCAACGGCCTTGCCCCTGTAGGAGCGGCTTCAGCTGCGACCAGGCCTATCGCGCGCAGAGCGCGCTCCTACAAGGCCGGCTCTGTAGGAGCGCGCTCTGCGCGCGATAGGCGCAAGGCGTCATAGCTGCGTGCGACGCCGCGCGGTCGCGGCTGAAGCCGCTCCTACAGGGGCGAGCTTGTGGTTTCGCCCGCCGTTGTCGCAATCCCCACCGGATCGATCGGAGCCCCACCCGCATGTCCACCGCCACGCTCCATCCCGCCGGCCACGACCACATGCTCGGCCACCCCAAGGGCCTCTTCGTCTGCTTCCTGACCGAGATGTGGGAGCGCTTCGCCTTCTACGGCATGAAGGCGCTGCTGTTCCTGTACCTGACCCAGCACCACCTGTTCGACGACAAGAGCGGTTATCTCCTGCTCGGCACCTACGCCGGCCTCGCCTACGCGCTGCCGCTGGTCGGCGGCATGCTCGCCGACCGCTACCTCGGCATGCGCAAGGCGGTGGTGTACGGCGGCCTGCTGCTGGTGCTGGGCCAGCTCGGCATGGCCTGGATCGGCACGCCAGCCACCGGCACGGTGGCGGACGCGACGCGCGATGGCTTCGCCATCCAGGTGATGTACCTCGCGCTGGCGCTGATCGCGGTCGGCGTGGGCTTCCTCAAGCCCAATATCTCGACCATCGTCGGGCGCCTGTATTCCGACAAGGATCCGCGCCGCGATTCCGGCTTCACCCTGTTCTACGCCGGCATCAACCTCGGCGCGATGCTGGCTTCGCTGGTGGTCGGCTTCATCGGCATCCGCTACGGCTGGGGCTGGGGATTCGGACTCTCCGGCGTGCTGATGCTGTTCGGCCTGGCCCAGTTCCTGTGGGGGCAGCACCGGCTGGAAGGCCACGCCGAGCCGCCCGATCCGGCGTTGCTGCGCGAGACCGTGTTCGCCGGCCTGTCGCGCGAGTGGGCGATCTACCTCGGCGGCGTGGCGACCACGCTGGTGGTGTGGTGGGTGCTGCAGACCAACGTCGACTTCTCCTTCCTCGGCGATTTCTTCGGCGGCCACGAGGTCACCCTGACCGAAGTGGTCGCGGTCGCGCTGGGCCTGGCCCTGTTCGTGTGGTTCGGCCGCTTCCTGTTCTCCGGCATCACGCCGGCGCAGCGCGGCCAGATGTCGGTGCTGATGGTGCTGATCGTGGTCAGCGCGCTGTTCTGGGGCCTGTACGAGCAGACCTACGGCACCTGGGTGGCATTCACCGATCGCGCCATGACGACCGAGCTGTTCCCGGGCATCGCGACCGCGACCACGACCTCGCTGCCGTGGTCGGCGCTGTCGCTGATCGTGATCCCGGCAGCCATCCTGCTGGCCATGCGCATCGGCGACCGCAACCCGGGATCGGGCGCGCCGCGCTGGCTGATCGCGGGCGGTGCGGTGCTGGTGCTGGTGTTCCTGCTGCACGACCTTCTGCTTGTGCCGCAGACGGCAAGTTCGCTGACCTTCCTGGGCGCGCTGTTCGTGGTCCTGCTGACCCCGGTGTTCGCCTGGCTGTGGCCGCTGCTCGACCGCATCGGCATGAACCCGAGCACGCCGGCCAAGTTCGGCTGGGGCCTGATCTTCGCCGGCTTGTCCTTCGGCGTGCTGCTCTACGCCGCGGCCAATACCGGCGAGGGCATCCGGGTCTCGGTGTGGTGGCTGGTGCTGGCCTACTTCGTGCTCGAGCTCGGCGAGATGGTGCTGTCGCCGATCGGGCTTTCGGTCGTGACCACGCTCTCGGTGCCGCGCGTCGTGGGCCTCATGATGGGCGCGTGGTTCCTGTTCTCGGCCTTCGGCGAGATCATCGCCGGCCGCTTCGGCACCTTGGCGGCGATGGATCCGGCCACGCCGATGCCGCAGGCGATCGCGATCTACGGCGCGACCTTCTCGACCCTGATGTGGGTCGGCCTGGTCAGCGGCGTCGTGATGCTGCTGCTGACGCCCTTGCTCAAGAAGGGCATGCACGGCGTGCTGTAGCCGGAACGAGGGCGGCGCCGGACCCGCGTACCGGCGGGCTGCGCTCGCCCGGTGCTACGGCGCGGGTTCTCGCGCCTGCCGCAGCATCGCGTCGAGCATCCAGCGGCGCGCCGGCGCGTCGGCGGGCGGGTCGGGCAGCTCGAGTTCCCGCACCCGCAGGGCGTAGCTCGTGCCGGCCTGGTGCTCGAAGCCGATGATGCCGCCATGCAGGAGCTGCCATGGCTGGTCCGCGGCCTCGCGCCATTGCAGGCACTGCATCGGGCCCACGCCGCTGCAGGTTCGCGTCTGCGCCGCGACCTCGATGACGCGCGTGCGTCCGCTGTCGATGCCCAGCAGTTCGTAGTCGAGCTCGACCCCGGCGCCGCGCAGCAGCAGCTGCGCGCGTCCTCGCTCGAAGCGGTCGACCCGCGCAAGCTCCTGCACCAGCGCCTGTTCCGCCGCCAGCGCCGGGCAAGCGCGCTTGCTCGACATCAATGGCCCAAAGCGCAGGGAACCGCCATCCAGGGTGTAGCTCGCGCTGAACGCGTTGCAGGGCAGCGCGCCGGACGCCTGCCCGCTTGCGTGGAACTCGAGGGTCGGAATCGCGCCCTGCGGCGGCTGTGGAATGGCGTGCCCGGGCCAGGCTACGAGGCGCCATACGCTGCCTTGGGGTATCGGCGCGGCGCTCGCCACCATCTCTCCGGGATTGCTCGTCGACGGTTGTGTTGCGGTCGAGTGCGCGCAGGCGCACAACGACAGCGCGGTGATCATGGCGGCATGCACGCTTCGCATCGCAAGTCCCGGTCTGCAGGCATGCACCGCACGATGCCGCAGCCGGGTCGCCATGCGCCAGTGCATGGGCCAGGCAGGGGCGGATCGTCCGCCCCTGCCCTGCGACGATTCCTCAGTGCAGCTGGCGCGCGCGCCGCGCGCCGAAGCCCAGCATCAGCAGGGCGAGCAGGGCCAGCGCCCAGTTCGCGTCGACCGGGATCTGCCGGTTGCCCGTCCCCACGCCACTCTCGACGGTGTCGGTATTGTCGTCCGGGTTCGGGTCCGGCGTGATGCTGGTCACGGTGGCGCGGTTCACCAGCGGGATCGCCCCGTAATACGGCGAGGGGATCGCGAAGGTGACGTCGACCGTGACCGTGGCGCCCGCGGCCAGCGTCCCCAGCGAGCACGGGAAGCCGGTCGCGCAGGGCGCCGTGGACGAGACGTAGGTCAGGCCCGGCGGGGTCGCGTCGGTCAGGACCACCGACAGCGCATCCGACGGTCCCTGGTTGCGCACCACGATCCGCCAGGTCGCGTTGGTGCCCTGCACCACTGAACCGGGCCCGGTCTTGACCACCACCAGGTCGGCCGTGCCCGTGCCCACCGGGGTGGTCTCGGTCGCGGTGTTGTTGCCCGGCACCGTGTCGGGCGTGGTCGAGGACACCGTTGCGGTGTTGGTCACCGTGCCGGGCGCCGGGAAGCCGGAACCGACCGTGATCGTGGTCGTGATGGTGCGCGACTGGCCGGACGCCAGCGTGCCCAGCGCACACGGGAACGGCGTGGTGCAGTCGCCGCTGTTCGACACGAAGGTGGTGCCGGCCGGGGTGGCATCCGCCACCGAGACCGCGACCGCATCCGAGGGACCGTTGTTGGTGATGACCAGCGTGTAGACCACGTTGGCGCCCGGCGCGACCGAAACGCCGCCATCGGTCTTGGTGATGGCGAGGTCGGCGCTGGCGTTGCCCACCGGCGTGGTGTCGCTGCCGGTGTTGTTGCCTGGCACCGGGTCGGGCGTGGTCGAACTGACCGTGGCCGAATTCACGATCGGATTGGCGCCGGCGTAGGCTGCCGGCACGCCCAGCACCAGCGTGACGAGCGGTGCTGGACCAGGTGCCAGCGTCGGCAGCGTGCACGTGACGACGCCGGCCGCCTGGCCGCAGGTCCAGCCGGCGCCGGTGGCGCTGACGAACGTGAGTCCGGCCGGAAGCGTGTCGCTGACGCTGACCGCGGCGGCGCTGGACGGACCATTGTTGGTCACCGCCAGCGCGTAGCTGACGTTGCCGCCCGGCAGCACCGTGGCGCCGCCATCACTCTTGGTGATGGCGAGGTCCGCGCTTGCGGTTCCCAGCGGCGTGGTGTCGCTGCCGCTGTTGTTGCCGGCGTTGGGATCGGCCGTGGTTGCGCTGACCGTCGCGGTGTTGGCGATCGGGTCCGCGCCGGCGTAGCTGGCCGGCACGCCGAGCACCAGCGTGATCGGCGCCGCTGCACCGACCGCCAGCGTCGGCAGCGTGCAGGTCACCACGCCCGCCGCCTGGCCGCAGGTCCAGCCGGCGCCCGCGGCGCTGACGTAGTTGAGGCCGGCCGGGATCGGATCGCTGACGCTCACGCCGGCTGCGTCCGAGGGACCGAGGTTGCTGACCGCCAGCGTGTAGGTCACGTTCGCACCCGGCGCCACCGTGGCGCCGCCATCGCTCTTGGTGATGGCCAGGTCCGCGCTCGACGGCCCCAGCGGCGTGGTGTCGCCGTCAGTGTTGTTGCCCGGGTTCGGATCGCTGGTGGCCGCGCCGACGTTGGCCGAGTTCAGGATCGGGTCGGCGCCGTTGTAGTTCGCCGCCACATTCAGGACCAGCGTGATGTCGGGCGCCGGACCGACGACCAGCGTGGGCCGCGTGCAGGTCACCACGCCCGCGGCCTCGCCGCAGGTCCAGCCGGGGCCGGTCGCGCTGACGAAGGTCAAGCCGGCCGGGACCGTGTCGCTGACGCTGATACTGGTCGCGTCGGAGGGACCGGCATTGGCGACGGCCAGCGTATAGGCCAGGTTCGTGCCCCGCACCGCGGTCGCGCCGCCATCATCCTTGGTGATCGACAGGTCGGCACTGCCGCCGCCAACCGGCGTGGTGTCCCCGTCGGTGTTGTTGCCCGGGTTCGGATCGGTGGAGGTCGATGCCACCGAGGCCGAATTGACGATCGGGTTGGCGCCCGCATAACCCGCCGGGACGCTGAACACCACGCTGATCTGCGGCGCCGCACCGACGGCCAGCGTCGGCCGCGTGCAGGTCACGACGCCCGCGGCCTGGCCGCAGGTCCAGCCGGCGCCACTGGCGCTGACGAACGCGAGGCCCGCCGGCACCGTGTCAGTGACGCTCAGGCCCGTGGCATCCGAGGGACCGGCGTTGCTGACGTCCAGCGTGTAGGTGACGTTGTTGCCCGGCTGCACCGTGGCCCCGCCGTCGTCCTTCACGATCGAGAGATCGGCCGTGTTCGCGCCGACGGGCGTGGTGTCGCCATCGGTGTTGTTGCCCGGATTCGGATCGGCGGTGGTCGCGGCGACCGCGGCCGAGTTGGCGATCGGGTTGGCGCCGGTGTAGCTGGCCGGCACGCTGAACACCACGCTGATCGAAGGCGCCGGACCCACCGCAAGCGTGGCACGCGTGCAGGTGACCACGCCCGCCGCCTCGCCGCAGGTCCAGCCGGCGCCGGTGGCGCTGACGAAGCCCAGGCCCGCGGGCACGGCGTCGGTGACGCTGACCGTGCTGGCGTCGGACGGTCCCAGGTTGGTCACGTCGAGGGCGTAGGTCACGTTGTTGCCCGGCACCACCGACGCGCCGCCATCGTCCTTGACGATCGCGAGGTCGGCGCTGCCGGCGCCCACCGGCGTGCTTTCGCCGTCGGTGTTGTCGCCCGGCGTCGGATCCGCCGTGCTCGATCCGACCGTGGCGGAATTGAGGATCGGATTCGCGCCTGCATAGTTCGCCGGCACGCTGACGACCAGGGTGATCGCCGGCGCCGCGCCAACTGCCAACGTGGGTCGCGTGCAGGTGACGACACCCGCGGCCTGGCCGCAGGCCCAGCCCGCGCCCGTGGCGCTGACGAAGCCCAGGCCCGCGGGAATCGTGTCGGTCACGCTCAGCGCCGCGGCGTCCGAGGGACCCGCATTGGCAACCGCCAGGGTATAAGTGAGGTTGTTGCCCGGCACCACGGTGGCGCCGGCATCGTCCTTGACGAGGTTGAGATCGGCGCTCGCGGCATTGACCGGCGTGCTTTCGCCGTCGGTGTTGTCGCCCGGATTCGGATCGGTGCTGGCCGAGCCCACCGTTGCGGAGTTGAGGATCGGATTCGCGCCGGCGTAGTTCGCCGGCACGCTCAGCACCAGCGTGATTGCGGGCGCGGCACCCACTGCGAGCGTCGGCCGCGTGCAGGTCACGACGCCCGCAGCCTCGCCGCAGGCCCAGCCCACGCCCGTGGCACTGACGAAGCCCAGGCCCGCAGGGATCGTATCGGTCACGCTGAGCGTGGCTGCGTCGGACGGACCGGCATTGGCCACGCTCAGGGTGTAGGTGAGGTTGCTGCCCGGCGTGACGCTGGCGCCCGCGTCGTCCTTGAGGATCGAGAGGTCGGATTGCGGCGCACCCACCGGCGTGGTGTCGCTGTCGGTGTTGTCGCCCGGCGTTGGATCGCTCGTGGTCGAGGTCACCGCGGCCGCATTGACGATCGGGTTCGCGCCGGCGTAGTTCGCCGGCACGCTCAGCACCAGTACGATCGCGGGCGCGGCACCCACCGCGAGCGTCGGCCGCGTGCAGGTGACGACGCCAGCAGCCTGGCCGCAGGCCCAGCCCGCGCCGGTGGCACTGACGAAGCCCAGGCCCGCCGGGATCGTGTCGCTCACGCTCAGCGCCGCCGCATCCGACGGGCCCACGTTGGCAACCGACAAGGTGTACGTCACGTTGTTGCCCGGCACGACGGTAGCGCCGCCATCGTCCTTGCCGAGGTTGAGGTCGGCGCTCGGCGGCGACACCGGCGTGGTGTCGCTGTCGGTGTTGTCGCCCGGGGTCGGATCGGCCGTGGTGGAGCCCACGGTGGCCGAATTGACGATCGGGTTCGCGGCCGCATAGTTCGCCGGCACGCCCAGCACCAGCGTGATCGCCGGTGCCGCACCCACCGCGAGCGTCGCGCGGGTGCAGGTGACGAGGCCCGCGGCTTCAGCGCAGGCCCAGCCGGCGCCAGTAGCGCTGACGAACGTGAGGCCGGCCGGAATCGTGTCGGTGACGCTGACCGAGCTCGCATCGGACGGCCCGGCGTTTGCCACCGCGAGCGTGTAGCTCAGGTTGTTGCCCGGCACCACGCTGGCACCGCCGTCGTCCTTGAGGATGTTCAGGTCGGCGCTGGGCGCGTTCACCGGCGTGGTGTCGCTGTCGGTGTTGTCGCCCGGCGTCGGATCGTTGGTGGTCGAGGTCACTGAACTCGAGTTGACGATCGGGTTCGCGCCGGCGTAATTCGAGGGCACGCCCAGCACCAGCGTGATCGCCGGCGCCGCGCCGACCGCCAGGGTCGCGCGCGTGCAGGTCACCACGCCCGCGGCCTCGCCGCAGGCCCAGCCGGCGCCCGTGGCGCTGACGAACGTCAGGCCTGCCGGAATGGTGTCGGTGACACTCGGCGCTGCCGCGTCCGACGGACCCGCGTTGTTCACCGACAGGGTGTAGGTGACGTTGTTGCCTGGCGCCACCGACGCGCCGCCATCGTCCTTGACGATCGCGAGGTTGGCGCTGGGCGCGTCCACCGGCGTGGATTCGCCGTCGGTGTTGTTGCCCGGCGTGGGATCGGCCGTGGTCGAGGCCACGCTGCCCGAGTTGAGGATCGGGTTGGCGCCGGCGTAGTTCGCCGGCACGCTGACCACCAGCGTGATCACCGGTGCCGCGCCAACCGTGAGGGTCGCGCGCGTGCAGGTCACGAGGCCCGCGGCTTCACCGCAGGCCCAGCCGGCGCCGCTGGCGCTGACGAAGCCCAGGCCCGCCGGAATGGTGTCGGTGACGCTCGGCGCAGCCGCATCCGAAGGACCGGCGTTGCTCACGGACAGCGTGTAGCTGAGGTTGTTGCCCGGCGTGACGCTGGCGCCGGCATCGTCCTTGAGCAGCGACAGGTCGGCGCTGGGTGCCGCAACCGGCGTGCTCTCGCCGTCGGTGTTGTCGCCCGGGGTCGGATCGGTGGTGGTCGAGGTGACCGTCACCGAATTGACGATCGGGTTCGCGCCGGCGTAGTTCGCCGGCACGCTCACGACCAGCGTGATGAGCGGCGCCGCGCCCACCGCGAGCGTGGCGCGCGTGCAGGTCACCAGGCCCGCGGCTTCGCCGCAGGCCCAGCCAGCACCACCGGCGCTGACGAACCCGAGGCCCGCCGGGATCGTGTCGGTCACGCTGACCGCCGTCGCATCCGACAGGCCGGCATTGGCCACTGCCAGGGTGTAAGTGAGGTTGTTGCCTGGCGTCACGCTGGCGCCCGCATCGTCCTTGACGATCGACAGGTCGGCGCTGGGCGCGTTCACCGGCGTGGTGTCGCTGTCGGTGTCGTTGCCCGGGGTTGGGTCGGTGGTGGTGGTGGCGACGGTCGCCGAGTTGACGATCGGATTGGCGCCGGCGTAGTTCGCCGGCACGTTGAGCACCAGCGTGATCGCCGGCGCCGCGCCCACCGCCAGCGTGGCGCGGGTGCAGGTGACGAGGCCCGCGGCTTCGCCGCAGGCCCAGCCGGTGCCGGTGGCGCTGACGAACACGAGGCCCGCCGGAACGGTGTCGGTGACGCTGACGGCCGCCGCATCGGACGGACCGGCATTGGCGACCGCCAGCGTGTAGCTGACGTTGCCGCCCGGGGTGACGCTGGCGCCGCCATCGTCCTTGGCCATCGACAGGTCGGCCAGTGGCGCGCTCACCGGCGTAGTCTCGCCGTCGGTGTTGTTGCCGGGCGTGGGATCGCTGCTGGTGGTGGCGACCGTGGCCGAATTGACGATCGGATTGGCGCCCGCGTAGTTCGCCGGCACGCTCACCACCAGCGTGATGACCGGCGCCGCACCCAATGCGAGCGTGGCGCGCGTGCAAGTCACGAGGCCCGCGGCTTCGCCGCAGGCCCATCCGGCACCGGTGGCGCTCACGAAGCCGAGGCCGGCGGGGATCGTGTCGGTGACGCTCAACCCGGCCGCGTCGGACGGGCCGGCATTCGCGACCGCCAGCGTATAGCTGAGGTTGTTGCCCGGCACCACGCTCGCGCCCGCATCGTCCTTGACGATCGAGACGTCGGCACTGGCCGGCGCCACCGGCGTGGTGTCGCTGCCGGTGTTGTCGCCCGGATTCGGGTCGGGGCCGTTGCTGCCGTCGTCGGCGACCACCACGCTGTTGGCGATCTGGGTCACGGCGCCCGGCAGGTTGGCTGGCACGTCAACCGTATAAGTGGCGCTGCCGCTGCCGCCCGCTGCCAGCGCGCCGATGGCGAGCGTGCAGGTGGAACCCGCGTTGGCGTCCGGCACGCAGGCCCAGCCCGCGGTGCTGGCACCGGCATTGAACGTGGTGTTGGCCGGCACGGTCTCGGTGAGGAGCACGCCGACGGCGTCCTGGTTGCCGTTGTTGGCGTAGTTGAGCGTGTAGGTGACGCTGGTGCCCGGCACCACGCTGGCGTCGCCGTCGCTCTTGGTCACCGCGAGATCGGGTGCGGCGTCGATCGGCGTGGTGTCGCTGCCGCTGTTGTTGCCTGGCGAGGGATCGGGACCGTTGCTGCCGTCGTCGGCAATGCTGACAGTATTGGCTACCTGGGTGACGCCGGCGGCCAACGGATTGGCAACCGTCACGGCGAAGGTGCGCGCGGCACCCGTGAGGGCCGCGAGCGCGCCCACGGCCAGGCTGCAGGTCGAGCCGGCGTTGTTGTTCGGGACGCAGGTCCAGCCGGCGCTGCTGGCACCCGCATTGAAGGTGGTATTGGCTGGTACGGTTTCGGTCAGCACGACGCCGGTGGCGCCCTGGTTGCCGTTGTTGTCGTAGAAAAGGGTGTAGACCACGGTGCCGCCGGGCGCCACGCTGGCGCCACCGTCGGACTTCACTACCGTCAGGTCGGGCGCGGCATTGACCGGCGTGGTGTCGCTGCCGGTGTTGTCGCCCGGATTCGGATCGGGGCCACCCGTACCGTCGTCGCCGATGGTGGCGGAGTTCGCGATGCTGGTCACGCCCGCGGGCACGCTGGCGTTGACCGTGACCGCATAGGTCGCGCTGCCGCTGGCGCCGCCAGCCACGCTGCCGATCGCGAGCGTGCAGGTCGAGCCGGCGTTGTTGTCGGGCACGCAGGCCCAGCCAGCGGTGCTGGCACCGGCGTTGAAGGTGGTGTTGGCGGGAACGGTCTCGGTGATCACCACGCCGGTGGCGGCGCTGGTGCTCGAGTTCGAATACGACAGCGTGTACGCCACGGTGCCGCCCGGCACGACGCTGGCGCCGCCATCGCTCTTGGCCAGCGCGAGGTTGGGCGGCGCGAGCAATGGCGTGGTGTCGCTGCCGGTGTTGTTGCCGGCCAACGGATCGATCGTGCTGCTGGCGATCGTGGCGCTGTTCGGGATCGGATTGGCCCCGGCGTAGGCCACCGGCACGTTGAGCACCAACGTGATCGGCGGTGCGGTGGCGCCCGCCGCGAGCGCGGCGCGCGTGCAGGTCACCACGCCCGCGGCCTCGCCGCAGGCCCAGCCGGCGCCGCTCGCGCTGTTGAACGCGAGACCGGCGGGAATCGCGTCGGTGACGCTCAAGTTCGCCGCGTTGGAAGGACCGAGGTTCTGCACCGACAGCGTGTAGCTGATGCTGCCGCCGAGCACGGCGCTGGCGCCGCCATCGCTCTTCGTGATGGCAAGGTCCGCCTGCGCCGGCGCCAGCGGCGTGGTGTCGCTGCCGCTGTTGTTGCCGGCTGCCGGATCGCTGGTCGTCGCGACGACCGTCGCGGTGTTCGGAATCGGATTCGCGCCGCCGTAGTTGGCGGGTACCGACAGCACCAGCGCGATCGCCGGCGCCGCGCCGACGGCAAGGTTGGCGCGGGTGCAGGTCACGACGCCCGCGCTTTCGCTGCAGGCCCAGCCGGTGCCAGTGGCGCTGACGAAGCCCAGGCCTGCCGGAATCGTGTCGCTGACGGTCAGGCTGGTGGCAGCAGCGGGACCCAGGTTGGTCACCGCAAGGGTATAGGTGACGTTCGTGCCCGGCACCACGCTGGCGCCGCCGTCGCCCTTGGTGATCGACAGGTCGGCCTGCGACACCGGGCAGATGGCCATGCCCGAAACCGCGGGCGCCGTCGCGGTGGCGCCTGCCGCACCGCGGGTGGAGCCATTGGGGACGAACTCGACGAGTGAACTGGAGTTGGTGATGCCGTTGGCGCCCGCCGCGACGGCAGCGACCGCCGGCACCGATCCGGCCGGAAGCACGGCGATGTAACCGCCGCCGCCACCGCCGCCCGGGCCTTCAGACTCCGCGCCGGTGATGAGCTGGTTGCCGGCGTTGCCGCCCGCCGCGTTCAGCGCGGGTCCGGCATAGGTGCCTGCGACGACCACGATGCTGCCGCCACCACCGCCGCCACCCGGCGCGTCGTTGTGGCCGGGAATGGTGTTGGTGGCCGTCGCACCGGTCGCCGCGATCGGTCCCGCGCCGGTGACCGCGTTGGCGACCAGGAACACCAGGCCACCGCCTGCTGCCCCGGACGAGGCCGCGCCGTTGTTGCCGTCGCCCGCGCCACCGCCACCGCCCAGGTAGAGGCGCGACGTGGCAAGCGCGGGATCGTTGATCAGCGGACGCCCGCCCAGGCCACCGCGCTCGCGGCGCAGGTTGCCGCCCCAGGCGGCGCCGCCGGGCGCCAGCGTCAGCGCGTTCTGGTTGGTACTGCCGTAGGTGTAGCCGCCGCGACCGCCGCCGCTGCGCACCGGGCAGCTGAACGATGGCGTGTTGGTGCAGCCGAGCGTGGGATCGAGCAACCACGCCGCGTTCCAGCTCGCGGTCGTGGTGTCGGGGTTGCCCTGCCCGTTGTTCCAGGACGCGATGGCACCGTGGTTGGCCCCGCCGCCGCCGCCGGCGTTGTGCGCGTTGCCGCCGCCGCCACCGTTGGCCGGCGCGCCGCGGCCGTAGCGACCGCCGATCGCGGCCACGTCGTACTGGGCCTGGTAGCCCGCGATCGACTCGCCCTTTTCGCCGCCGTTGTCGCTCAATGTGCCGCGGTACAACGTGACGTCGGTGCCGGTGGCAGTCGTGACGTTGTCGAGCAGGCCGCCGCGGAAGCCGCGGCCGCTGGCGACGATGCCGTTGCCGTTGATCGCGGCAGTGCCTTGCACGAATACCGCCACCACGCCACCGGTGCTGCCGTTCCACGCTTGCGGCAACAGGCGGCCGCCGGCGTTGATGTTGAGGTCCACGTATTGCGGCACCCGGATGACCTGGGCGCGGAATGCCTGCACGGCGGGCGGCACGGCCGTGGCGGCGCCGGAGTAGGCAAAGCGCAGGCCCGGCGAGCAGGCGTCGGAGATCCGGATCACGTTGCCGGCGACCGACACCACGTTGACGAACTCGAAGCGGCCGGCGTTGCCCAATCCGCTGACGTTGCCGAACGCCGCCGTGTTGGCGCCGTCGATCGTCGCGCCCTGGGCCTGGTAGACCATCAGCACGTCGCCAGGCGTGATGCCCAGCGTGGCCGCGTTCTCGACCGTGATCGTGGTGTCGCCGGCGCCGGCGGCGACGACCAGCGGGGAGTAGGTGTTCACCACCGTGTCGGCGGCGACGTTGAGCGTGCCGTCCTTGCCGGGCGTATAGGCCAGGGCCTCGCCACCCGGGCCGAACGAAAGGATCAGGGCCAGCCAGGCGGCATGCCAAGTCGAACGCATTGTGTCGATTCCCCGGTCGCGCAGGCCACGGGCAGCGCGGAACGACGTCCACGCCGGACGTCACGCCATGCCAGAAATCCTCGCCACGACCCCTGCAAGTCGCGGCGCGAGGGCCGATGCTGGCCCAACTCGAAGGCACAAGGAAGCACGAACCATGCCCGCGCCGAAAAACGATTGTAACCGACGGCAACGGTCCGGTCTGCGGCCATTCGAAGGCAGCGGGACCCGTGGTGCGGGCGGCACGCCCGGCCAGTGACGCGGCGGGTCGATTCCTGCCGCGCGCATCGCGTCGACCGCGCGGCTGCGCGGATCGAAGGTGCCGCTACTTCACCCGCCCGTAGATGTCCTCGAGCCGCACGATGTCGTCCTCGCCGAAGTAGTCGCCGCACTGCACCTCGATCAGCGCGAGGTCCTCGCCGGTCGGGTTCTCGAGCCGGTGCAGGGTGTCCATCGGGATGTAGGTCGATTCGTTGCGGCGCAGCTCGAATTCGCGCTCGCCCACGCGCACCTTGGCGGTGCCGCTGACCACGGTCCAGTGCTCGCTGCGGCGCTGGTGCTTCTGCAGCGACAGCACCTGCCCGGGCTTGACCACCAGGCGCTTGACCTTGCAGTCGGGCGCGTCCTCGAGCACGGTGTAGCTGCCCCAGGGGCGGTGCACGGTGACGTGCTGTTCCACGGTCGCGCTGCCGCGCGCGCGCAGCGCCTCGACCGCGCGGCGCACGTCCTGGGCGCTCTCGCGATGCGCGACCAGCACCGCGTCGCCGGTTTCCACCACCGCCACGTCGGCCAGGCCCACGACCGCGACGGTGCGGCTGGTGGCCTGCACGTAGCAGCCGTCGGCGTCGACCACCACCGCGTCCCCGATGACGCGGTTGCCGCGCGCGTCCGCCGGCACCAGTTCGGCCACCGCCGGCCAGGCGCCGATGTCGTTCCAGCCGAATTGCGCAGGCACCACCGCGCGCCGCGCAGCGCGCTCCATCACCGCGTAGTCGAAGGAGATCGCGGGAATCGCCGCGAAGGCCTCGTGCGGCAGTTCCACCGCGGCGCCGGACGGGTCCGCGGCCTCGAAGCAGGCGCGCACCGTTCCCAGCACCTCGGGGCAACTGCCCGCCGCGGCCTCGAGCACGCTGCGCGCCTGGAAGCAGAACATGCCGGAGTTCCAGAGGAATTGGCCGGACTCGAGCCAGGCGCGCGCGGTCGGCAGGTCGGGCTTCTCGACGAAGCGCTCGATCGCGAAGCCCTCGGCGCCCAGCGCCTCGCCGCGCCGGATGTAGCCGTAGCCGGTATCGGGCCGGGTCGGGACCACGCCGAAGGTCACCAGGTACCCCGCCCGCGCCAGCGTCGTCGCCGCGGCCACCGCCGCGCCGAACTCCGCCGCGCCGGTCACCAGGTGGTCGGCCGGCAGGACCAGCAGGATCGCGTCCTCGCCATGGCGCTGCGCCACGTCGAGCGCGGCCATCAACACGGCCGGCGCGGTGTTGCGTCCCATCGGCTCGAGCAGGTAGCGGTGCGTGACCGCCGTCGCGGATGCGACCCGCTGGTATTCGTCGCGGGTCAGGAAGTAGTGGTCGCGACCCGTGACGGTGACCACGGTCGTCGGCGGCGTTGCCACCGCCAGCGCCCGCAGGACCGTCTTCTCCAGCAGGCTCTGCCCATCAGGCATGCGCATGAAGGGCTTGGGAAAGGCGCGCCGCGACAGCGGCCACAGGCGGGTGCCGGCGCCTCCGCTGAGGATCACGGCGATCAGCGGCGCGTCCATCTCAGGTGCCCATCACCGAACCCAGGCGTTCCTCGTCCTGGTCGGCGAGCTCGGCGATGCAACGTTCCAGGCCCTCGCGCCAGTCCGGCAGCTCGAGGCCGAAATGGCGCGCAAGCTTGCCGCAGTCGAGCAGCGAATAGTGCGGGCGGGCGGCGCGGGTGATGAAGTCGCGGCTCGGGATCGGCTCCACCGGGATCGCGCGCGGCACCAGCCCGGCGCGCGCGGCCAAGCCCACGATCTCGGTCGCGAAGCCGTGCCAGGTGGTCTCGCCGGCCGCGGCCAGGTGGTAGGTGCCCATCAGGCGCGACTGCACCGGCGCCGCCGCGATCCGCACCAGCATCGCCGCGACGGTGGCAGCGATCAGGCGCGCCGAGGTCGGCGCGCCACGCTGGTCGTTGACCACCGTCAGCGATTCGCGCGCACGCGCCAGGCGCAGCATGGTGCGCAGGAAATTCTTGCCGCGCGCGCCGTACACCCACGAGCAGCGCAGCAGCAGTTGGCGGCAACCCGTGGCGTGCAGCGAGTGCTCGCCGGCAAGCTTGCTGCGCCCGTAGGCGTTGACCGGCCCGGTCGGGTCGTCCTCGCGTAGCGGGCGCACGCCGCCCCCCGGGAACACGTAGTCGGTGGAAAAATGCACGACCGCGGCGTTGAGTTTCATCGCTTCGGCGCCGATCACGCCGAGCGCGTCGCCGTTGGCCGACAGCGCGCTGTCGTAGTCGTCCTCGGCGCGGTCGACCGCGGTGTAGGCCGCGGCGTTGACGATCCAGGCCGGCCGCACGTCGCGGATCAGCGCCGCCAGGCCCTCGAAATCGTGGAGGTCGCCGCGCAGGCAGACCAGGCCGCCGGGCAACACGCCCGAGCGCGTGGCCGGCAGCACGTGGCCCAGCGGCGCCAGCGAGCGGTGCAGTTCGAATCCGACCTGGCCATCGGCGCCCAGCAGCAGGATCCTCATGCCGGCAGGCCCGGTGCCACGACCGCGGCTGCCTCGTAAACCGGCAGGCGGCCAGGCGCGACCTGGTCCAGGAACGGCGCGTGCGCATCCTTCTCCGACAGGGTCGGTTTCGCCAGCGGCCAGTCGATGGCCAGGCGGGCGTCGTTCCAGCGCAAGCCGGCGTCGGCCTCGCGGTCGTAGTACGCGGTGCACAGGTAACTGAAGGTGGCGCGCTCGCTCAGCACCACGAAGCCATGGGCGAAACCCTCCGGGATCCAGTAGTGGCGATGGTTCTCGGCGCTGAGCACGCAGGCCTCCCACTGGCCGAAGCTGGGCGAACCGCGGCGGATGTCGACGGCCACGTCCCAGACCTCGCCCTCGGTGACGCTGACCAGCTTGCCCTGCGGATTGGGCCACTGGTAGTGCAGGCCGCGAAGCACGCCCCTGACCGAACGCGAGACGTTGGCCTGGACCACGTTGAAGTCGAGTCCATGCTCGGCGTAGCGCGCGCGGTTCCACTCCTCGTAGAAGGCCCCGCGGGCATCGCCGTGGACGGCCGGCTCGATCACCGCGAGGCCGGGGATGCGCAGCCGGTGGACCTTCATGCCGCGGTCTCGCCGTGGGCCACGCGCTCGAGGTACGCACCGTATCCGCTCTTGAGCAGCGGCTTGGCCAGCGCCAGCAGTTGCGCGCGATCGATCCAGCCGTTGTTGAAGGCGATCTCCTCGGGGCAACTCACGCGCAGGCCCTGGCGCTGTTCCAGGGTCTCGATGAAATTGGCCGCCTGCAGCAGCGATTCGTGGGTGCCGGTGTCGAGCCAGGCATAGCCGCGACCGAGCTTCTCCACCACCAGCGCGCCCTCGGCGAGATAGCAGCGATTGAGATCGGTGATCTCGAACTCGCCGCGCGCGGAGGGCTTGAGCGCGGCGGCATGGTCGCTCGCGCGCCCATCGTAGAAGTACAGGCCGGTGACCGCGTAGTGCGACTTCGGTTGCGCGGGCTTCTCCTCGATCCCGACTACGCGCCCGGCGGCGTCGAACTCGGCCACGCCGTAACGCTCAGGATCCTGCACCCAGTAGCCGAACACGGTCGCTCCGGCCGCGCGCGCGGCGGCGCGGCGCAGCACTTCGGTGAGCCCGTGGCCGTGGAAGATGTTGTCGCCCAGGATCAGGCAGGAAGGCTCGCCGGCCACGAACTCGCGGCCGATCGTGTAGGCCTGCGCGAGGCCCTTCGGCTCGGGCTGGACCGCGTAGCGGATGCGAATCCCCCAGTCGCTGCCGTCGCCGAGCAGGCGCTGGAACAGGGCCTGCTCGTGCGGCGTGTTGATCACCAGGATGTCGCGGATGCCCGCCAGCATCAGCGTGCTCAGCGGGTAGTGGATCATCGGCTTGTCGTACACGGGCAGCAGCTGCTTGCTCACCGCGAGCGTCAGCGGATGCAGGCGCGTGCCGGCGCCGCCGGCGAGGATGATGCCCTTGGTCGTCGTCGCCATGGCCTAGTCCGAGAACAGGTTGCGCAAGACCTTCAATGCCTCGCCCGGATCGATGGTCGCGACCCGACCCACCAACCGCGCACGGCTGACGCAACGAATCTGGTCCAGTGCCACCGACGCAGCCTTGCGGCGCAAACGGATCGTGACCCGCGCCGGATAGTCGCGCAGCGTCGACGTGATGGGCGCAACGATCACGGTGTCGAGATAGCGATTCATTTCGTCGGGCGAAACGACAAGGCCGGGGCGGGTCTTGCGGATCTCTCCGCCCAGCGTCGGATCGAGTGCCACCCAATGGACCTCGCCGCGGCGCGGGAAGTCAGTCACCCCATGACTCCGACACCGGGACCTTGCCCCAGAGATCGTCGAGTTCATCCCGACGGATCTGGGCATAGCGCTCCGCCCAGCCCTCGCGCGGCGCTCGTGCGCCTTCGACGATCAGGCGTCCGGATTCGACGCCGATCCGGACCTTGTCGCCAGGTGCCAGGCGCGCCTGCTCGAGTAGCGCCTTGGGAATTCGCAGCCCGTGCGAGTTTCCGACTGCAACGATTCGAGTTTCCATTCCGCCTCCCGCACCCATGCCACCCGCCGCAGGTAGCGTGGTTACATTGTAATCACTTGGAAGCCGCGCGGCCACTCAGGCCGCGCCCAGGCGCTCGCCGCGGTAGCTGCCGTCCATGACGCGGGCGACCCAGTCGGCGTGGTCGAGGTACCAGTCGACGGTCTTCGCGAGGCCGGATTCGAAGGTCTCGGTGGTACGCCAGCCCAGTTCGCGCTTGATCTTGGAGGCATCGATCGCGTAGCGGCGGTCGTGGCCCGGGCGGTCCTTGACGTAGCTGACCAGCCCTTCGCGGGTGCCGCCGCCGGCCAAGGGCCGGCGCTCGTCGACCAGGGCCAGGATCGCGCGCACCACCTGGATGTTCTCGCGCTCGGCGTCGCCACCGACGTTGTAGACCTCGCCGGGCCGGCCGAGCTCGAGCACGCGCCGGATCGCGCGGCAGTGGTCGCCGACGTACATCCAGTCGCGCACGTTGCGGCCGTCGCCGTAGACCGGCAGCGGTTCGCCGCGCAGCGCCTTCTGGATCATCAGTGGAACGAGCTTCTCCGGGAACTGGTACGGCCCGTAGTTGTTCGAGCAGTTGGTGGTCAGCGTGGGCAGGCCGTAGGTGTGGTGGAAGGCCCGCACGAGATGATCCGAGGACGCCTTCGAGGCCGAGTACGGCGAATTCGGCGCGTAGTTCGATTCCTCGGTGAAACGCCCGACCGGCCCCAGCGAGCCGTATACCTCGTCGGTCGACACGTGCAGGAAGCGGAACCCGTCCTGTTCGGCCAGCGGCAGCGCGCGCCAGTACGCCGTCGCGCATTCGAGCAGGTTGAGCGTGCCCACCACGTTCGTCTGCACGAAGGCGGCCGGCCCGTCGATCGAGCGGTCGACATGGCTCTCGGCCGCGAAGTTCACGATCGCCGACGGCCGGTGCTCCGCCAGCAGCGCGCTCACGCGCGCGCGCTCGCCGATATCCCCGCGCACGAACACATGCTCGTCGCGCCCGCGCAGTGCCGCCAGCGTGTCGAGGTTCCCCGCATAGGTCAGCGCATCGAGGTTCACCACCCGAACCCCGCCCTGCCCCACCACGTCGAGCACGAAGTTCCCCCCGATGAACCCCGCCCCACCCGTGACCAGAATCGTCTTCATCACTCACCCGTTGCGAGAACCCAGCCCGCCACCATCGACCCCAGCCGGCCCGCGAATTCGCCGCGACGCCCATGCACTGCGCCAGTCGCCGCTGGAGCCCCCCTTGAGTCAAGGGGGGCGGCCGCGCAATGCGCGGCCAGGGGTTGTGGAGATATGAGAAAGCAACGGCCGCGCAGCGGCCGTTGCTTTCCGTTCTGAGCGCGTTGCGCTCAGAACGGAATGTCGTCCTCGTCGAATGGTTGCGAGGATGCGGGCGCCTGCCCCCCCGCCGCGCCACCCGCCCGCGGCCCCGCGCTGCGCTGCGGCCGCTCGGCCCGCGGCGCGCCGCCGCCGCCCATTTCGCCGCCGGCCCGGTCGCCGGTGCCGCCGAGCATCTGCATCTCGTTGGCGACGATCTCGGTGGAGAATTTCTCCACGCCTTCCTTGTCGGTGTACTTGTCGGTGCGGATCGCGCCCTCGACGTAGACCTGGCGGCCCTTCTTGAGGTATTCGCCGGCGATTTCGGCCAACTTGCCGAAGAACTTCACCCGGTGCCACTCGGTGCGTTCCTGCTTCTGCCCGGTGGCCTTGTCGGTCCAGGAATCGGACGTGGCGATGCGGATCGTGGTGATCGCGCCGCCATTGGCGGTGTAGCGGGTCTCGGGGTCGGCGCCTAGATTGCCGACGAGGATGACTTTGTTGACGCCTTTGGCCATGGCGCTGCGCTTCCTGGGAATGGAGGGGGCGAGGGATGCCGCGGCGTCCATGAAACGCCGCGAGTACCGTCTCGCGCCAGCGCTGGTTCGCCCGCAGGGGCGTAGGAAAACGGCGCGGCGCGGATCGGCGTTGCCCGGCCATTATAGCGACTGGGCGGCAGCGTGCCCGGAGGCCGGACGCATATACTTGGCCCGTCGCCGCCCCCCAGCCCCGCCAAGCCCGCATGTACGCCAAAGCCTCTGCCCCCGCCGAACATGGCGCGCCCTCGACGCTGGCCGAGGTGCAGGCGCTCGCGGCGCCGGACATGCGCCGGGTCGACGCCCTGATCCGGGCGCGCCTGGGCTCCGAAGTCGGGCTCGTCAACCAGATCGCCGAGTACCTGGTCGGCGCGGGCGGCAAGCGCCTGCGGCCGATGGTAGTCCTGCTGGCGGCGCGCGCCGCGGGCTACGCCGGCGAGGACCACGTGCAGTCGGCCGCGATCGTGGAATTCATCCACACCGCCACCCTGCTGCACGACGACGTCGTGGATGAATCCGGGATGCGCCGCGGCCGCCCCACCGCCAACGCCACCTGGGGCAACGCCGCCAGCGTGCTGGTCGGCGACTTCCTCTATTCGCGCGCGTTCCAGCTCATGGTGGAGCTCGACCGCATGCGCATCATGCGCGTGCTGGCCGACACCACCAACGCCATCGCCGAGGGCGAGGTGCTGCAGCTCATGCACCTCAACAACCCCGACGTCGACGAGGCCGCCTACCTGCGCGTGATCGAGCGCAAGACCGCGGTGCTGTTCGCCGCCGCGGCGCGCCTGGGCGGCATCCTTGCCGGCCTGCCCGCCGCGCAGGAGCAGGCGCTGGCCGATTACGGGCTGGCCCTGGGCTACGCCTTCCAGATCGCCGACGACATGCTCGACTACGTGGCCGACGCCCAGTCGCTGGGCAAGAACCTCGGCGACGACCTCGCCGAAGGCAAGGCCACCCTGCCGCTGATCCGCGCCCTGGCGCTGGCCGATCCCGAACGCTCGGGCCGCATCCGCCGGGCAATCGAGGCCGGCGACGTGGGCGAACTGCCGATGATCGCCGACGCGATCCGCGAGTCCGGCGCACTGGACTATTCCCGCGCCCGCGCCGATCGCTACGCCGCCGCGGCGATCGCCGCGCTGGCCCCCCTCACCGCATCGCCCTGGCGCGACGCGCTCGAAGTCCTCGCCCACTACGCCATCGACCGCAGCCGCTGAGGCGGGTTGCACGGTTTGCCTGCGATTCCGCGGTCGCGCATGAGATGCGCTCCTACAAAGGCGCGTCAGGTGGCGAGTGCTCGCCCTTGTAGGAGCGCATCTCATGCGCGACCGATGTCGCCGCAACCTGCATTGCGGCGAAGCGGCAACTTCGCGCCTTGCCCCTACTTCGCGGCGAAGCGCTCGGCGAAGAAGCTGTCCATCAGCCGGAACGCGCGCTTGGCCGCCAGCTCGTTGTAGACGCAGCCCGGCGGCGAATTCTGGCCCGGCTCGGCGAAGCAGTGCACCGCGCCGCTGAGGTTCACGAACTGCCAATCGGCGCCGGCCGCGGTGAACTCCTGCTGGAAGCCGGCGATCTGCTCGGGCGGCACATAGGTGTCGTCGGCGCCGTTGATCGCGACCACGCTGGCCCGCACCGCGCCCTTCTCCGCCGGCATCGTGGTGGAGAGGTTGCCGTGGAAGGACACCACGCCGGCCAGCGGCAGCCCGCTGCGCGCCATCTCCAATGCGGTGGCGCCGCCGAAGCAGAAACCGATCGCGCCCAGCTGCGAGACATCCAGCGGCGCCTTCCCGGCCTGCGCCTTCAATTCCTCCACGGCCCGGGCCGCGCGCGCGCGCAAGGCTACGCGATCGGCATACGCCGCCTTGGCGGCCGCACCGGCCTCCTCGCCGTTGGCCGGGCGCACGCTCGCGCCATAGACGTCGGCGACCAGGATCACGTAGTCCTTGCCCGCGATGGTCTTGGCCTTCTCAACCGCGGAATCGTTCGCGCCCATCCAGTTCGGGACCATGACCAGGCCCGGCCGCAGGGTTACCACCGAGTCGTCGTAGACCAGCACCGAACGGAAACTGGTGTCGCCGATCGTGTACTCGATCGGCCGCGACACCGGCGCGGCAGCCGCGGTTCCGGCCAGGGCCAGGCAAAGCAGGGTGAGGGGAATGCGGTTCATGGCGTCGACTCCGGTCGGACCGTGGGCCCCGAATGGTACGCCCGTGCGGCGTCACGTTGACGTATGCGCCGGCGGGCTTGGGCTAGAATCCGCCGCCCCCACCCGGATCGTCCCCATGCGCCTGCTGACCGCCGTCCCGCTTGCCCTGCTCGCCGCCAGTTCCGCGTTCGCGCAGGACATCCCGCCCGACAAGGTGATCCACTACCGGCAGGGCGTCTACACCATGATCGGCTGGAACTTCGGGCCGATGGGCGCGATGGTCAAGGGCCAGGTGCCCTTCGACGCCGCCGAGTTCAGCAAGCGCGCCGAGCGCGTGGCGTGGCTGGCGCAACAGATCGAGGAAGGCTTCCCGCCCGGCTCCGACACCGGCGCCACCACCGACGCCAAACCCGGGATCTGGCAGGACTTCGCCGACTTCCAGGCCAAGCTCGCCGACCTGCAGCGCGAGTCCCAGGCGCTGGCCACCACCGCGAAGGCCGGCGACGAAGCCGCGACCAAGGCCCAGTTCATCAAGACCGCCGGCACCTGCAAGGCCTGCCACGACGTATACCGCGCCGATTAGGCGACGAGCATCGCCTCGCGCGTGTACCGCGGCGACCTTGGGTTCCGCGGTCGCGCATGAGATGCGCTCCTACAGGGGCTCGCGTTGACTCGCGAGGGGGCTGCACGTCGCGACATCCCTGTAGGAGCGCATCTCATGCGCGACCGCGGAATGGCAGGCGCCTGAACCCCTGCTACGACAGCCGCCCCTGCGCCCAGTACACCAGCGCCGCCACCAGCCCCGCGCAGATCGCCAGCAAGCCCAGCGCCCGCCCCACCCCCGCGAACCGCAAGCCCGGATCGTGCGGCAAGCGCCTGCGCCCGCTGAACATCGCCGACACCAGGTCCTCGCGCTTGCCCAGCGCGTGCCACGCGATCGCCGCCAGGTGCAGGCCGATCAGCGCCAGCAGCACGTTCTTGTTGACCTCGTGCACGTCGCCCATGAACTCGACCCAGTCCGCCGATGCGCGCGCCACCAGCGGCCCTTCGGCCAGGATGTCGTCGCTGGTGAAAAGGCCGCTCACGACCTGCACCGCCAGGCATGCCAGCAGGGCCAGCACCGACCAGCCGCCCAGCGGGTTGTGGCCCGCCGCATGATCGGGTTCGCGGCGCAACGCCGTGCGCGCGTACGCCAGCACCTTGCGCGGCCCGCGCAGGAAGTTCACGAAGCGCGCATTCGTGCTGCCGGCGAATCCCCACAGCAGCCGGAATCCGAGCAGCGCCAGCACCGCGTAGCCGAAACGCGCATGCCACTGCATGTCGAGCCATTCCCACTCGGCCGTGCCCCACTGCAGCAGCACGAGCAGCACGAGGCTCCAGTGGAAGGCGCGCACGGGCAGATCCCAGACCTGGTGGCGATTCACAGCCCGAGCCCCTCGATCGAACTGATCGACGCCGGATCGAAGCCCGCCAGCGCGGCGAAGCGCCGGCCGCGCTCGGCATAGTCGCGGAAGGCGTCGAAACTGGGCGCGCCCGGCGACAGCAGCACCACGCCCCCAGGCGGCAGGATCGCGCGCGCGGTCGCGATTGCCTGCGCGAGATCGCCGGCGCGTTCGATGCGCGGCGCGCCCGGCGGCAGCCCATCCAGCGTCGCGGCGACACGCGCGGCGTTCGCGCCAACCAGCACGATCGCGCGCGGCGGCGCTGCGCGCACCGCATCGCGGAACGGCGTCCAGTCGACGCCGCGGTCGTAGCCGCCCACGATCACCGCGACCTCGCGATCGTGGTAGTGCGCCAGCGCCGCGATGCTCGCCACCGGCGTGGTGGCGATGCTGTCGTTGACCCAGGTCAGGCCCTCGCGCTCGCCCAGCACCTGCAGACGGTGCGGCAAGGGCCGGAAGCGCTGCGCCGAAGCCGCGAGCGCCGCCGCATCCTCACCGGCGGCCTCGACCGCGGCCAGCGCGGCGCACAGGTTCAGCGCGTTGTGCAGGCCCGGCAGCGGCAGTTCCTCCAGCGCCAGCACTTGGCGACCGTCGCGACGGATTGCGCCATCGGCGACATCGAATCCCGGCGCGGCGCCGAAACGCACGACCCCGACTTCCGGTTCGAAGCCCGCGGGCAGCGCGCGCCGCGCGTCGATCACGCTGGCGCGCGGCCGGCGGCCGGGACTGCCCAGCAGCGCGAGCTTGTCGGCGTGGTAGTGCGCCGCGTCGCCATGCCAGTCGAGATGCTCCTCATGCACGTTGAGCACGACCGCGATCTCGGGCACGGCTTCCATGTCGCGGGTCTGGAAACTCGACAGTTCCACCACCCACCAGTCGGGCAGTTGCGGCGGATCGAGCAGTTCGAGCAGGGGCACGCCGATGTTGCCGGCCAGCGCGACGCGGCGGCCGGCCGCGCGCAGCAGGTGCGCGATCAAGGCGGTGGTGGTGCTCTTGCCCTTGGTGCCGGTGACGGCGATGACGCGGGCTTCGGGGTGTTCGGCGAACCACAGGGCGGTGCCGGAGATGAAGCGCACGCCGGCGGATTGGGCCTCGCTGACGCAGGGCTGGTAGGGGGTGATGCCGGGGGACTTGATGATGAGGTCGAATTGCTGGAGGAGCCTGGCTTCGGGCTCGCAGGTGAGGATTTCGCGGCTGCGTTCACCCCCATCCCCGACCCTTCCCCCCTCAAGGGGGAAGGGAGCAAGGCGCGCTTCTGCAGAATCACTCGCACTCACGCGCTGGGAAAGAGCATCGCCCGCCCCCGCACTTCTCCCTTCCCCCTTGAGGGGGGAAGGGTCGGGGATGGGGGTGAACGCAGGATCCGAACCCCATCCCAGCACCTCGGCCTTCTCGCTTTCCCTGCAGATCACCGCGACCAGCAATCCCGGCAAACGCCGCTCCAGCGCCTCGTACGCCGCCCGCCCCTCGCGCCCCGCGCCCCACACCGCGACGCGCTTTCCCTCCAGCTCAGCGCAGCGCATCGATCGCCTCCACCAGCCGCGCCGGGATCCGATGCGCGCCCATCGGCCGCAGCAACGGCTCCAGCGCCAGCCCGCGCGCATCGATCGCCGGCAGGATTTCCTCGCGGAACCGCGCCACCAGCGCGTCCTCGCGCCACTCTGCGCGCCGCGCCAGTGTCGCGAAGGCGGCGCGCGATTCCTGGGCCTCGCCCACGCACTCGAAGGGCTTGTGCGCGTGCCACTCGACCAGCGCGTCGAAGCCGGGCGCCAGCGTGGCGTCGTCGAGCAGGTTGCGCCCGAAGATCGTCATCAACTGCGGCTTCGACACGAAGGGCGCCAGGGCCAGGAACACGAAGTGGCATTTCGGGCATTGCCCGCACCAGCGCGACTCCGGCCGCGCGCCGAGGATGCGGAAGTTGCGGTTGCAACTCGAGAACACGTCCTGGTATTGCGCCAGCGGCGCGAACAGCCGTGTCACCGCGAGTTCACTCAGCGGACGCAGCAGCGAGTAGTAGCGCAGGTCGGCGGCGATGCGCCGTTCCACGTGTTCGCCGAAGGCGCGCTCGAATTCCCAGCTCTTGCTCCACTGGTGGTTGACCGCCACGCCGGCGGACTCCAGCGTCGCGCTCGAGGCCGAGCGCTCGTTGGAGAATGCGATGGCATCGTGGCCGTAGAGCAGCGCGGCGAGCACCAGGATCGCGGAATTGATCGCGGTCACCGGGATGTGGCCGTTCCAGGCGCCGTTGCGGTTGAGCTCGAACAGGATCGGCGAGAGTTCGCGGCCGATGTTGAGTGTCGGCAGGCCGGTGCGGATGGCGCAGGCCTTGATCAGTTCGGAGCCGCCGACCCAGGCGACGGTGCAGGGTTCCCCGGCGGTGCGCAGCAGTTCGACCGTGACCAGCGAGTCCTTGCCGCCGCCGAGGGGAATCAGCGTGCTGCGGGGGAGATCGAGTGCTTTCGAGACGCGTCCACCCCCATCCCCAACCCTTCCCCCCTCCAGGGGGAAGGGAGCAGAGCGAGCCCCCGCACCTCTCCCTTCCCCCTGGAGGGGGGAAGGGCTGGGGATGGGGGTGGACGCGGCCACATTTCGGGCACGCGGAAACCGAATCCGCTCCCGCAGATCCATCCGGTTCTGGTACGCGAACTCCGCCAGCCCGTGCACGTAAACCGCATCGAGCAAATCCGCGGTCGGGTCGTCCAGCGCCCCGTCATCGATCCGGATCCCCGCCGGCACCCCCGCCTTGTAGTAACTCACCCCCGCGACCAGGTGCAGCAAGCGCAGCGCTTCCGCCACCGCCTCGCGCCGCGCCGGAAACACCGCGGGCGCACCCGGAAACCGGATCCGCTCCACCATCTCCGGCCCCTCGTCGAAGGCGTACACCAGCTCCGCCACGCCGACGTCATATCCGCAGCGCACGAAGCGGAACACCCGCGCCTGCCGCGGATCGCGCGCGTTCACAGCAGCACCTCCGCCGCCGGCTCGCGCAGGTTGTAGCGCGATGCCATCACGTGCCCGTATGCCCCGGCCTGCGCGACCAGCAGCACGTCGCCCTCGCGTGGCGTCGGCAGGCGCCGGTTGCTGCCCAGCACGTCGCCGGACTCGCAGATCGGGCCCACGATGGTGCAGGTCGCATCCGCGACGTCCGCGAGCCGCGTGAGGTTCACGATCGGGTGCCAGGCGTCGTACAACGCCGGCCGGATCAGCGAGTTCATGCCGGTGTCCACGCCCACGTAGTGGTGCGCGCCCTTGGTCTTGACCTGGGTGACGCGGGCGAGCAGCACGCCCGCCTCCGCCACCGGATAGCGGCCCGGCTCCATCCACACGCGGTATTGCGGGTAGTGCCGGCGCACTTCGGCCAGCGCAGCCGCGAGCGCATCGAGGTCGAGCGGCTGGTCCTCGGGACGCGAGGGCACGCCGAGTCCGCCGCCGAGGTTGAGCCGCACCACGTCGGGGAACTGCTCGGCCAGCGCCGCCAGCGCGGCATAGGTCTCGCGGAAATGCGCGACGTCGAGCACGCCGCTGCCCAGGTGCGCGTGCAGGCCGGTGATGCGGCAATCGAGCGCCCGCGCGCGCTCGCGGAATTCCTCGACGTCGGCCAAGGCCAAGCCAAACTTGGAACCCGCGCCGCCGGTCACGACCTTGTCGTGGTG
>JAGOEZ010000121.1 GCA_017997455.1 Lysobacterales bacterium | reverse complement strand
TTACGCTGGCGCCACGATGCGCCCCTTGCGCAACCCGGCAGGCCACTCCTGAATCCCATCGTCTACGCGATCCCGGTGTTCTTCCTGCTCATGGGCATCGAATGGGCGGTGGCGCGCGCGCGTGGTTCGGACTCGTACCAACTCGGCGATACCGTCACCAGCGTGGGCCTCGGCACCCTGTCGCAGATGCTGGGGATCTACTCCAAGGCGGTGTTCTTCGGCATCTACGTGCTGGCCTACGAATCGTTGCGGCTCGCCACGCTGCCGCTGGACTCGGCCTGGACCTGGATCGCGGCGGTGGTCGCCTACGACTTCTGTTACTACTGGCAGCACCGGCTCAGCCATCGCGTGGGCGTGCTGTGGGCCGCGCACGTGGTGCACCACCAGAGCGAGGAATTCAACCTCGGCACGGCGCTGCGTCAGCCAGCGACCAGCTTCCTGCTGGGCTGGCTGTTCTACCTGCCGATGGCGCTCGCGGGCTTCCCACCGCTGGCCTTCGGCGTGGCGGCGCTGATCGACCTGCTGTACCAGTACTGGATCCACACCGAGCAGATCGGCCGCCTGGGCTGGTTCGACCGCGTGTTCGCCTCGCCCTCGAACCATCGCGTGCACCACGGGGTCAACGACAGGTACCTCGATCGCAACTACGGCGGCATCTTCATCCTGTGGGATCGGCTGTTCGGCACCTTCGCCGACGAAGATCCGCGCGAGCCGGTGGTGTACGGCACGCGCGCGCCGCTGCGCAGCTTCGATCCCGTGTGGGCGAACCTCGAAGTCTACGCCGCGCTGGGGCGCGATTCGTGGCGCACGAAGCGCTGGCGCGACAAGTTGCGCGTGTGGCTGGCGCCGCCGGGCTGGCGTCCGGACGACGTGGCCGCGAGCGATCCGAAGCCGGCGTTCCAGATCGAGGCGCGGCGCAAGTACGCGCCGGCGATCCCGCGTGCCGTCGGCGCGTATGCCTTCGCGCAGTTCCTGCTGGTGGTGGTCGCGGGCACGCATGCGCTGGCGCTGGAATCGGTGCTGGGGGCACGCGGCGTGCTGCCGGCGGTGGCGTGGATCTGCCTGTCGTTGTGGAGCGTGGGTAGGCTCGTGCAGGGCCGCCTGCCGCTGCTGGCACTGGAAGCGGCGCGCCTGGCGCTGGCCCTGGCACTGGTCGTGGTGACGGGCGGCTGGTTCGGCGCCCCGCTGGACGCCGTGATCGCGATCGCCGTGGCGGCGCTGTTGCTGGCTTCGCTGCTGGCGTCGGTGCTGTTGTTGTGGCGGTACTGGCCCCTCCAGACCCGCAGTGCATGAACGAGGGACCTCTGATCGCCACCAGCGAGGGAGACGCGCCATGCCGTACGGACTGATTGCCGAACTGGCGGCCTTCGGCATGACCGCCTGGTTCGTATTCGTCGGCGAGGCCTCGACCCGCGCCAAGCTCGTGGTCTCGGCGATCCTGCTGTTGACCCTGGCCGTGCCGCACCTGATGCCGGGGTGGAAGGCGCCGATCGCCGCGATGATTGCGCAGTCCGTGCTGGCGGTCGGGCTCGGCTTCTACGTCACCTACACGTCCGCGCGACGCTGACGAGGACTCCTCGATGACCGCATCGATCGCGACCGTCGCGCTGGTGGTGCGCGACTACGACGAGGCCCTGGCCTGGTACACGCGCTGCCTGGGCTTCGCCTGCGTCGAGGATTCGCCGCGCGGCCCCGGCAAGCGCTGGGTGGTGGTGGCACCGCCCGGCGGCAACGGCGCGCAGTTGCTGCTGGCGCAGGCCAGCGGCGCGGAACAGGCAAGCCGCATCGGCAACCAGACCGGCGGCCGCGTCGGCTTCTTCCTCCAGACCGACGACTTCTGGCGCGACTACGCATCGATGCGCGCGCAAGGCGTGCACTTCGCCGAAGAACCGCGGCGCGAGGCCTACGGCACCGTGGTGGTGTTCGAGGACCTCTACGGCAATCGCTGGGACCTGCTGCAGCAGGGGCCTGTGCCCGATCTGGACTGATTCAGTCTTCGACTTCGCGCACGAGGCGGAAGCCGATGTCGGGCGCACCCTTGTCGGCGTCGTGGCTGCCGTTGGCGGCGAGCAGCGGCTTGCGTTCGCCATCGCGGAAGCCACTGCCCGCCACCGCCTGCTCAGCGCAGGCCGAGGGGCCGCGGCGCACGCAGTCGGCGAGCCATTCACGCGCGTTGCCGATGAGATCGCGCACGCCAAGGGCATTGGCGCGATAGCTGCCCACCGGCGCGAGTTGCGCGTGGCCATCGTCGCAATCGTGGCGCGCGGCCAGGCTCAGGCGCCGGCCGCTGGCGTCGTAGACATTGCCGAGCGCGCAGGCGCTGCCGCGCGTGCTGGCCGCGGCTGCCGCGTGTTGCCACTGTGCGCGCGTGGGCAGGCGATAGCGCGCCCCGGTGCGGCGCGAGAGCCAGCCGGCATAGGCCGCCGCATCGGCGGCGGCGACGCACACCACCGGCGTGTTGCCGGCCTGCGCGAAGCCCGGGTCCTGCCAATCGCGCGAACGCAGCAGGTAGCTCGGGTTGCCGCCGTCGCGACAGCGCGCCGATTCGTGGCCGCTGTCGCGCGCAAAGGTGGCGTACTCGTCGCGCGTGACCTCGGTCAGCGCCAGCGCGAAGCCGCGCTCGAGGGTGCTGGCGCCGACCACCGGCGGGAACCAGGCCAGGCGCGGGCCGCCGGGGTCCTGGATCGATGCGCCGGCGATGCGCGCGGACGCATTGCGGCGCGCGGCTGCCGCCACCGCGGCGTCGTTGCCAGCGGCGCGTTGCACTGCCGGCGCCAGCGCCTGTCCGGCCTTGCGGTCGCCGCGCCGCGTGGCCTGGTCCAGCGCCGCCACCAGCGCGGCGCCATAGCGGCGCTCGAACGCGGCCCAGGCCGGATAGTCAGCGATGGCGCTGCGCTCGGCCACGGCGTAGCCGGCATCGTAGACCTGCGCCGCCGCCTCGCCGCGACCGCGGCCGATCTCGCGCGCGGCCTGCTCGGCCGCGGCGCCGAGGCTGCGATCGAGCCCGGCGCGCGCGTCGACATCGGCGAGGTCGCGCGCCAGCAGGGCGAGGTAGCGCTCGGCGGCACCATCGTCCGGCTCGAGCACGCGTCCGGCCTGCAGTTCACGCGCCGCGTCGGCAAGGGCGGCGATGCGCGCCGCGGGATCGATCGCGGCCGGCCGCGGTGCCGCGGCAGGCGCCCGCGCGTCGTCGCCCGAAGGCGCCGGCGGGCGCAGCTCCGATCCGAAACGCGCGGCCGCGTACACCGCCACGGCCGCCAACAGCGCGGCCAGCAAGGGCAGGCGCCAGGATCGCGCGGGCGGCGCGACCGGTGGCGCATCGAGCGCGCGTTCCACCGCATCGAGCCCCGCGCGCATCTCGGCCGCGTCCTGGTAGCGGTCGTTGGGCGACTTGGCCATCGCGCGATCGAGGAAGGGCTGCCATGCGGCCAGCGCGGCCGGCAGCCGCGGCACCGGGTCCTCGACGTGGGCCATCGCCATCGACAATGCATCGATGCCCTGGAACGGCAGATCGCCCGTCAGCAGTTCATGGCAGACCACGCCCAGGCTGTAGAGGTCGGCGCGCGCATCCACGTCGCTGCCGCGCGCCTGCTCGGGGCTCATGTAGCCCGACGAGCCGAGCGTGCGGCCGCGCTCGGTCACGCGGTGGTCGTGGTCGAGGGTGGTCGCCAGCGCGATGCCGAAGTCGGTCAGCAGCGGGCGGTCGTTCTTGTCGAACAGGACGTTGTCGGGCTTGACGTCGCGATGAACCACGCCATGCGCGTGCGCGTAGGCCAGTGCATCGACCAGGGCGCGCAGCACGGACAGCACCGCGCGCGAGTCGCCGCGCAGGCGGCGGCGGCCGAGGTCGCCGTTGGGCAGGTACGGCATGGTGTAGTACGGCAGGCCGGTGCTCGAGCGGCCGACCTCGTGGATGCCGACGATGTGCGGATGGTCGAGGCGGGCGATGGTGCGCGCCTCGCGCTCGAAGCGCTGCGCCAGCTCGTCGGAGACCGCGTTCTCCAGCGCCAGCAGCTTGATCGCGACCTCGCGTTGCAGCGAGAGCTGGATCGCGAGGTAGACCTCGGCCATGCCGCCCTGCCCCAGCCTGCGCAGCACGCGGTAGCCGGCGATCTCGGGCAGGGGGTTCGCGGTTTCGGCGGATTCGGCGTTCATCGCGGCGGCTTCGGCACGCCGCGATGCTAGCGCAGCACCGAGGCCCGCAAGCGGACGCGGTTCTCGCTCCGCTTCCTGCAATTCCCGAGCAGGGCCGACGGGAAACCGGGTTCTGCCGCGTCGTCTTGCCCGGGGCGCTGCGCTACTGGGTCCCGGCTTTCGCCGGGATCACGGCTCTTGGGGTGAGATTGCCTGATCTGCGGCGCTGCGGCGATGGGTCGATTGCCTGGTCATGGATTCCCGCTTGCGCGGGAATGACGTCGGGGGTCAATCGCGGGGAATGCGGGGAAGCCTCAGGGCCCGGGCTCGGCCCCGCCGAGTTCCACCGCCAGCCGGTAGACATGCTCCAGGCCTTCGTAGAAGGACTTGACCGGCAGGCGCTCGTTGAGGCCGTGGGCGTACATCTCGGTGGGCTTGGAGAACAGGCCGGAGCTGGCGTAGGTCGGGATGCCGGCGGTGCGGTAGACCTTGCCGTCGGTGCCGCCGGATTCGAGGTAGGGCACGATCGGCAGGTCGGGGTAGACGGCGTGCACGGCGTTGCCGATGGCGCGCATGACGTCGGGCCGCATCTCGGAGACCGGGCTGGCCTTGGGCGCATCGCGCGTGGTGATTTTCACCTGCGGATCGGCGATTGCCGCGGCGAGCGCCTCGCGCACGGTCTCCACTTCCACGCCGGGGAAGATCCGGCAATTGACCGCGGCCTTCGCGGTCTGCGGCAACGCATTCTCGGCGTGGCCGGCCTCCAGCATCGTGGCCACGCAGGTGGTGCGCGTGGTGCCGACGAATTCCGGCGATTGCGCCAGCGCATCGGCCGCCGCGGCGTCATCAGGATTGGCGGCGAAGCGGCGCAGGATGGCGCCCACTTCGCCCTCCTGGGTCTTGCCCACTTCATCGAGGTACGAGCGGGTGAGCGCGTTCGACATCACCGGGAAGCGATAGGCCTCGACCTTGCCCAGCGCATGCATCAACTGGTAGATCGCATTGTCCGCGCGCGGCCGCGAGCTGTGGCCGCCGCGGTTGCGCACGACCAGGTCGAAGGTGGCGTAGGTCTTCTCGGCGCCCTGCACCAGGTAGATCAGCGGTTTGCCGGTGCGATCGTCGAGCAGGCCGCCGCCGGCGTCGGTGTTGATCGCGAATTCGGCGTCCTTCACCCAGGCGTGCGCGGCGATGGCCTCGGTCGTCAGCATGCCGGTCTCCTCGTCGGCGACGAAGGCGAAGACGAGCTCGCGCCGGGGCTCGCGGCCCTCGGCGCGCAGGCGCAGGATCGTGGCCACCATCGCGGTCACGCCGGCCTTGTTGTCCATGGTGCCGCGGCCGTAGAACGCGCCCTCCTCCTCGATCAATTCGAAGGGGCTGCGTTCCCACTCCTCGGGCCGCGCGTCCACCACGTCCATGTGCGCCGAGAACAGGATCGGCCGGCCGGGCTCGCGTCCGGGGACGCGCACGAGCATGGCCCGTGCCTCGCCGACGTCGAGCGTCGCGATGTCGCCCGTGGGCACGCCGGCGCGGGTCAGCACCTCGCTGAGGTAGGCCACCATTGCCGGCGTCTGGCCGTGGCCCTCGGCGGTGCGCAGCGCGATGATGCGCGAGTAGATCTCGCGCGCGGTGGCGTCCTGCGCGGGCGTGCCGGCGGCGGCGGCGCTCGCGGCCAGGGCCAGCACCAGGCCGGCAAGAAGGGTCTGCCTCACGTTCGTCTCCCGTAGTCCGGGCGCCATCATAGGGGCACGAATGCAGCCATGGCGACGGTCGGGCGCGAGGGTGCCGTCGCGCCGGCTTGCGAGCTTCGGTGCCCTGCCCTGTAGGAGCGCACCTTGTGCGCGACCGCGGAGCCGCAGGCTGCGGCAGCCTGCAAGTCCGCGGTCGCGCACAAGGTGCGCTCCTACATTGATCGGCGGTGCGCAGTTCCGGTGTACCCTTCCCGCGCCTTCCTCAAGGAGCAATCCGATGAACCCTGCACGTCGTGGATTCCTGGGAACCAGCGCCGCTGCGCTGGGCGCCGCGCTGATGCCCGGCCGCTTGCTGGCCGAGGTCGCGGCGCGCACGCCGGCCATGCCGGCGCTCGACACCTGGGATGCGGTGCGCAAGCAGTTCCGCCTCAGCCCCGACTACCTGCATTTCTCCGGCTTCTTCCTCGCCTCGCACCCGGCGCCGGTGCGCGCGGCGATCGATGCGTTGCGCGACGCGCTCGACGACAATCCCTTCCTGGTGGTCGAGCGCGGCATGTTCGAGGACGAGAGCCGCAACCTCGAGCTCAAGGTCTGCGCCGACATCGCCAACTACATCGGCGGCGCAGCCAGGGAGATCGCGCTCACCAGCAGCACCACGGCCTCGCTATCGCTGGTCTACCACGGGCTGAAGATCGGTCCGGGCGAAGAAATCCTCGCCACCACCCACGACCACTACGTGCACCACGAGGCGATCCGCCTGTCGACCGAGCGCAATGGCGCCAGCTCGCGCCGCATCGCGCTGTTCGATGAGTCGCAGGACGCGACCGTGGACGACATCGTCGGCCGCATCCGCGCCGCGATCCGGCCCAACACCCGCGTCCTGGGCATCACCTGGGTGCATTCGGCCAGCGGCATCCGCCTGCCGGTGCGCGAGATCACCGCTGCGGTGGCCGAAATCAACGCGGGCCGCGACGAGGCCAAGCGCGTGCTGGTCGTGCTCGACGGCGTGCACGCCATCGGCGCGGTCGACGAGACCATCGCGACGCTGGGCGTCGACTACTTCTGCGCCGGCACCCACAAGTGGATGTTCGCGCCGCGCGGGACCGGCTTCCTGTGGGCGCGAGCGGAGAACTGGGCGCGGCTGCGGCCGCTGATGCCGACCTTCTCCGACAACGAGCTGTACAACGCCTGGACCGAGGAACGCGCGCCGAAGGGCCCGACGGTCGCGGCCCAGGTCACGCCCGGCGGCTTCCATGCCTTCGAGCACGCCTGGGCGGCCGGCGCGGCCTTCGCGATGCACCAGCAGATCGGCCGCGCGCGCGTGGCCGCGCGCATCCGCGAGCTCAACACGCGCTGCAAGGATGGGTTGGTCGAGATCCCGGGCGTGACCTTGCGCACGCCGCGCGACCCGGCGCTCTCGGCCGGCTTGTGCTGCTTCGAGGTCAAGGGCAAGTCGGCCGCGGATGTCGCGCATGCGCTGCTCGAGCACCGGGTGATCGGCAGCGCCAGCCCCTACGCGGTGAGCTATGCGCGCCTCGCTGCCGGGCTGATGAACACGCCGGAGGAGGTCGACCTCGCGCTGGCCGCGGTGCACAAGATCGCCAAAGGCGCGTAACGACGAAGTCGCGTGAGGCGCATCAGGCGCTGGCGAGGCCAATCGCGCGCAGAGCGCGCTCCTACAGAGCGGGCCCTGTAGGAGCGCGCTCTGCGCGCGATTGGCGCCGGTCGCAGCCGAAACGGCGCCTGCAGGGCTAGCGTGGGTTGCGATCCGGCCGGTACTGGCTCGGCGGCACGCCGGTCCAGCGGCGGAAGGCGTGGGTGAAGCTGCTGGCGTCGGTGTAGCCCAGCAGGTAGGCGATCTCGCCGAGGTTGTGGCGCGCCTCGCGCAGGTGCTGCAGCGCGAGTTCGCGCCGGGTGGCGTCGAGCAGGGTCGAGTAGCGCGTGCCCGCTTCGGCCAGGCGACGCTGCAGGCTGCGCGGGCTGAGCTTGAGCGCGGCGGCGATGCG
>JAGOEZ010000120.1 GCA_017997455.1 Lysobacterales bacterium | reverse complement strand
AGGCGGTCGGGCCCGAACAGGCCGACCAGGCGCCAGTAGTTCTCCGCATACAGTGCCATCAGGTACGCGAAGCGTCCCGAGGCGATGGCTTTGCGGTTGGCGACGAACATGGCCCGACTATAACACCGGGTTCCGGGTCGGCCAGACTGCACCAATGCGCCGTCGCGTCGTATGATGGAAACCCGTCGCGCGCCTAGTACAGGTGCTTGTCGATGCCCAGCTTCGACATCACCTTGCTCGCGATTTCCTCGATCGAGGTGTTGGTCGTGCTCAGCACCGGGATCGCCTCGCGCCGGAACAGCTTCTCGGCCTCGGCCACTTCCATGCGGCATTGCTCGATGGTCGCGTAGCGGCTGTTGGGGCGCCGGGCCTGGCGCACCTGCTGCAGGCGTTGCGGGTCGATGGTGAGGCCGAACAGGCGCGCGCGGTGCGCGCGCAGCCGCTGCGGGATTTCCTGCCGCTCGAGGTCCTCCTCGGTCAGCGGATAATTGGCCGCGCGCACGCCGAAGTGCAACGCCAGGTACAGGCAGGTCGGGGTCTTGCCCGAGCGCGACACGCCGACCAGGATCAGCTCGGCATCGGAATAGTTCACGTCGATGCCGTCGTCGTGCGACATCGCGTAGTTGGTCGCATTGATGCGGGTCTCGTACTCCTGGAAGTCGACCAGGCCGTGGGCCTGGCCCACGCGCGACTCGCGCCGCATGTTGAGCTCGCGCTCGAGCGGCCCGATGAAGGGCGCGAACACGTCGAGCATCAGCGCGCCGCTGGTGGCGAGGATCTCCGACAGCGCCGGTTCCACCACCGTGTTGATCACGATCGCGCGGGTGCCGGTGCTGGCCTGGGCATTGCGGATCTTGGCCACCGCGCCGTGCGCCTGCTCCTCGTCGTTGACGAAGGGAATGCGATGCGTGTCGAAGTCGATCGCGCCGAACTGGGTCAGCACGCTGTGGCCGATGGTCTCGGCGGTGATCCCGGTGCCATCGGAGATGTAGAAGACCGTGCGGCGCATGCGGGTTCCCGTCGTGGCCCCGGCAGTGTATGCGAAGGCGCCCATGGCCCGTGCGGCTCGGTTGTCTGCTCCGGCCAAACCTAGGATCATTGCGCGCCTCGCGGGCCGCCACGGCCCCATCCTTCACCCCGGAGTCCCCATGTCCGATCTCGTGCTCTGGCTCGACCAGCTGGGCCTGGCCGACCTGCCCCGCGTCGGCGGCAAGAACGCCTCGCTGGGCGAAATGATCGGCAAGCTGTCGCGCCTCGGGGTCTCGGTCCCGGGTGGCTTCGCCACCACGGCCCTTGCCTTCCGCGAGTTCGTCGCCCAGAGCGGCCTCGCGCAACGCATGGTCGACCGGCTCGCCACGCTCGACATCGACGACGTCGACGCACTCGCGCGCGCCGGCAAGGAGATCCGCGACTGGGTGGTCGAGACGCCCCTGCTGCCATCCCTCGAACACGAGATCCGCGCGGCCTACGCGCGCCTGTGCACCGATGCCGGCGTCGCCGACGTCGCGGTGGCCGTGCGCTCCTCGGCCACCGCCGAGGACCTGCCCGACGCCTCCTTCGCCGGCCAGCAGGAGACCTACCTCAACGTCAGCGGCGCCGACGAGGTGGTGCACAAGGTCAAGGAGGTCTTCGCCTCGCTCTACAACGACCGCGCGATCGCCTATCGCGTTCACCACGGCTTCAAGCACGAGGAAGTGGCGCTTTCGGCCGGCGTGCAGCTGATGGTGCGTTCCGACCTCGCCGCGTCCGGCGTGCTGTTCACCCTCGACACCGAGTCCGGCTTCCGCGACGTGGTCTTCATCACCTCGAGCTATGGCCTGGGCGAAACCGTGGTGCAGGGCGCGGTCAATCCCGATGAGTTCTACGTCCACAAGCAGACCTTGCGCGCCGGCCGCCCGGCGATCCTGCGCCGCCAGCTCGGTTCCAAGCTGGTCCGCATGGTCCACGCCGCCGAGGCTGGCGCGCGCGTGCGCACCGAGGACGTGCCGGCCGCCGAGCGGGCGCGGTTCTCGATCAGCGACGCCGACGTGCAGGAACTCGCCCGGCAGGCCCTGGTGATCGAGCAGCACTACGACCGCCCGATGGACATCGAGTGGGCCAAGGACGGGATCAGCGGCAAGCTCTACATCGTGCAGGCGCGGCCGGAGACGGTGAAGTCGCGCGGCAAGGCGCAGAGCATCGAACGCTATGTGCTCGACCGCCGCGGCGAGGTCGTTGCCGAGGGGCGCTCGATCGGGCAGAAGATCGGCGCCGGCAACGCGCGCGTGCTGAAGTCGATCGGCGAGATGAACCGCCTGCAGCCCGGCGACGTGCTGGTCGCCGACATGACCGATCCCGACTGGGAGCCGATCATGAAGCGCGCCTCGGCGATCGTCACCAATCGCGGCGGGCGCACCTGCCATGCCGCGATCATCGCGCGCGAACTCGGCATACCGGCCGTGGTGGGTTGCGGCGACGCCACCGCACGGGTCGCGGACGGCACGGCAGTGACGGTGTCCTGCGCCGAGGGCGACACCGGCTACATCTACGCCGGCACCCTGCCCTTCGAGCACGTGGTCACCGACCTCGCCGCCATGCCACCGGCGCCGCTCAAGATCATGATGAACGTCGGCAACCCGGAGCGCGCCTTCGACTTCGCGCAACTGCCGCACGCGGGAATCGGACTGGCGCGGCTGGAGTTCGTGATCGCGCGCCAGATCGGCGTGCACCCAAAGGCCTTGCTGGAGTATTCGCGCCAGCCGGCCGACGTGAAGGCCGAGATCGACCGCTTGTCGGCCGGCTATGCCGATCCGGTGAGCTACTACGTCGAGCGCCTCGCCGAGGGCATCGCGACCCTGACCGCGGCCTTCGCGCCGCATCCGGTGATCGTGCGCCTGTCGGACTTCAAGTCGAACGAGTACGCCAACCTGGTCGGCGGCCGCCAGTACGAGCCGCACGAGGAAAACCCGATGATCGGGTTCCGCGGCGCCTCGCGCTACGTCGACCCGGGATTCCGCGACTGCTTCGCGCTGGAATGCCGCGCCGTGCGCAAGGTGCGCGACGAGATGGGCCTCACCAACGCCTGGGTCATGATCCCCTTCGTGCGCACGCTCGCGGAAGGCCGCCAGGTGATCGAGGTGCTGCGCGAGAACGGCCTCGAGCGCGGGCGCAACGATCTCAAGATCATCATGATGTGCGAGGTCCCGTCGAACGCGCTGCTGGCCGACGAGTTCCTCGAGATCTTCGACGGCTTCTCGATCGGCTCCAACGACCTGACCCAGCTCACCCTGGGGCTGGACCGCGATTCCGGCATCGTGGCCCATCTCTTCGACGAGCGCGACGCAGCGGTCAAGAAGTTGCTTTCGATGGCGATCAGCGCCGCGCGCGCCAAGGGCAAGTACATCGGCATCTGCGGCCAGGGTCCCTCCGACCACCCGGACCTGGCGGAGTGGCTGATGGACCAGGGCATCGAGTCGGTCTCGCTCAACCCCGACACCGTGGTCGACACCTGGCTACGGCTTGCGCGACACAAGGCCGCGCCCTGACCGATATCGAATCCCTCGTCGTGTAGGAGCGCATCTCATGCGCGACCACGCAGCTCAACACACGGCATCGCGGCCTATCGCGCGCAGAGCGCGCTCCTACAAAGCCGGCTTCGTAGGAGCGCGCTCTGCGCGCGATAGGCCGCGAGGCGTCATTGCCGTGTGTTGAGCTGCGTGGTCGCGCATGAGATGCGCTCCTACAGCGTGTAGTGGATCGCCCGATCAGGCATTACCGCCCAAGCGCCCCATGAACTGCCGGTAATAGCGCAGCTCCGCCACCGAATCGCGGATGTCCGAGATCGCCGTGTGGGTCGACTCCTTCGTGAAACCCTGCATCAGCTCAGGCGACCAGCGGCGGCACAGCTCCTTGACCGTCGACACGTCGAGGTTGCGGTAGTGGAAGTACCCCTCCAACCGCGGCATCAGCCGCGCCAGGAAACGCCGGTCCTGGCAGATGGAGTTGCCGCAGATTGGCGACTTCCCCGCTGGCACGTGCAAGGCCAGGAACGCCAGCGTCGCCTCCTCCGCCTGCGCCAGGGTCGTGGCGGATTCGAGCACGCGCTGCCACAGGCCCGACTTCGCGTGCTGGGTGCGGTTCCATTCGTCCATCGCCTGCAGGCGCGCCAGCGGATGCGCGATCGCGAATTCCGGCCCTTCCGCGACCAGGTTGAGGTCCTTGTCGGTGACCAGGGTGCCAATCTCCAGGATCGAGTCGGCCAGCGGATCCAACCCGGTCATCTCCAGGTCGATCCAGATGAGGTGGTCTGCGTAGTCTGCGGGCACGTGCAGTCCCTTGGTCGAGGCCGTGCGCGAGTGTAGCGAACGCGACCCGCCCCGGGTGGCGCACTACAATGCCGCCGCCCGCCGGATCGGAGCCCGCCATGCCGTTCGACACCAGCAGCCTGAGCCACTATCCGGTCCTTTCGGCCATGCTGGCCCCGGCCCTGTTCCTGACCGCCTCCGCGGCCCTGCTGACCAACGCCAACAACCGCTTCGCCCGCATCAGCGACCGCCTGCGCGCACTGCTGGCGGAGATCGAGGGCGGCGACGTCGAGTACGCCGAAGCGCGGCGCGACATCCTGCACCGGCGCACCAGCGCCATCCTGCGCTCGATCCGGCTGCTGCAGCTCGCCATCTGCGCCTTCGTGGCCACCAGCCTCGCGATTTCCGTCGACGCGGTCGCCCAGCTGCACCTGCCGCTGCTGCCGACCGTGCTGGCGATGCTGGGCGTGGTGCTGATGTTCGGCGGCACGCTGGAGATGTGGCGCGAGGCCGGCCTCTCGGTGAAGTCGCTCGAGATGCTGCTGGACCGATCGCGCCGCAAGCTGCCGAAGCCGCCCGCCGGCTGAGTCCCGCGACGCCTAGACCGGCGGCTTGCCGCGCTTGCGCCGGAAGTAGTCGCTGAGCATCGCGCCGGCCTCGTCGGCCAGCACGCCCGACGCCACCACGACGCGGTGGTTGTGGCGGTCGGAGCCCAGGATGTCGAAGACACTGCCGGCCGCGCCGGTCTTGGGATCGGCCGCCGCATAGACCACGCGCTGCACGCGCGCGTGCACCAAGGCCATCGCGCACATCGCGCAGGGCTCCAGGGTCACGTAGAGGGTGCTGCCCGGCAGGCGATAGTTGCGTTCGCGCTTCCCGGCCGCGCGCAGCGCCACGATCTCTGCATGCGCGGTCGGGTCGCTGCCGCCGATGGTGCGGTTCCAGCCCTCGCCGAGGATCTCGTCGCCGCGCACGAGCACGGCGCCGACCGGCACCTCGTCCTCGGATTCGCCGGCGTGGCGCGCCAATTCCAGCGCGCGCCCCATCCATTGCGTGTCCGGGTCGAAGGCCACGGGCACTAGGCGGCGTCCCTGGCCGGCGCCGTCCACTCGCGGCAGATCTTCGTGGTCTGGTCCGTGGCCAGCGGCTCGCCGGTGAGGCCGCAACGGGCGCGCCGCGACTCGTGGAGGAAATGCGCGCACCGGCGGCACATGCCGAAGGCCCGCTGACCACTCCGGCGTTGCAGCGTCGCCAGCACGCTGCGCAGCAGATCCTCCAGCGCGGCCGCACCCGCCGGCAGCGCTGCGAGTTCGCGTTCGAGCCCCTGGCTCCAGGAATCGCCGAGCGCTGCCCGACCGGCGCGGGTCAGGCGCAGGTGGATGCGCTTGCCGTGCCTCGGATCGGGCTCCCTTTCCAGCAGGCCCCGGCCCTCGAGCACCGCCAGGCTCTGCGAGACCGTGCCGCGGGTGATGCCGAAATACTCGGCGATGGCGATCGGCAGGTCGCTGTAGCGGTTGGCGCGCGCCAGGTACCCCAGCACCAGCACGTGGATCGGCAGCAAGCCGTGGCGCGCGGCATCGTCGCGCACGCTCTGGTGGATCAGGGCGCCGAGGCGTTCAAGCAATGGCAACAACTGGTTCATGCCGCGCATCGTAGCGCCTCGAACCCCGCATTGACAGGCTTTATGTATCGACTCTATGCTTCCTGTGCATCGAGTCTATCCATCATGGGCCGAGCCCGGTCAGCGGGCAGGGCCCGGCGCCAGATCCGAAGCTTTCCCGCCAAGGCCGCGGCCACGATGGCCCGGCCCACCCCCGGCACACCGGAGACCGACATGAGACTTCCGCTCGCAGCACTCGCTTTGCTGGCATGCGCCGCCCCTGCCCTGTCGGCGGATGCGCCCCAGGTGCCGTATCCCGACGGCTATCGCGATTGGCGCCACGTCAAGAGCATGGTGATCCAGCCCGGTCACCCGCTGCATGAGTCCTTCGGCGGCATCCATCACCTCTATGCCAACCCGTTGGCCCTGCAGGGCTACAGGACCGGCAAGTTCCCCGACGGGAGCGTCGTCGTATTCGACTTGCTGGAGGCGCCCGCGGCCGACAACGCGATCACCGAAGGTGCGCGCAAGGTGGCCGGTGTCATGCACAAGGACGCGAAGCGCTACGCGGCGACCGGAGGCTGGGGCTATGAAGGCTTCGCCGGCGGCGACCGCAACACGCGGGTCGTTGGCGCCAACGCCGCCACCGCCTGCCACGCCTGCCACGTCGCGCAGAAGGACCACGACTACGTCTACAGCATGCCGCGGGACTGAGGAAGCGACATGAGCGACCATCCGATCGCGCCCGCGTGGCAAGTGAGCCAGTGGTTCAACTCCAGGACGCCACTGGACCTGGCCGGCCTGCGCGGCCGGGTGGTCGTGCTGCATGCCTTCCAGATGCTGTGCCCCGGCTGCGTCCTGCACGGCGTGCCCCAGGCCGAGCGCATCCACCAGCAGTTCGCCGGCGAGGGCGTCGCGGTAGTGGGCTTGCACACCGTGTTCGAGCATCACGAGGCGATGCGGCCAGTGTCGCTGCAGGCCTTCCTGCATGAGTTCGGCATCAGCCACCCCGTCGGCGTGGACGCGCCGGTCGCTGGCCAACGCATCCCGGCAACGATGCAGGCCTATCGGATGCAGGGCACGCCGACGCTGGTACTGATCGACCGCGCCGGACGCATCCGCCGCCTGCACTTCGGCCGGCTCGACGACCTCGTGGTCGGCGCCGAGGTGATGCGCCTGCTGTGCGAGGCGCACTGAAGCGACACACCAAGGAGCCGGCCGCCGCGCCAGGCCGGGGCCTGAAACCATGCCCCTGATCCCGTGCGATCATGGCAGGCAGCTTGCCGCTGATGCCGCACGCCACGCGCGACACGCCGCGAATTTCGTTGACGAGCCGCGACACAGTGCGCCAGCCCCCGTCAGGTCCGGCGACCACAGCGGCGGATTCCCCAGCGCCGGGCCGCAGCCTGGGGGCTGCGGACCTGCACGGAAGGCAGTCAGTTCCGGCTGGATGCCAGTCCGACCAGGCGGGCGATCACGATCGCCGGGAACAGCACGCCCAGCGTGGACAGGAAGGTGGCCAGCATCCTGGCCGAAGTATTCACGGCATAGATGTCGCCGAAACCCACCGTGGTCAGCGAGGCCAGGCTGAAGTAGATGAAGTGGACGTAGTCGCCGTCCTTCCCGCTGAGCACGACATTGCCGCCCAGGGAAGCGCCGGTGACGGCATGGATGACCTCCAAGGTCAGCGCCCCCATCAGCGCCAGCAGCAGGTAGACGTTGACCGCCCCGATGATCCGGTAGCTGTTCACGATCTGGTCGCGAAAAAGCAGGCGGAGGTTGATGTAGATGAAGACCATGGCATTTGCGATGCCCACGATGTTCTCGAGGACGAAGAACGAGTACGGGTTCTCGCCAAAGCGGATGATCCTCAACGCCAGGTGGATGCCGAACAGGATTGCGGAGGCGGGCATGAGCCCCACGGAGCGCGTCGAGAATATCCCCGAGAAGAACACGCTGAGCAGGAGTACGTTGAACAGCAGCACGCCATGGCTGCTGAGTTCCATGATGACCGGGAGCACGAACACCGCGGCGACGAGCATGACCAGCAAGCTGACGAAGCTCGCATCGCCGAGCCAGTAGGACTGGAGTTTAGCGACCAG
>JAGOEZ010000119.1 GCA_017997455.1 Lysobacterales bacterium | reverse complement strand
GGCTCAACTGCGCCAGCAGCATCATCGGCAGCGACTGCGGCAGGAGGCCGGTGACGGCGAAACGCAACGCCGCGACCATGAGGCACAGGCGGATGAGGCGCACGCCGCCGAAGCGCGCCAGCAGCCTTGCGGCGAACCAGAACATCACGATCTCGGCGGCGACCCCGATCGCCCAGAACCCGCCGAGCGCGCTGGCCCGGTAGCCGTTGTCCTCGAGGAACAGCGAAAAGAACACGTAGTAGGGCCCGTGCGCGACCTGCATCAGGAAGGCCGCCGCGATGAATGCGACGACACCGGGACGACGCAGGCCCGCCAGCAGCGACTCGCGGGCGACGTCGCCTGCATGCAGGCCCGGACCGTAGTCGTTGAGCCACGCGCACAGCGCCAGCAGGCCGAACATCGGCAACATCACCGCCGGCAGCCAGGCGATGCCGATGCGTTCGAACAGCGAGCCCAGCAGCAGCGCCGTCAGCAGGAATCCGATCGAGCCCCAGGCGCGGATGCGGCTGTAGTCGTGCGGCCGCTGGTGCAGGTGCGACAGCGTGATGGCATCGAACTGCGGCATCAGCGCGTTGTAGAAGAAGCTGTAGCCGGCCATGGCGAGCACGATGCCCGCCAGCGGCAGCGGCAGCAGGAAGCCGGCGAAGCAGGCCAGCGCGGCCAGCGCGCCGATGCGCAGCCAGCGCACCGGGCGCGGCGAGTGCAGGGCAAGGTGTCCCCACACCAGCGGCGACACGATGCGGGTGCCGTACCACAGGGACATCACGCCGCTGATCGCCGCTGCCGACAAGCCGCGATCGTGCAGCCACAAGGGAAAGTACGGCGAGAACGCCCCCAGCGCGGCCAGGTAGGCGAAATAGAATGCCGAAAGCCTCAGGACCGGGATCACGCGGCGCGGCCGCCGGACCGGGTGCGCTTGCGGGACGATGCGCTGGCCGGCACGGTCCCGCCCGGGTGCATCGGCTTCAGAACTCCAGGTCCAGCGCCGCGCACAGGTAGTCGACCAGCGGCGCGAGGCCGGCGAAGTGGCGCGCCACGGCCTCGCGCAGCTTCGGGCCGGTCACGGTGGCATCGTCGAGGTCGGCCGCAGCGATGTAGTCCTTGCGACGCAGGTCCTCGATCAGCGGGTGCGCGGGATCATAGCCCCGCGGCGGACGCGCAAGGCTCTCGCCGCCCATGGCGTAGCGGCGCCTGAAGGCGCTGCCGCGGGTGGCCTTGATCCATGCAGCGGGGTTGTCGGCGATGAACGCCCGCACGCGCTTGAGGGTGTCGGGTTGCGGATGCCACAGGCCCGCGGCGACGAAACAACGACCCGGCTGCACGTGCAGGTAGAACACCGGCGCCTCGACCTGGCGGCTGCGTTCATGGAAGAAGCGCGCGCCGGCCGAGGTCTTGTACGGGGTCTTGTCCTTGCCGAAGCGGGTGTCGCGGTGGATGCGGAACAGCGAACCGCCGAGCGGGCGCGGATCGGCGCGGAAATGCGCTGAAATCCGCGCCAGCGGCGCCTGCAGGTCGCCGATCAGGCGCAGGTAGGGCTGGCGCAGGTGTTCCTCGTACTGCGGCTTGTGGGCATGGAACCACTCGCGCTCGTTGTGGCGCGCCAGTTCGCGCAGGAAGCGCAAGGCGCGTGAATCGAAGTAGGCGGTCCTGCTCACGGATCGAGGTCCTCGCCCAGTTGCCTGCCCCAGGATTCCAGCGCATCAAGGATCGCATGCTGCGCCGCCGTGGCCGTGGCGCGCAGTTCATGGATGCGGCTGTTGTAGGCGTCCAGCCCCAGCGCCACCGCCGGGCTGCGTCCCTGCAGGCGATCCCGGCGCAACTGGCGCCAGCGCGCCTGTTCCGCCACCGAAAGGGTCTGCGGCCAGTTGCGCGCGCGATAGCGGAACAGCAGCTCCGGATAGCGCGCGTCGTGGAAGCGCGCGGACAGCGCCGCGAGCCGGGCCGGGGGCGCCGCCCGCACTTCCTGCAGCAGCGGCTTGTCCACGTTGGGCACGAAACTGGCGTAGAGCGCCAATTCGACGTCGGTCGGCGGCGCTTCGGCGGCCGGCTCGTACAGCGCGCCCAACCGTGCCGAGAGGCCCGCGCACGCGCGCAGGCGCGCCACGTGGCGTTGCACACGATCGAGGTCGACCCCGAGCCGCGCCAGGTCCACGCCGTCGAGCACCGACAGCGGCGCCAGGGCCGGGCTGTGGTTGGCCTTGACCGTCTTCAGCGGCAGGCGCGCCACGCCCTCGGGCAGGTCGGCGCGCGGGGTATAGAGCCGGTCGCGCAGTTCATCGGTGTCCAGGGCGAGGAACGGTTCGGGATCCTCCGCCAGGTCGTAGACCACGACCTCATTCGGTCGCCCCGGCACCGGCGCGACCGGCGCGACCACGGCCAGGCAATGGCGTTGCGCCGGATAGCGCGAGGACACATGCACCAGTGGCGTCATGCCGCGCCAGTCGAGCATCGCCAGCGCGCGCTTGCGATCGCGCAGGGAGAGGTAGAAATCGAACAGGCGCGGCTGCGCCGCCCGCAGCCGGCGCGCGAGGCCGAGCGTGGCCTCGACGTCGGAAAGCGCATCATGGGCGTGGCCGTGCGCGATGCCATTGGCAGCGGTGAGATCGCCGAGGCGGAAGCTTGGCGCGCCATCCGGCCGCAGCGGCCATTCCATGCCCTGGGGGCGCAGGGCGCAAGCCAGCCGCGCCAGGTCGATCAGGTCCCAGCGCGAGTTGCCCTCGCTCCACTCGCGCGCGTAGGGGTCGTGGAAATTGCGGTACAACAGGTGCCGGGTGAACTCGTCGTCGAAACGGATCGAGTTGTAGCCCACGCTGCAAGTGCCGGGTTCCGCCATCACCTCGTGCACCGCCGCCGCGAAACCGGCTTCGCTGCGCCCGTCGCGCGCGCACTGCTGGGGCGTGATGCCGGTGATCAGGCAGGCATCGGGGCTGGGCAGGGTGTCGAGCGCCGGCTGGCAGTGCACCACCAGCGGTTCGCCGATCGGCTCCAGGTTCCAGTCCGTGCGCAAGGCGCCGAACTGGGCCGGGCGATCGCGGCGCGGATCGGCGCCGAAGGTCTCGTAGTCGTGCCAGAGGAAGGTGGGCGGCGCCATCGCGCTGATTGTACGGGCAGGCGCGACCGTCGACGTCCCTGCTCGTGCAGGAGAGGCTTGAGCCGCGACCGCTATCCAGATCACGGTACCTGCGATCGTGGGGGGCCGTGCCCGCCGGGATCCGGGTGCCGGCTCAGACAGTGAAGCAAACTCGCCGGCACCCGGATCCCGGCGGTCCCGGCCGCGCTTCGAATTGCCGGGGGAGCGGCTTCAGCCTCGACCGAGGGGGCGAGGCGTCGTTGCTGGGTGAGGCGCTGCGCGGTCGCGGCTAAAGCCGCTCGCGCGGGGAAACGCCTGGCGTCAGGCGACGGCGCCGATGTCGTCGGCTTCCAGCTTCGGCGGCGGCGAGGGCAGCGGCAATTCCGGCCGCGGGTAGCCGATGGCGTGGCCCTGCGCGTAGTCGACCCCGCATTCGGCCAGCATCGCCAGCGTGAGCGGGTCCTCCACGCACTCGGCGATGATCGACTTGCCGGTCACGCGCGCGATCCGCACCAGCGAGGCGATGATCGCGAGGTCGAGCGGATCGTCCGGGCGCCCGCCCGCGAGGGCGGCGTCGATCTTGAGGAAATCGGCGTCCAGCGCGCGCAGGTAGGCGAAACTGGAGAAACCGGTGCCGAAATCCTCGACCGCGACCCGGCAACCGAGCACGCGCAGGTCCTTGACCAGGCGCCGCGTGGCCTCGGTGTCGACCAGCGCGCGCGCCTCGGCGACCTCGAACACCAGCGCGCCGGGATCGACGTTGTACTGGACCAGCTTGTCGGTGACGAAGCCGACCAGGCTCTCGCTCGCGAGCGACTGGGTCGAGAGGTTCACGCTCAGGCGCAGTTCCGGCTGCGACAGGCGGCGTTCGCGCAGGACCCGGATCGCGCGCTCGATGACCCAGCGGTCGATCTCGTCCATCAGCCCGAAGCGCTCGGCGCTGGGCAGGAATGCGGTCGGCGCGACCAGTTCGCCGTGGGAGTCGCGGTAGCGCAGCAGGACCTCGTACAGCGCCGGCCGCGACACATCGGCCTTGCCGGCGACCAGCGGCACGATCGGCTGGAAGCACAGTGCGAAGCGGTCGCCTCGCAAGGCTTCTTCCAGCCGCGCCGCCCAGCCCAGTTCGGCGTCCATCGCGGCGCGCGCGCCGCCTTCGGGCTCGTACATCTGGGTCTGGTTGCGGCCGCCGTTCTTGGCTGCGTAACAGGCGATGTCGGCCTGCTGCATGGCTTCGGTGGCGGACGCGCAGTGCTGGTCGAGGCGCGCGGCGCCCACGCTCACGGTGATGCGGTAGCTCTTGCCGCCGTAGACGAACGGGGCGGCCGACAGCGCGCGGCGGAAACCGTCGGCGAGCCCGTGCACGTCGTCGGCGACGACGTTGCGCAGGATCACCGCATACTCGTCACCGCCCATCCGCGCGAGGTGGTCGGAGCCGCGCAGGCGCGACTTCAGGCGCTGGCTGACCTCCAGCAGCAGCTGGTCGCCGGCGCCGTGGCCGGCGGTGTCGTTGATGTACTTGAAGCGGTCGACGTCGATGAACAGCAGCACCGAGGCCAGCCCGCCGCGCTTGAGCCGCGAAATTTCCTGCTCGAGCTGGCGTTCGAACCAGGCTCGGTTGTGGAGCTTGGTCAGCGGGTCGTGCTCGGCCGCCCAGCGCAGTTCCTCCTCGAGCATGCGCCGTGCCGAGACGTCGCGGAACGCGACCACCGAGCCTTCGCGCAGGCCGTCGATCTGCATCGGGAACACCGTGCACTCGACCGGCACGGCGCGCCGGCTCGCGGTCCAGAACACGGTCTGCCACGCCGGCACGCGGCTGCCGCTGGCGTAGCAGGTGTCGAGGAACGAGGCCTGGCGGGGCATCGTGGTGCCGTCCTCGAAGGCGTAGTGGAAGGTCTCGAAGGCGATGCGGCCGACCAGGTCCTCGGCGGCGCCATAGCCGAGGATGTCGACTGCCGCGGGGTTGACGAACTGGATGCGGCCCTCGGCGTCGACCCCGTACACGCCGTCGCCGACCGAGGCCAGGATGCCCTGCAGGCGGCGGCGCTCGTTGTCGATCTGCTGGCGGTCGCGGACCGTGCGCGCGAGCGAGTTCAGGCGCGCGAGGAACAGCTCCTTGGCCTCGCTCTTGAACAGCACCTCGACCGCGCCGGCAGCCAGCGACTCGGTGATGATGCTGTCGGAATAGGTCCCGGTGAGCGTGGCCGAGAGCACGTGCGCGGTCTGCGGGTCGCGTTGCAGGGCGGCGATCAGCTGGGTGCCGTTGGCGCCCGGCATGAAGTAGTCGACGATGGCGATGTCGTAGACCGCCTGGCGCGCCTTCTCCATCCCCTCGGCAACGCCGTCGGCGGTGTCGACGACATAGCCGTAGCGCGCGAGCAGGCGCGAGAAGGCCATGCGCACGGTGGCCGAATCGTCGACCAGCAGGATGCGCAGGTGGCCGGCCGGTTCCAGGGCCGGTGCGGCGGCGGGTGGCGGGCGCAGGAGTTCGTCCAGCGCGTCGGCCGCCTCGTGGTACTCGTTCCATTGCAGCAGCGCGGTCCGCGGCCGGGTCATGCGCCAGTTGACCGCGCCGGCGCTGCCGGCATCGGCCAGCACCAGCACCGGCAGGTGCTCGTAGTGGTCGCCGTGCAGGAGCCCGAACACGTCCTCGGCCACGCCGTCGGCGTACTCGGGCCAGCCCAGCACCACGGCGGTGAAGCTGGTCGGCTGGCTCGCCAGGCGCTTGAGGACCGTATAGGCCTCTTCCAGCGACGCCAGCGCGGTGACGGCGCAGCCACGCCGCGCCAGCAGCGCGGACAAGGCACGCCGGCGCGTAAGCGAAGCTTCCGCGAGCAGTACGGGCTTCACCGATCCCCCCATGGGCAGGAGGGCAGGCTACTGCGAGCGCGGGGCGAAGCCAAGTCGGCACGCCGGCAGGCACGGCCGGATCGGGGCGCTTAAGATCGGGATCCGGACCTATCGCACCGCATGGACCGCACGACCGATCCCGTCCTCCTGCCGTATCGCCACGACCAGCGCCTCGAGCGACTGGCCGCGTGGCTGGCGCGCGACCTCGCGGCGGCGCCCGTGGCGGACCCGCTCGCGCGCGAATGGATCGTGATTCCGCACCCGGGCATGGGCCGCTGGCTCGAGCGGGAACTGGCGCGCCATTGGGGCGTCGCCGCGGCGCTGGAGCTGGTGCTTCCCGGGCGGCTGCTGTGGCAACTCGCGGCGCGGATCGCCGGACACGAGGGCGCGGAGTCGCCGTGGGAACGCGAACGGCTCGCGCTGCGGATCCAGGGCCAGTTGCCTGGCAGCGGCGACGGGCCGGACCCCGTGCGTTGGCCCGAGGCCCTGCAACCCTTGCTGCGCCAGCCCCGCGCGGCATGGGAACTGGCGCAGCGACTCGCCCGGCGCTACGAGGAATACCTCCTGTACCGCCCGGACTGGATCCTGGCCTGGGAGGCCGGCGCCCGCGCGCTGCCGCAGGAGCCGGACGAAGCCTGGCAGGCCGCACTGTGGCGGCGACTGGTGCGGGACAGCGCGGTGCCGCATCGCGCCGGCATGCGGGCGCAGGCACTGGCCAGACTGGTCGCGGCGGAACCCGGCAGCCTTGCCGGCCTGCCGGCAAGGCTGTCCGTGTTCGGCCTGCCCGCGCTGGCACCGCCGCAACTGCAATTGCTGGCTGCGCTGGGCCGCCACGTCGACCTGCACTGGTACCACCTCAATCCCGGCTCGGGCTGGTGGGCCGACATGCGCAGCGCGGCCGAGCGCGCCCGCCTGCGCCGCCGTCGCGCCGGCGACGAAGACGAGCCCGAACCGGCGCATTCCCTGCTGGCGTCGTGGGGCAGGGTAGGGCGCGACTTCCTGCAGGGGCTGTACGGCGAAGGCGGCTTCGCGATCCACGAGCTGGGCGATCCGGAGCCGCCTGCGGCCGGATCGCTGCTGGGCTGGTTGCAGCGCGGGCTGTGGGAGGTGGATCCCGCGGCGGTCGCGCCGCCGGCGCTGGAGCGCGCGCGCGAATCGCTGGAGATCCGCGCCTGCGCGACCGCCCTGCGCGAGGTCGAGGTCCTGCACGACGACCTGCTCCGGGCCTTCGATGCCGACCCGGCGCTGGCGCCGCACGAGGTCGTGGTGCTGACGCCCGACATCGAGCGCTATGGACCCCTGGTCGATGCTGTGTTCGGGGCGGCATCCGACGAGCGCCGGATACCCTGGAGCGTGGCCGATCGGGGTGCCGGGGGGCGCAGCGGGCTCGCAGCGGCCTTCCTGCAGCTGCTGGCCTTGCCGCAAAGCCGCCTGCGCGCCGGCGAGGTCCTGGACCTGCTGCGCATACCCGCGATCGCGCGCCGCCACGGTATCGACGGCGATGGCCACGCGCGTGCGCAGGCCTGGGTCGACGCGACCGGCGTGCGCTGGGGCCTGGACGCCGCGTTCCGCGCCGAGCTCGAACTCGGCGAACACGGCGATGGCAGCTGGCGGGCGGGCCTGGACCGGCTGTGGCTGGGCGTGGCCGCCGGCGACGTCGATGGACTGGTCGCGGGCCTGCGCCCGTGGAGCGACATCGAGGGTGCCGAGGTCGACGACGCCGCGGCGCTGACGCGATGCGTGGAGACGCTGGCCGCGTGGCGGCGACGCCTGCGCGCACCGCGGCCCGCCGCGGCCTGGGCCGATGCGGGGCGCGCGCTGCTGGCGGACTTCTGCGACGAGGACGGCGCCGATGCGGACGAACGCGCCGCACTGGATGCGGTGCGCGAAGCGCTGGTGGCGCTGGAGTCCGATGCCGCGCTGGCTGGCGTCGCCGATCTCGCGCTGGACCCGGTGGCGGCACGGGCGGAAATCGAGGCGCGCCTGGCGCTGCCGGCCGCACGCCAGCCCTTTCCCGGCAGCGGCATCACCGTGTGCGCGATGGTGCCGATGCGCAACGTGCCGTTCCGCCATGTCC
>JAGOEZ010000118.1:5934-8190 GCA_017997455.1 Lysobacterales bacterium | reverse complement strand
GGCAGCTACTACGGCGGCGGCTACTACGGCTCCTCGTACGGCTGGCCGGCCTGGAACGTCGGTTACTACCCGACGTACTACGCACCGGCCTGGCCGGTCTACGCCAACGCCTGGTACGGGCCGCGCTACGGGCGCCCGTACTACGCGCCGCGCCATTACGCCGGCTACTACGCGCCGCGTTGGCGCGGCGGCTACTACGGCGCGCCGTATCGCAGCGGCCACTATTACGCGGCGCCCTATCGCGGTGGCTACTACCACGGCGGCCATCGCGGCGGCCACGACCGCCACGGCTATCGCGGCAACGACTATCGCGGCCGCGACGACTACCGCGGGCAGGGCGGCCATGGCAACAACGGCTACCGTGGCGGGCAGTACGGCGGCAACCAGGGTCGCTACCGCGACGCCGGCTATCGCGGCCGTCCGCAACGCTGAGGCGACGCGCTGACGCGGGCCCCGGGGGCGACTCCGGGGCCCGCCGCATTGCCGATCGGGGACCCCGGCTCGGGGTTCCGGGCGCCTCGACCCGTCGCGCACTTATGATAGGGTCGCGACGGCGAAGGAGCCTCGATGACCCGCGACTCGGACACCACTTCCCCCCGGCGGCGTCGCGAGGGCAAGGAAAAGGACCAGACCTGGACCTTCTTCCGGCAGTGGCTGCGCAATCCGCTCGCGATCGCGGCGGTATCGCCCTCCAGTCGTGAACTGGCCCAGAAGATGCTGGGCGCCCTGCAGCCGAACGCCCGCCGCGTGGTCGAACTGGGCGGCGGCACGGGCGTGTTCACGCGCGCCGCGCTCGAACGCGGGATCGCGCCCGCCGACCTGCTCGTGCTTGAACTCAACCAGGCGCTGTACCAGCACCTGCGCAACACCTTTGCCGGCGTGCACGTGGTCTGCGCCGACGCGCGCCAGTTGCACGACGTCGCGGTCAGCAGCGGCTATCTCGACGCCGGCCCCGCCGACGCGGTGCTCAGCGGCCTCGGCCTGCTGTCGATGCCGCGTCCCAGCCAGCGCGAGATCCTGCGCGCCGCCTTCGACGTGATGGGGCCCGACGGGCGCTTCATCCAGTTCACCTACGGGCCGGTGAATCCGGTCGCGCGCGAGGTGATGGGCGAACTCGACCTGATGGCCGAGCGCACCGGGTTCACCCTGTGGAACGTGCCGCCCGCGGCGGTCTACGTGATCTCGCGCTCGCGCTCGCGCCGCGTGGCGCCGGTGCGCGCGGCGCGCTGAGGCGCGGTCGCGCGCACGCAGGAGTGGCGCCCGCAGGAGCGCACGCTGCTCGCGATGAGCCGCGAGGCGTCACGGCTGGGTGAGGCGTTACGTGGTCGCGCACAAGGTGCGCTCCTACAGGGTTTCCGCTGTTGTAGGAGCGCACCTTGTGCGCGACCGCGGATCGGCAAACTGGCCCCGGTCCCCGCTATCGCCAGCACCACGCACGACGACCGATCACGCCGCGGCCTTGGCCTGCCGGTTCATGACCCATCCCGCCGTGACCACCCCGATGGTCACCAGCAGGATGACCAGCGTCGCCAGCGCGTTGATCTCCGGCGTCACGCCCAGTTTGACCTTCGAATAGATCACCATCGGCAGCGTGCTCGCGCCCGGCCCCGAGGTGAAGCTCGCGATCACGAGGTCGTCGAGCGAGAGCGTGAAGGCCAGCAGCCAGCCCGCGACCAGCGCCGGCGCGATCAGCGGCAGGGTGATCACGAAGAACACCTTCCAGGGTCGCGCGCCGAGGTCCATCGCGGCTTCTTCCAGGCTCTGGTCCATCTGCACCAGGCGCGAACGCACCACCACCGTGACGTAGCACACGCACAGCGTGATGTGCGCGATCGCCACCGTGGTCATGCCGCGGCCGGAGGGCCAGCCCACCAGCTGCTCCATGCTCACGAACAGCAGCAGCGCCGCGAGGCCCTGGATCACCTCGGGCATCACCAGCGGCGCGCTCGACAGCAGCGAGAGCAGGCCGCGGCCGTTGAAGCGCCCGAAGCGCGCCAGCGCCAGGCCGGTCATCGTGCCCAGCACCACCGCGAAGGTCGCGGCGATCGAGGCGATGACGAGGCTGCGCTCGGCGGCCTCGAGGATCTGCCGGTTCTGCAGCAGCGCGCCGTACCAGTGCGTGGAGAAGCCGCCCCACACCGTGACCAGCCGCGACTTGTTGAACGAGTACACGATCACCGACAGGATCGGCACGTACAGGAAGGCGTAGCCGAAGGCCATCATCGTGAACAGCACCCAGGGCTTGCGCTGGGTCAT
>JAGOEZ010000118.1:0-5834 GCA_017997455.1 Lysobacterales bacterium | reverse complement strand
TCATCGCTTCGCCCCGGCCGCGTTCTCGCGGTTCTGCACGTACTCGAACACCAGCATCGGGATGGTGATCAGCGCCAGCATCGCCACCGCGACCGCGGAGGCCAGCGGCCAGTCGCGGTTGTTGAAGAACTCGGTCCAGATCACGCGTCCGATGGTGAGCGCGTCGGGGCCGCCGAGGAGGTCGGGGATCACGAATTCGCCGACCGCGGGGATGAACACCAGCAGCGAGCCCGCGATCATCCCCGGCAGCGACAGCGGCAGGGTGATCTTCAGGAACGCCGACGCCGGCCGCGCGCCGAGGTCGGCGGCGGCCTCGAGCAGGGTGAAATCCAGCTTCATGAGGTTGGCCGTGAGCGGCAGGATCATGAAGGGCAGGTAGTTGTAGACGATGCCGATGTAGACCGCGAGGTTGGTGTGCAGGATCTCCAGCGGCGCGTCGATGATCCCGAGGCCCTGCAGTGCCTGGTTCAGCACGCCATTGGTCTTGAGGATGCCGATCAGCGCGTAGCTGCGCAGCAGCGAGCTGGTCCAGAACGGCAGGATCACCAACGTGAGCAGCACCAGGCGCGGGAACGGCCGCGCGCGCGCGATGCCGTAGGCGATCGGGTAGCCGATCAGCAGCGCGACGCCGGTGGAGACGCCCGCGAACAGGAGCGAGCGCAGGAAGGCCCCGACGTAGAGCGGGTCCGCCAGCAGCATCAGGTAATTGCGCAGCGACAGCGTGATGGCGAGCGTGTCCTGGGTCGCGAACGAGATCAGCGCCGAGTACGGCGGGCGCACGCTGGGATCGGACACCGCGTAGCTGATCTTGAGCACGATCAGGAACGGCACCAGGAAGAACAGCACCAGCCACAGCACCGGCACCACGATCACGAAATAGCGCCCGCGCGTGGCGCGCAGCTCGCGCCCGAGCGCGCCGATGAAGCGGAACAGGTCGTTGAAGACCTGGTGCAGGAGTTGCCAGGCGCTGGACGGTGCCGCGGGCCGGGTCATGGCGCGCTCAGCTCGTCAGCACGATGGCGTCGGCGGGCTTCCACACCAGGTACAGGCGGTCGCCCCAGTCGTAGTGCGGATCGGAGGTGCGCGCGGCGTGGGTTTCCTGCACCCGCAGCACCACGCCCTTGTCGGTCTTGACGTGGTAGACCGAGACATCGCCGAGGTACCCGATCTCGACCACCTGGCCGCTGACCACGTTGTCGGTGCCGGTCGCGGGCGCGACCTCCACCGCGTCGATCTTCTCCGGCCGGATCGCGATCGAGACGTCGGAGCCGACCGGGATCGGCTGCGGGTAGCGCGCCACGATGTCCTCCTCCAGCTCGTGGCAGCGCACGGTCAGGCGGTCCTCGACCTGCGCCATCACCGTGCCGGTGAGCATGTTCACGCCGCCGATGAACTCGGCCACGAAGCGCGTGGCCGGGTACTCGTAGAGCGCCGACGGCGTCGAGATCTGGACGATGCGCCCGGCCTCCATCACGCCGATGCGCGAGGACATGGTCATCGCCTCCTCCTGGTCGTGCGTGACCACGACGAAGGTGGTGCCGACCCGCTCCTGGATGTTGACCAGCTCGAACTGGGTGCGCTCGCGCAGCTTCTTGTCGAGCGCGCCCAGCGGCTCGTCCAGCAGCAGGATCTTGGGCTGCTTGGCCAGTGCGCGCGCCAGCGCCACGCGCTGGCGCTGGCCGCCGGACAGCTGGTCGGGCTTGCGCCGCCCGAGGTCCGACATCTGCACCAGCTCGAGCATGCGCGCCACGCGGTCGCCGACCTCCGAGCGCGCCATGCCTTCCTGGTGCAGGCCGAAGGCCACGTTCTGCTCCACCGTCATGTGCGGGAACAGGGCGTAGCTCTGGAACATCATGTTGACCGGGCGCTCATAGGGCGGCAGCGCGGTGACGTCGACGCCGTCGATGAACACGCGGCCCTTGTCCGGGATCTCGAAGCCGGCGACCACGCGCAGCAGCGTGCTCTTGCCGCAGCCCGAGCCGCCCAGCAGCGAGAAGAACTCGCCGCGGTAGATGTCGAGGCTGACGTCGTCGACCGCGTAGACCTTGCCGTAGGTCTTGGTCACGCCCTCGATGCGCAGGATCGGCTCGGCGTTCGGATCCTGCCAGGGCTCGAAATGGCGGGCGTGGTTGCGGGCGGGCTCGGCCATCCCGCTAGTTGCCGCTCTTGATCGAGGTCCACGCGCGCTCGCGCGCGCGGTTCTCGTCGTCGGGCAGCGTGCGCGGGTCGACCAGCTTGGCGGCGACCTCGTCGGGCGGGTAGATGCCGGTGTCCTCGACGATCTCCCTGTCCACCAGCGCGGTGGCCTTGGCATTGGCGTTGGCGTAGGAGACGTAGTTGGTGATCGGCGCGATCACGTCGGGGCGCATGAGGAAGTCGAGGAAGGCGTGCGCGTTGCCCGGGTGCGGCGCATCGGCCGGGATCGCGGCCGAGTCGACCCAGCGCACCGCGCCCTCGCGGGGCAGGGTGAAGGCGATCTCGATGTCGTTGCCGGCTTCCTCGGCGCGGTCGCGCGCCTGCAGCACGTCGCCGTTGTAGCCCATGGCAAGGCAGATCTCGCCATTGGCGAGGTCGTCGATGTACTTGCTGGAATTGAAATAGCGGATGAAGGGCCGCACCGGCGCGAACGCGGCCTTGACCGCATCGATCTCGCCGCCGCCCACGCCGTTGGGATCCTTGCCGAGGAAGATCAGCGCCGAGGCGAAGCCTTCCTGCTGGTCGTCGAGCACGCCGACCCCGCAATCCTTGAGCTTGGCCACGATCGCGGGATCGAACAGCAGGCTCCAGCTGTCGAGCGCCTGCGCGTCGCCCAGGCGCTCGCGGACCTTGGCCACGTTGTAGCCCAGGCCCGTGGTGCCCCACATGTACGGAACCAGGTGCGCGTTGCCGGGATCGACATCCGTAAGCGCCGCCAGCACCGCGGGGCTCAAGTTGCCCCAGTTCGGCAGCTTCGAGCGGTCGAGCTCGCGATAGAGCTTCGACTGGATGTGGCGTTGCGCGAAGGGCCGCGCCGAGGGGAAGACCACGTCGTAGCCGCTGCTGCCGGCGGTGAGCTTGGCCTCGAGCATCTCGTTGGAGTCGTAGACGTCGTAGACGACCTTGATCCCGGTCTCCTGCTCGAAGCGGGCGATGGTGTCCTCGGCGACGTAGTCCGACCAGTTGTAGACGTTGAGGACCTTGTCCTCGGCCGGCGCGGCCGCCGTGGCGGCGGTGGTGTCGGTTCCGGCGGCGGGCGCGGCGGGAGGCGGGGTGGAGCCGCCACAGGCGGCCAGGGCAAGGGCAAGCGCGATCGGCGAAAGGCGGCTGGGCGACACGGTGGGACTCCCCGCAAGGCGCCGCGACTTGGCGCCCCGCGATGTTGGAAACCCCCGCCCCCCGTGTCAACCGTTTCCCGCCCCCGCGAACATCGATCGCCGCCGTGGAAGCCGCAGGTCCCGGGCCAGCGCGAAAGACGCCGGCCTGGGCAGTCGTGGTCGCAGGACGGCCTTGGTGGTCGGGGCGCCTCCGGCGCGGCCAGGGCACGCCCGGGAAGGCGAAACGGGGCCGGCTGTGGCAGACTGAGGGCCGCGCCGGCCGGCGATCCCGCGGCAAGGCGTGCAGGGTCCCCTGCGATCCACAGAGCCGGTCCGGCGCGTGCTCCGACGCGCCTCGCAACGGCCAGCACCCGACTACCGCCGCCTGCCATTGGGAGTACCAACGTGCGCAAGACACTGCCCTTGATTGCATTCACCAGCCTGACGCTGGCCTGTGCGCTGCCTGCCTGGGCGCAGGACGATGCCGCCGCCGACGAGGTCGCGGCCGAAGAAGCCGCGCTCGAGGAGGAAGAGAGCCCGCATGACTTCTCCGCCACCCTGACCGGCGTGAGCGACTATGTTTTCCGCGGCATCTCGCAGACGCAGGAGGACCCGGCCTTCCAGGCCTCGGTCGACTACGCGCATGCCTCCGGGTTCTATGCCGGCATCTGGGGTTCCAGCGTGGACTTCACCGCCGAGGACACCCTGCCCGAGGACGAGGATGGCGCCGATGTCGAGATCGACTACTACGTCGGTTTCGCCAGCGACATCAACGACACCTTCTCGTACGACGTTTCGGGCGTGTACTACACCTACCCGGGCGCCAACGACGGCATCGACTACGACTATCCCGAGCTGATCGGCAAGCTCACCGGCTGGGGCTGGGCGACCTTCACCCTGGGCTATTCCTGGGACACGTTCAATTCCGGCGAAACCAGCTTCTACTACAACTTCGGCGGCGAATGGGGCCTGCCGTGGGAGCTCACGCTCGATTCCTCGATCGGCTACTACGACCTCGACAGCGTGTTCGACGAGAGCTACGTCGACTGGCAGATCGGCCTGAGCCGCAGCTTCGGCTTCCTCGACGTCGGCGCGCACTACTACGACACCAACAGCGACGGCGAACTGATCTACGGCGATCTCGCCGATTCGCGCTTCGTGCTCACGCTGGGCTTCACCATCGACTGAGTCCGCGGCATGGCGCGGGCGCCCGCATGCCGGGCGCCCGCGACCGACCATCCTTCCAGCGGCGCCGCCCGCCGCGACGGCCCGCCCACCCACGGGGAGTCGTCCGCATGAACGCGTCGCGTGTTCGCCGCTCCACCCTCTGGATTTCCGCGCTTGCCGCCGCCGTGGCCCTGGCCGGCTGCAATCCCCCCGCGCCTTCCGCGCCGCAGGCCGCAGCGCCCGCCACGCCCACGCCAGCGCCAGCGCCCACGCCGGCCAAGGGCGCGCCGCTGGCCGCGATCGGCGCCGGCGAAGGCGCGGTCTCGATCGTGGCCTGGGCGGGCTACATCGAGCGCGGCGAGACCGACAAGGCCTACGACTGGGTCACCTCGTTCGAGACCGCGACCGGCTGCAAGGTTTCGGTCAAGACCGCGGCGACCTCGGACGAGATGGTGGCGCTGATGAACGAGGGCGGCTTCGACCTCGTCACCGCCTCGGGCGACGCCAGCAATCGCCTCATCGCCGGTGGCAAGCTCGCCGAGATCAACATCGCCTTGCTGCCGAGCTGGGGCACGATCGACCCGCGGCTGCAGGACGCGCCGTGGCACACGGTCGACGGCAAGCACTACGGCGTGCCCTACCAGTGGGGCCCGAACGTGCTGATGTACAACACCCAGGCCTTCAAGGAAGCGCCGACCAGCTGGAACGTGGTGTTCGAGGAGCAGACGCTCCCCGATGGCAAGTCGAACAAGGGCCGCGTGCAGGCCTACGATGGCCCGATCTACATCGCCGACGCCGCGCTCTACCTCAAGGCCACCAAGCCGGAGCTGGGCATCGCCGATCCCTACGCGCTCACCCGCGACCAGTTCAACGCGGCACTGGAGCTGCTGCGCGGCCAACGCAAGATCGTGGCCCGCTACTGGCACGATGCCTACGTGCAGATCGACGACTTCAAGAACGAAGGCGTGGTGGCCTCGAGCTCCTGGCCCTTCCAGGTCAACCAGCTGCGCGGCGGGGGCGCGCCGATCTCGAGCGTGATCCCGGTCGAAGGCGCCACCGGCTGGGCCGATTCGACCATGCTGCACGTGGACGCCGAGCACCCCAACTGCGCCTACCAGTGGCTCGAACACTCGCTCAATCCCAAGCTCCAGGGCGACCTCGCCGCCTGGTTCGGCTCGGTCCCCGCGGTCACCGCCGCCTGCCAGGGCAATGCGCTGCTGGGCGAAGGCGGCTGCGCCGCCAATGGCGCCGGCGAATTCGACCGCATCGCCTTCTGGCGCACCCCGGTTTCCGACTGCGGCAACGGCAAGAAGGAATGCGTGCCGTACCACGAGTGGGTCACCAACTTCATCGCCGTCATCGGCGGTCGTTGAT
>JAGOEZ010000117.1 GCA_017997455.1 Lysobacterales bacterium | reverse complement strand
GGCTCGCGCCGAGGGCGAGGACGAGCAGGGAGATGCGATGACGCATGGTGCGGAACTCCGGGGCGGCGCCGGGGCAGCGCGCTGGCGAGGCGGGCACCCTAGGGCGGGGCCATCGCATGGACCCAGTGTCGAAGGTCAGGGGGCGGCGGATCGACGCCCCGCGCCACGCGATCCTGCGAGGATTTGCACCGCGCCCCGGCGCAGCGGCAGCGAGCGCAACGCCGCGAGGTTCAGGCGCCGGTACCCAGCGGCCAGCGCGCCAGCACCTCGTGCAGCGCGCCCTCGGGTCGCAGCGTGCTGCCGACCAGGGCCAGCGCGTCGATCGCCAGCGGGATCGGCGGTGGCGCTTCCACGAAGGGCTGCATCGGCGCGGCGTCGGCGGCAGCGCGCGCCAGGGTGAGGTGGGCGCGGAAGCGCCGCGGCTCGCGCGCGATCCCGATCCCGCCGACCAACTCCTCGATCGCGGCCGCCAGCCGTTCCAGCGCGCCGCGCGATTCCAGGCGCAGCACCAGCACGCGCGGCGTGCGCGGCGAGGGCCAGAACTGCCAGGCGGCGACATGGGCCGCCAGCGCCGGCGTGGCGGCGGCCAGCAGCGGCAGGCGCGCGCGCAGCGCCGCGGCCGGCGCGGCATCGAGCGCGCCGAGGAAACGCAGCGTGAGATGGAGTTGCGGCGGCGGGACCCAGCGATAGTCGCGGCGCGGCAGGCGCGGCCGCAGCAGCTCCTGCAGCGCCACGAGCCGCGTCCTGGTCGCCTCGTCCGGCAGCCAGGCCAGGAACAGCCGCGGGCGTTCGCTGCTAGGCTCGCCGACGGCGACTCCGGTCGATCGGGAGACGGGCATGCGGGTCGAATTCTTCGGCGCTGCCGGCGAGGTTACCGGCTCGTGCCACCTGGTGCATGCCGCCGGCAAGCGCGTCCTGCTCGACTGCGGCATGGTGCAGGGTGGGCGCGAGGAATACGCGCGCAACGCCGACAAGTTCCCCTTCGACCTCAATACCCTCGATGCGATGGTGCTGTCGCACGCGCACATCGATCATGTCGGGCGCTTGCCGCTGCTGGCCAGGCGCGGCTACCGCGGCCCGGTCTACACCCAGCACGCCACCGCCGACCTGTCGCGGATCATGCTCGAGGACTCGGCGCGCCTGGCCGCCTCCGACATCGAGCGCGAGAACCGCTACCGCGCCCGCCGCGGCAAGCCGGACCTGGCGCCGCTTTACGATCTCGACGACGTGCACAAGGCGCTGCACCTGCTCAAGCCGCTGGCCTACGACGCCGAGCGCGAGATCCTGCCCGGCATCCGCGTGCGCCTGCGCGACGCCGGTCACATCATCGGCGCGGCGATCGTCGAGCTGTGGGCGGACGAGGACGGCGCCACGCGCAAGCTGGTCTTCTCGGGCGACATCGGCCCGCGCGGCACGCCGATCCTGCGCGACCCGGCCACGGTCGCGGACGCCGACCTCGTGATGCTGGAGAGCACCTACGGCGATCGCATGCACCGCACGCGCAGCGACACCGTGGCCGAACTGGGGCAGGTGTTCCGCCAGGCGCGGGCCAGCGGCGGCCTGGTGCTGATCCCGGCCTTCGCGGTCGGGCGCAGCCAGGAACTGCTGTACTGGCTGGCGCAGCACCATCGCGAGTGGGACCTGCAGGACTGGGACATCGTCCTCGACAGCCCGATGGCCGGCCGCGTGCTCGAGGTCTACGACCGCCACCAGGACCTGTTCGACGACGAGGCGCGCAGGATCTGGCGCGGCGACCGCAACCCCTTCCGGTTGCCCAACCTGCGCGTGGCGGTCGAGGTGCGCGACTCGCAGGCGCTCAACCAGCGCCGCGGCGGCGTGATCGTGATTGCCGGCTCCGGCATGTGCAACGGCGGCCGCATCGTCCACCACCTGCGCCACCACCTGCAGCACGAGCGCAACCACCTGGTGTTCGTCGGCTACCAGGCCGCCGGCACACTCGGGCGCCGGCTGGTCGATGGCGCGGCCGAGGTACGGATCTTCGGCGAGCCGGTGCCGGTGCGCGCGCAGCGCCACACCATCGGCGGGCTCTCGGCGCACGCCGACCAGGGCGGCCTGCTCGAGTGGTACGCGAACTTCAGCGCCCGTCCCCCGGTGTACCTCGTCCACGGCGAGGACCCGGCGCGCGAGGTGCTGGCGGGCAGGCTGCGCAGCGACTACGGCTGCGAAGTGACCCTGGCCCGCCCCGGGATGAGCGCAGAGGTCGGATCCGCCCGGGGCCGGCCGGTTGCCCGCAGCTGACGTCCCCAAGCCACGGACAGCGCCACCCATAGAGCGGCGTCAGCTGCGACCAGGCCTGTCGCGCGCAGAGCGCGCTCCTACAAGGCCGGCTTTTGTAGGAGCGCGCTCTGCGCGCGACAGGCCTGGTCGAGGCCGACGCCACTCCCAAAGGGCAAGACCCATGCCCCGCGCGCCGGATCGGAGCGAGTCCGGGACCGCCAGCATCCGGGTGACGGCGAGTTCCACTGAATGTCCGAGCCGGCACCCGGATGGTGGCGGGCCCGGACACCCGCACTCGCGGGGAGACCCATTTGCCGCCTGGGGCGCGACATTCGCGCAACCTGATGTGCCGAAGGTCACGCCGCGACTTCCTGCACTGACGCACGTTCTCTGCTCGCGCAACCATTCTTCACACCCGCGCATCCTGTGAGTGCGGGTCGACGAACGGTCACCAGGGAGAACTCGATGCAACGCCTCTACATCCGTGCCGCCGCGGCGCTGTTCCTGCTCGTGCTGGGCGCCGGCAGCGTGGTCGCGCGCGACGGCTTCGAGCGCATGCGCTTCTACGACTGGCGCATCATGCTCAAGGACGCGCACCTGGCCAACGAGCGCGACGACAAGGCCAAGGCCTTCGCGCTCTACCAGCGCGCCGCCTGCGCCGGCGACAAGAACAGCCAGTTCGCGCTCGGCACCCTGTACCTGATGGGCGAGGGCACCGCGCCCGACGGCCTGCAGGCCTACGCCTGGTACCGGGTGGCGGCGGAGTCGGGCGAGCCGGACTACGCCAAGGCCGTGGCCAAGGTCGACGCGCTCATCCCCGAGCCGCATCGCGCCGCGGCCGAGGCGCTGGCGGGCGACTACCTCGCGAACTACGGCAGTGCAGCGACCGGCGTGAACTGCGTCAAGCGCGCCGAGCCGGGCACGCGCATCACCCGGCTCGAATGCAGCCCCAACATCGAATCGCGCACCAGCTACGTCGAGGTCAAGCTCTGCGGCTGAAATCCCGCGCGGGCCGGCTCAGCCGGCCTGGGCGGCAATCCAGCGATCGATCTTGGCCTCCAGCACGCCCAGCGGCAGCGAGCCGTCCTTGAGCACTTCGGTGTGGAAGGCGCGCAGGTCGAACTTCGGGCCCAGCGCCTTTTCCGCGCGCGTGCGCAGTTCGCGGATCTTCAATTCGCCGATCTTGTAGGCCAGCGCCTGGCCCGGGATGGCCATGAAGCGCTCGGCCTCGGAAATCGCGACCGCGGGTTCCACCGCCGAATTGGCGTACATGAAATCCAGCACCTGCTGCCGGGTCCAGCCCTTGGCGTGGATGCCCGTGTCGGTCACCAGGCGGATCGAGCGCCACAGCTCGGCGCTGAGCGCGCCGAAGTACATCGCGGGATCGGTGTAGACGCCGAGCTCCTTGCCGAGCGACTCCGCATACAGGCCCCAGCCCTCGTTGTAGGCGGTCTCGCCGCCGAAGCGGCGGAAGGCCGGCAGCTCGGTGAGCTCGCGCTGCAGGGCGATCTGGAAATGATGGCCGGGCGTCGCCTCGTGCAGGTACAGCGACTCCATCGCGTAACGCGGGCGCGCCTTGAGGTCGTAGGCGTTGACGTAGAAGATGCCGGGCCGCGAGCCATCCTGCGGCGGCCCCTGGTAGCTGCCCGACGAGGACGAGGCCTCGCGGAACGGCTCCACCAGCCGGATCTCGAAGTCGGCCTTGGGCTTGACCGAGAACAGCTTCGGCAGCAAGGGGTCGACGGTGGCGCGCACGCCCTGGTAGGACGCGAGCAGTTCCTCGCGGCTGGCGAAGTACTGCTTCGGATCGGCCTTCATGGCCTTGAAGTAGTCCTGCAGCGAGCCCTCGAAGCCGGTGCTCGCCATCAGCTTGCGCATCTCGCCATGGATGCGCTCGATCTCGGCCAGGCCGATGGCGTGGATCTCCTCCGGGCTGAGCGCCGTGGTGGTGCGGGAGCGGACCAGGTACGCGTACCACTCGGGCCCGCCCGGCAGCGCGCCCAGGCCCACGCTGTCGCGCGTGGCCGGCAGGTACTCGTCGGCGATGAAGGCGCGCAGCTTCGCGTACGCGGGCTGCAGCGTGTCCATGACCAGGGCGGTATAGGCGGCGGTGAGGCGGGTCCGATCTTCCGCGCTGAAGTCCTCCGGCAGTTTGGCGATCGGCCCCCACAGCACGCTGTCCTCGGCCTTGGCCACGATCTGCTGGTCGAGCTGCGGCAGCACCTTCTCCATCAGCACCCTGGGCTGGACGACGCCCTGCGCCATGCCCTCGCGCATGTTGGCGATGGCCTGGTCGAACAGCACCGGCACCAGGCCCGCGCGCGCCAGCCAGGCGTCGTAGTCGGCCACGGTCTTGAAGGGCTGCGCATTGGTGCCCGCGCCCTGCATCGTGACGAAGTTGGCGAGGTTGTAGAACTGGTTGATCGGCAGCAGGTGGGTCGGGAAGTCCAGGTCCTCGAGGTCGACCTCGCGATCGCGCACGAAGATCTGGTAGGACAACAGGTCCTGGGCATCGAGCCCTTCGCTGCCGATCGCGCGCACCGCGTCGAGGTGGCGCTGGTGGAAATCACGCTCCTGCTCCCGATAGGCAGCCGACAGCATGTTGGGCAGGCGGTCGTTGTAGCGCGGGTCGCCGAGCTGGGTCGCCATCAGCGGATTGAGCGTCAGCGCCTCCTCCCAGAACGCGGCATAGCTCGCCGCCAGTTGCTCGCCTGGCGCCACCTTGGCCGTGGTCGCAGCGGGAGTCTCCGTCGTGGCGTCCGGCGGTGTTGCCGCCGGTCCGCAACCCGCCAGCGCGATGAGCAACGAGGACAGCAGCAATGACAAGCGCATGGCGACTCCGGCAATTCGAACGGGGATGGCGCCAGCCGCGGCCAGCGCCGCGCAAGATTACCCGAAATTCGCAGTACCACCCGCCGCGCATTGCCCTGTAGGAGCGCGCTCTGCGCGCGACCAGCGCCGCACGATCGCGTGGCCGCCGGTCTTACCCCTCCGCCGCCCGCGCCTTGAGCTCCGCCGCGCGCTCCGGCCCCAGCCAGCGATCGATCCCGGCGTGCATGGCGTAGATCACCGGCGTGGCCGTGATCGCGACCAGGACCTTGTAGCCGTAGTTGACCGTGGCCACGGCCAGGAACAGCGGGATCGACCATTGCTGCGGCCCCAGCACGAAGGCGATGTAGAGCACCACCACCGTGTCGACCAGCTGCGAGACCAGGGTCGAGCCGGTCGCGCGCAGCCACACCTTCGATTCGCCGGTGCGCCGGCGCACGGCGTGGTAGATGCGCACGTCGACCAGCTGGCCGATCAGGAACGCGGTGATCGAGCCACCGATGGTCCACAGGCCCTGGCCGAAGGTGGCGGCGTAGGCAGCCTGCATGTCCGGCACGCCCTGGGCGACGCCGATCGTCACCCACCAGGGTGCGGGCGCCAGGCCGATGGCGAGGTAGGCGAAGGCGAAGGCATAGGCGATCAGCACCACCGCCAGCCACGAGATGAAGCGCACGCCGCGGCGGCCGAAGTACTCGTTGACGACGTCGGTGAGCAGGAACACCACCGGCCACAGCAGCACCCCGGCGGTGAAGTTGAGGCTGCCGCTCTGGCCGTAGAGGTTCCACTCGAAGGGCGCGATGCCGAGCGTGGCCTCCAGCGCGAAGATCTTCACGCCGATGAACTCGGCCATGATCGCGTTGGCGATGAACACGCCGCTCAGGACCAGGAACAGGCGTTGGACCTTGGGATCGGCGTGCATGGCGCTGCTCTGGATCGGGACTATGCGGGCGCGGTAGCGAGGCTCAGGTCTTCGGCGCTTCGTCGTGCGCGCGCTCGAAGCGGAACTTCTCCGGGGCCACCGCGCCGCCGGAGATGATGAAGGCCATGGCCTGTTCCATGGTCCAGTCCGTGGGCGTGAGCTTCTCCACCGGCACCACTTCGAGATAACCCGAGGTCGGGTTGGGCGTGGTGGGAACGTACACCGCCGCGTACTCCCTGCCCGTCGCGTCGTCGCGCAGCGTGCGCGTGACCAGCCCCACGGTCTTCATCTCGCGATGCGGGAAGTCGATCAGCACCACGCGGTTGGTGCCGTCGGGCTTGGTCTGCATCAGGTCGAGCAGCTTCTTGGTCCCGCCGTAGATGGTCTGCACCAGCGGAATGCGCGTCAGCAGCGCATCGAAAGCGGCGATCAGGCGCTGGCCCAGCACCCGTGTCGCCAGCCAGCCGATCGCGACGATGAACAGCACCGTGCCGATGGCGCCGATCGTGGCCTGGGTCCAGCGGTCGTCGAGCCAGCCCAGCATGCCCGGGAAGTCGTAGGCCAGCGGCTCCACGACCAGCCGGATCAGCGGGGCGGAGATCGACGACAGCAGGCCGAACACGAAGGTGAACACCACCCAGGTGAGCCAGATCGGCAGCAACGTCAGCACGCCGGCGATCAGGTATCGCTGCAGGCGCGGCTTGCGGGACTGGCGGGCGGCGACGGGCTTCATCGCCGCGATGCTAACGTATCGGTCCACCGTGACGGGGCCGCGCCCCGGGGAGACCCCGCGATGGCAGCCGTGCCCGCCGATGCCCCGATGCCGGTGGTGATCCCGCTGGTGGGCCTGCCCGGGGCGGGCAAGACCACGCTGGCCGATGCGCTGGCGCGGGCCTTCGGCCTGCGCATGGTGTCGCGCGACCTGATCCGCGATGCGCTGTTCCCGGCGTGCCGCTACACCCCGACCGAGCAGCGCGCGGCGTTCCGCGCGGTGCTGCTCGCGGTCGAGGTCAATTGCGCGCTCGGCGTCGGCAGCGTGATCGACGGCATGACCTTCTCGCGCGCCGCCGACCTCGATCGCGTGGACACGCTGGCGCGGCGCTACGACGCCCGCGCCGTGCCGATCTGGCTCGACGTGCCGCCGCACGTGGCGCGCGAACGCATCGCGCGCGACCTCACCCGCGGCGCCCACCCGGCCGCCGACCGCAACCCGGAACTGGTGGCGCAGGTCGCGCGCCGCTTCGAGGCACCGCCGTCCACGGTCGCCGCGATCGACTCCAGCCTGCCGGTGGACACGGTGCGCGAGCAGGCCTTCGCGATCGTGCGCGCGGCACTGGCGGCCGCGCGTTGACCGCGCGCGACACGCACGGCGATGCCCTTGTAGGAGCGCATCTCATGCGCGACCGCAGCACCGCGAACGGCCTTGTCGCCAGATGGAGCGTGCTGCGTCCGCGGTCGCGCATGAGATGCGCTCCTACAGGGCAGGTCCGTCGCAACGGATTGGTTTGTCAGGCCGGGCGCCTGAGGCGCACGTGCAGCTGCTTGCGGCTGCGCGCCACGAGCTCGCCAGCGGCCGTGCGGATCTCGGTCTCGAACCAGCGCAGGACCTTCTCGCCGCTCGCCATGGCGCTGCGCAATTCCGCGATCGCCACCGGATCGACGCGGATCTGGGCATAGACCGGCTCGCGCACCGCCTTGATGAACTCGATGTCGGCGGCCTTGTCCCACACGGTGTAGCCGCGGCCGAGGGTCTCCATGACCAGGATCATCCAGAACGGGTCGGTCATCGCGAACAGGCTGCCGCCGAAGTGCGTGCCCACGTAGTTGGCGGTGTACCAGCGGCGCCGCAGTTCGATCCGGGCGCTGCTCCAGTCGTCGGCGATCTCGAGCACGCGGATGCCGCTGAAGACGAAGGGCGGCCACCAGCGCAGCACGCGGCGCAAGCGGCGCGGAGTCATCGCCATCGGGGCGACCTGTCGTGCATGACGCGGCGTTCGGCGTTCAGAACAGCATCGAGGCCATCTGCCGGCGCGTGCGGCTAACGAGGTCCGCATCCTCGACCAGGTCGAAGGCCGCAATCAGGCATTTGCGCCCGAGGTCGTCCTCGAAGGCGCGGTCGCGGCGCATGATCTCGAGGAACTGGGCGAGCGCGAGTTCGGATTCACCGTCGATCAGCAGGCGCGTGCCGAGTTGGTGGCGGGCCTTGAGGTTGG
>JAGOEZ010000116.1:6214-8240 GCA_017997455.1 Lysobacterales bacterium | reverse complement strand
ATGCCCTCGCCCATCGAGACCTTCGGCTGGTAGCCGAGGTCGCGCTTGGCGGCGCTGATGTCGAACCAGTGCGCGGTGGCGAGCTGTTCGGCCACGAAACGGGTCATCGGCGGCTCCGCGGCCAGGCGCAGCGTGCCGTAGACCGCCTCCAGCACCCGGCCCAGCGCATGCGCGACGCGGTACGGGATGCGCCGCGTCACCTTGGGCAGCCCGCCGGCGTTGAGCAGCGCATTGACGATGTCGTCGAGCTGCCACGGCGCGTCATTGCTGATGAAGTAGGCGCGACCGGCGCAGTCGGCGCCGGGGACCGCGCGATCGAGTGCGTCGAGGTGGGCCTGAGCGGCGTTGTCGATGTAGGTCGCGTCGACCCGCTTCGAGGCCTTGCCGACGAAGCGCAGGCGCCCGGCGCGCGCGCGCCGCACCAGTCGCGGCAGCAGGTGGTTGTCGCCCGGACCCCAGACCAGGTGCGGGCGCAGCGCGACCGTGGCCAGGTCCGGCCCGTTGGCCTGGCGCACGCGCTGCTCGGCGATCGCCTTGGTGCGCGGGTAGTGCGCGGTGAAGCGGGTCGCGAGGGGCACGCGCTCGTCGACGCCCTCGAGGTCGCGGCCGTCGTGCACCACGCTGGGCGTGGAGGTGTGCACGAGGCGGCCGATGCCGTTCATGAAGCAGGCCGCGATCACGTGGTCGGTGCCGGCGACATTGGCCTGGTAGTAGTCCTCCAGCGCGCCCCAGGCGCCGGCCTTGGCCGCGGTATGGATCACCGCGTCGCAGCCCTTGCTCGCCAGCAGCACGGCATCGAGGCTGGCGATGTCGCCGGCGACCTGGCGCACGCCCAGCCATTCGAGCTGCGGATAGTGGCCGCGGGTGAGGCTCACGACCTCGTCGCCGCGCGCGCGCAGCAGGCGGCAGATCGCGCTGCCGAGGAAACCGCCGCCGCCGGTGACCAGCACGCGCATCAGCGGCGACCCGGCGCCAGTCCCGCGTTGGGCGCGCGCCGGACCACGCGCGCGACCCAGCGCGCGAGCGCCTCGCGGCCGATCTTGGCGTTGTGGCGGATGTCGACCGGGAATGCGCGATGGCGCAGGAAGCGCGCGATGCCGCGCGACATCGCGTGGCTGGCGCCGATCCCGGCCAGCTCGGCGCGCACCGCGTGCCAGTCCCCGCGCGCAAGCTCCACGCACAGCACCGGCTCCTGCGCGTCGCCGGCGCCGAGCCCGACCAGCGCGGTGCGGCGCACGGCCGGATGCGTATTGAAGAGGCCTTCCACCATTTCGGTGAACAGTGTGCCGTCTTCGGTGCGCACGCGGTGCGACTTGCGTCCCACGAACCACAGCCGGCCCGCGGGATCGAACCAGCCGAGGTCGCCCATGCGGTGCACGATGCGCTCGCTTCCGCCCGGCAGGGTCTCGACGATCTTCGCCAGCGCGGTCGCCGCCGGGCGGCCGAAGTAGGCGCCGGTCACGGTGGGACCGGCGACGGTGATCTCACCGACTTCGCCCGGCGGCACCTGCGAGGCCTCGCGCCAGCGCGGGATCGGGCCGTCATCGATCGCGATCACGCGCACGGTGTTGGCGGCCAGCGGCCGGCCCACGCAGATGCCGCGGCCGCCGTCGGTTCCGGCCTTGCCGACCGCGAGGATCTCGCGGCCCTCGATCACCGCCACCGGCAGGCATTCGGTCGCGCCATAGGGCGTCCAGATCGTGGCGTCGTCCGGCAGCATGCGATACGCGCGCGCGACGACGTCGGGGCGCACCGGCGCGCCGGCCGAGATCACGCGCCGCAGCGTCGCCAGGCGCGTGCCGCCCGCCTCGGCGTGGCGGCCCAGCACGTCGAGCAGGGCCGGCGAGCCGAACATCGTGGTGCACGACCGCGCCTCGATCGCGGCGATGAGCTTGCGCGGATCCGCCTGCGCGGGTCGCGTGGGATCCATGTCCGGGATCACGCTGGTCATGCCCAGGCCGGGATCGAACAATGCGAAGGGCGGGAAGGTCGGCAGGTCGATCTCGCCGGGCGCGATGCCGAATGC
>JAGOEZ010000116.1:0-6114 GCA_017997455.1 Lysobacterales bacterium | reverse complement strand
CCAGAACCAGCGCGGCCCCACGGTGACCAGCGTGCGCACGCTGCCGCGCCCCCAGCCCAGCAGCACGCGCGCCGCGTGCGCCAGCGGGATGCCGATGAAGGCCTGCGGCCGCGCCTCGGCCAGGCACTGCCGCAACGCGCGCCGGTCGATGCCCGGGTCGACCAGCACCGGCACCGCGCGGGCGCGGAACAGGGCGAACATCAGCGTGAACAGCGCCTCGCCGGGCCGCACCATCAACACCGTGCGCACGCCGGGTCCGATGCCGATGGCGACCAGGCCCGCCGCGAGTTCGTCGGCGGCGAGGTCGAGTGCGGCATAGCTCATGGCGTGCCCGTCCGGCAGCACCAGCGCCGTGCGCGCGGGCGCCTCGCGCGCGCGGTCGCGCAGGGCATCGGCGATGTTGGGGGTTGTCGTCATGGTTGCCTCGCACCTTCCATTGTAGGAGCGCGCTCTGCGCGCGATCGCAACTCGGCCGGTCGCGACGGAGACGGTTTGGGCGAGTCCGGGGCGCCTGTCGCGCGCAGAGCGCGCTCCTACAAGAGCGGGTTCACGGCGAGAGGGGTGCGGGTCACGTCGCTGGCGGGGCGGCGAGGAAGGCGCGAACCACGGGCACGATGCGCTCGTAGGCGTCCTCGAGCACGTAGTGGCCGGCGTCGTCGTAGGCGTGGTCCTGGGCATGGGGGAAGCGGCGCAGGAATTCGTCGTGGAAGGCGCGGTCGAAGACGAAATCGCGCAGGCCCCAGGCGATGAGCATCGGTTTGCCGGCCAATGCATGCAGTCCGCGCGCGGTGGCGTCGACGATCTCCCAGGCCGCGTCGCCCGGGCCGAGCGGGATGTCCTGCACGAAGCGCAGGGTCGCGATGCGATGGGCCCAGGAGTCGTACGGTGCGGTGTAGGCGCGCCGGACCTCGGGCGCCAGCGGCCGCACCGTCGCGTGGCGCGTGGCCCCGGCGGCGAAGGCATTGAAGCCGCGGATCAGCAGCGCGCCCAGCGCGCTGTCGCGGCCCAGGCGCAACGCGGCGGGCAGGCGCCGGCCCTTCGGATTCGGGAAGGCCGCGGTGTTGGTCACGACCAGGCGCGCGATGCGTTCGGGATGCCGCACCGCCCAGCCGAAACCGATCATGCCGCCCCAGTCGTGCACCGCGAGCGTGAGTCCGGTCGTCGGCAGGCCGTGGTGGGCCACGAGGTGCTGGTACAGCGCTTCGAGTTCATCGATGCGCGAGGCCAGCGTGTAACGGTATTGCGCGTCGCCGGGCTTGTCCGACAGGCCCATGCCGATCCAGTCGGGCGCGATGCAGCGGTGCGTGTCGCGCAGGTCCAGGACCAGGCGGCGCCAGTAGTAACTCCAGCTCGGGTTGCCATGCAGCATCAGCACCGGCGCGCCGCTGCCCTCGTCGAGGTAGTGCTGGCGCAGGCCGGGGGCGTGTTCGCGCCAGTGCGACGCGAAGGGATAGTCGGGATATTCCATCGGTGGAATGTGCGGGCGGTGAACTGTGGGAGCGGCTTCGGCCGCGGCGAGGCCTATCGCGCGCAGAGCGCGCTCCTACAAGGCCGGCTCGGTAGGAGCGCGCTCTGCGCGCGATAGGCCTCGCCGCGGCCGAAGCCGCTCCTACAGGGTGGATCGGGCGTTACCAGACCACCTCGGCCATCGAGCAATTGAGGCCCGAGCCGATGCCCAGCAGCGCCACGCGCTTGCCGCGCGCAAGGCGCCCGGTTTCGGCCAGCTTGGACAGCGCCATCGGCACCGAGGCCGGGCCGACGTTGCCGAACTCCGGGAAAACGGTGAGGACCTTCTTCGGATCGATGCCGAGCAGCTCGACCAGCGCGCCGGTATGGACCTTGCTGACCTGGTGGATCACGAATTCGTCGATCTCGCCCACCGCCCAGCCCAGCGAGGCGCGCGCGGCCTGGAAGGTCTTGGCCGCGAGCTTGAGGCCCTCGACCAGCAGGGTCCGGGTGTCGGTGACCATGCGGTCCATGTTGCCGCGGCATAGATGCGAGAACTGGGTCGCGGCGCGGGTCACGCTGCCCAGGAACGGATGGCCGTTGGGCAGCAGCTCGCTGCGGCCCAGCACCATCGCCGCGGCGCCCGAACCCAGTGTCAGCGAGGCGAACTCCGAGCGGAAGTCTTCCGCGGTGCTCTCCGGGCGCAGCAGGCGCTCGATGGTGCGCTCGGCGATCAGGTTGGAGGCCTCGCCGTTGACGATCAGCGCGTACTCGATGTCGCCGCGCTCGATCATGCGCGCGGCGATGTCCATGCCATTGAGGAAACCCAGGCAGGCATTGCCGACGTCGAAGTTCTGGCAGGTGTCGGCGAGCCCGAGGTTGCCGTGCACGATGCTGGCGGTGCTGGGCTCGAGGTAATCGCGGCAGACCGAGGTGTTGACCAGGATGCCGATGGCCTCGTGCGAGATCCCGCTCGCGGCGATCGCCTTCTGCGCCGCCATGGTCGCGGCATCGGAGGGCGTCACCGGCCCGTCCCAGATGCGGCGCGCGGTGATGCCGGCCACGTCCTCGAACAGGTTGTCGCGGATGCCCAGGCGCTCGAGCGTGGGGGCGAGGCGCTGCATGATCTCGGCCGAACTGAGCCGGATCGGCGCCTCGATGTGGTTCACGCTGGCGATGGCGACGTGTTTGTAGAGCATGGGCGTGGAGCCGGTTTGCAGGGGATCGGGCACGGTAGAACCAATCGCCGATCGGTGCAATTCGACGCCGCGCCGGGCGACCCGGGAGGGCCAGTGCCGGAGGTCCCGGTCGGCGTCGACCGCGGGTCCCAGCGCACGACCGATCGGCGCCGAGCCCCGGCGTTCATGTGCGGTGGACTAAAATACGCCATTCCCGCTGCTGGAAGAAACCCGGATGAGCCAATGGACCTGGCGTGCGCGCGCGCTGGCCGCACTGCTTGCACTGGGCTGCGGCGCGGGGGCCGCAGCCCCCGTCGAACTGCGCGGTGAAACGCCCGGCGGCGCGCGCTACCTGATCGTGGTGCCGGAGGGTTGGCGGGCCGGCGGCCCCTTGGTGTTCGTGAACCATGGTTTCAACTTCGCGCTCGACGTCGATCCCGACGTGGGTCCGCTGCGCGAGGTGCAGCTGGCCCAGGGCTACGCGCTGGCCGCGAGCGGCTTCCGCGGCCGCGGCTGGGCCCTGCCCTTCGCGCTGGACGACAACGCCGAGTTGCTCGACGTGTTCCGGCGCGAGATCGGCGAACCGGGCCAGATCATCCCGGTCGGCGGTTCGATGGGCGGCATCATTTCGCTCAAGCAGGCCGAGGATCCGCGCTTCGCCAACGTGGCCGGCGTCTACGCAGCCTGCCCGGCGGCGGCCGGCGCGCGCACCTGGGACGGCGCGCTCGACCTGCGCCTGATCTACGACGTGGTCTGCGAGGGCGTCGGCGGCGGCGAACTGCCCGAGGGCGCGGCGCCGATGCCCTGGGCCTACGACCTGGACCAGATCCCGCTCGACCTCGACGATCCCTTCGACAACGACTCGGTGCAGCGCGCGCTCGCGCGCGTCACCCAGTGCACCGGCTTGTCGCTGGCGCCGGCCTTGCGCACCCCGCCGCAGCGCGACCGGCTCGAACGCCTGATGACCCTGGCCGGCATCAGCTCGGAGGACTTCCTCGCCGTCAACCTCGCTTATGCGACCTTCGCGCTGGGCGACCTGGTGCGCTCGCCGGACAAGCTGGCCAACCGCAATCCCTTCGACACCCGCAACGTCGACTACGGCGATGCCGAGGTCAACGCCAAGGTGCCGCGCTTCGCGCCGGATCCCTTCGCGCAATGGGACCTGGTCCGCACGTCCAGCCTCGACGGCTACGGCAGCCACAAGATCCTGTCGCTGCACACCAGCGGCGACGAACTGCTGCCGCCGCAGCACCAGCAGCTGCTGTCCAATCTCTATCGTCCCGATCGCCTGGCGCAGGCGGTCGCCACCGAATCCGAGCGCAGCCATTGCGGCTTCAGCGACGCCGAAGGGCGGGCGGGCTGGGAGGCCTTGCGCGCCTGGATTGGCGGCTCGCCGCAGCCCACCGCGGCCAGCCTGCAGGCCACCTGCGGTGCGCTGGTGGCGAACGGCGACGAGGACGGCGAGTGCCGCCTGGTCGCTTATGACACCCGCGATGCGACCGCCCTCGACCCGGTGATCGCGCCGCGACCGGCCTTGGCGAAGTCGCTGGCCAGCGCGCGCATGGAAGGCTCCTGGTACACGCCCGAGCGCGACGGCGAGGGGCTCTACCTCGAACCGCTGCCGGATGGAACGGTGGTGGTCACCTGGTACACCTACCCTGCCGCTGGCGAAGCCGGCGAGCAGCTATGGCTGATCGGCACCGGCCGCGTGCAGGGCAATGGATTCACGGCCGACCTCCAACGCGTGAGCGGCGGCCGCTTTGCCGGGCAGTTCGATCCGGCCAATGTGCAGCGCACGACCTGGGGTCGCGTGACCGTGGTGTTCGATGGCGACGCCAGCGCCACGCTGGACTACGACGGGCCGGCTGCGTATGGCAGCGGCACCCGCACGCTGACCCGCCTGACGCAGCAGCGCCGCCCAGAGTTCGAGTTCAGCGCGCCGCCGCCGGGACCGATCAGGGAGGATTTCGCGGGGGCGTTCTTCGATCCGGCGCGATCCGGTGACGGAGTCTTCCTCCACGTGTTGACCAACGGCATGCCGATCCTGTTCTGGTACACCTTCGACGACAGTGGGCAACCCATCTGGTTGATTGGCCAGGACATCAGCAACGAGTTCTCTCCGCCGCTGCCCTTTGGCACGATGATCTTCCCCATGTTGCAGCCGGTGGGCACCCGATTCGGGCCCGACTTCAATCCTGGCGCGGTGCAACGGCGCGCATGGGGCAGCGTGACGCTGAGCTTCGCACCCGGCGCGTGCAACGCGGTCACCCTCGGATGGAATCGACGCGCCGATAACGCGACCGGCACGCTCAACTACACGCGCCTGACCCGGCCCAATGCGTCGCGCTGCGCGAGTCCCTGAGCGCGACTAGCGCAACTGCATCAGCGCGAACACGTTGCCGTCGGGATCGCTGAAGAAGCCCATCCAGAGCTGCTTGTCGCCCAGCGGCGCGACCAGGTGCGGCTCGCCGTTGGGCGCCACCGTGGCGCCGCGCGACTTGACCAGGGCGAAGTCGCGCTCGAGGTCGGTGCTGTCGAAATACAGCACGGTGCCCGAGGGCTTCAGCTCGGGGGTTTGCGCCTGGCTCAGCATCAGCCGCTGCCCCGCGCAGTCGAAGAAGGCGACGTTGGGCGCCTCGAACAGGAACTTCAGTCCGACCACGTCGCGCCAGAAGCGCACCGCGCGCCCCATGTCGTGGACGCTGAGCGCGATCTGGCCGATGCGGCCCAGGGACGGCAAGGTCGTCATGGCAAGCCCTGCGGAAGTCGAAATGCGCGCAGCATAGCGCCGCGTCCTGCCTTCTGCAGGTGCGGCTTCAGCCGCGACCAGGCCTATCGCGCGCAGAGCGCGCTCCTACAAAGCCGGATCTGTAGGAGCGCGCTCTGCGCGCGATAGGCCTGGTCGCGGCTGAAGCCACTCCTGCAAGAGCGCGAGCCATGCCCGGCCTGTCCCATCGAAGCGAGTCCGGGACCGTCGGCATCCGCGTGGCGGCGAGTTCCACTGAATGTCTGAGCCGACACGCGGATGGCGGCGGGCCCGGACCCCCACGCTTGCGGATGCAGCCGACGCGCAAGATCAGCCGCAGGTCCACGCCCCGTAGCGCTGCTCGCCATCCGCGGGTTCATCGAGGGCCTGCACGGTGTTGGCGCCGAGGACGGCGGCCTCGTTGCGCGCGTACGATTCGAGCTCGTCGCGCACCTTGTTCGGGTTGCGCTCGATACCGGCGATGGCGTGCTTCACCGACACCGTGAGCTCGCCGCGCTTGCGGCACGCCGACAGGTCGGCGTCATAGGCCACGCGCACCTCGCGGCCGCGCGCGTCCGGCTCGATCCAGGTGCAGGCGCCGAGGAACAGGCACGCGACCACGGCGGCGGAAAGCGCGGGATGGAATCGGCTCATGGGCGTCGACCTCAACGGGAGTGACGCGTAGTGGAGCAGCGCGCGCCCTGCCGCGCGCTGAATGGAATCGGACGACAGGCACGCCATCGG
>JAGOEZ010000115.1 GCA_017997455.1 Lysobacterales bacterium | reverse complement strand
GAAGCCGCTCCTACAGGGCAAATTCGCGGCGCCTAGCGGCGCGAGATCACGAACTTGCCGAAGGCGATGCCGAGGTTCCAGCCCTTGCCGGTACCGGCCAGCGCGAGGTTGACCTCGCCGTTGGTCATGACCTGGGCGTCGCCGGAATCCGCCGCGCCGAGATGCGCTTCCGCGGCGACGTAGGTGCCGAGGACTTCATTGATGCTGCGCACACCGGAGAACTCGCCGCGGCCGTTCTGGATCGTGGACTTGCCCACGGTCAGGCCGCCGCCCTTGGCCCGGATCTTCACCGCCATCTTCTGGCCGTTGTTGCAGGTGATGGTGCCGGTGCCGGTCGCAGTCTTGTAGAACAGCGACCAGCCGCTGGTGGAGAAACGCATTTCGCAGTCGGTTTCGGCGGCGCGCGCGCCCGGCGCGGCAAAGGCCAGCACCAGCAGGGCGAGCAACGTTGCGGATTGGATCGGGCGCGTCATGGCGTGGCTCCGGCGTGCGGGGCCAGCATGGTGCGCCGTTCGCGGGCGCGCAACCAGCGCGCGCCCGCATCGCAAGCGGAACCGTTCAGTTGAAGCGCGGGCAAGTCCCGCGCCGCCGGGCGCCGCCGTGGCGGCGCCCGTTCCGGGTTCAACCCGAGGTGAAGCGCCGCTGGCCGCCGCCGTCGCGACGACGCTGGTTGCCCGCGGCGTGGCCGCCCGGACGACCGTCGTGGTGCGGCCGGCGCGCATGGCCCGGCTTGGCCGCCGACGAGCGCTCGGCGCCGTTGCGCGAGGCCGGCTGGCTGCCACGACGCTGTCCGCCGCCGCGATTGCCGCCCTTGCCCTGCACCGGACGCAGGTTGCCGAGGCTGCCGGTCAGCACCAGCGGCTGCATCGGCTCGTAGCCGGCGACCGGCTCCAGCACCAGGTCGCGCTTGATCACGCGCTGGATGTCCTTGAGCAGGCCGGCCTCGTCCTGGCTGACCAGCGAGATCGCCTGGCCTTCGGCGCCGGCGCGGCCGGTGCGGCCGATGCGGTGCACGTAGTCCTCGGCCACCATCGGCAGGTCGTAGTTGAGCACCACCGGCAGCTGGTCGATGTCGAGGCCGCGCGCGGCGATGTCGGTCGCCACCAGGATCACGACCTTGCCGGTCTTGAAGTCCTTGAGCGCCTTGGTGCGCGCGTTCTGGCTCTTGTTGCCATGGATCGCCGCGGCCTTGAAGCCGCTGTGCTCCAGGAAGGTGACCAGCTTGTCGGCGCCATGCTTGGTGCGCGAGAACACCAGGGTCTGGCGCCGGCTGTCGGCCGCCAGCAGGTGCTGCAGCAGGTCGCGCTTGCGCGGGCCGTCGACCGGATGCACCACGTGGCGCACGGTCGCGGCCACGCTGTTGCGCGCGGCGACCTGGACTTCCACCGGCGAACGCAGGAACTGCGCGGCGAGCTGCTTGATCTCGTCGGCGAAGGTGGCCGAGAACATCAGGGTCTGGCGCACCTTGGGCAGGCAGCCCAGGATCTTCTTCAGCGCCGGCATGAAGCCCATGTCGAGCATGCGGTCGGCTTCATCGAGCACCAGCAGCTCGACGCCCGACAGGTCCACGCCACGGCGGTCCAGGTGATCGATCAGGCGGCCCGGGGTGGCGACGATGATGTCGACGCCGCGGCGCAGGGTCTGGATCTGCGGGGTCATGCCGACGCCGCCGAAGATGGTGGTGGCCGAGACCGGCAGGTGCTTGCCGTAGTCGCGGATCGACTCGTGCACCTGGGCGGCGAGCTCGCGGGTCGGGGTCAGCACCAGGGCGCGGACGCGGCGCGTGTTGGCCGGGCGCTGCCCCTCGATGTAAAGCCGCTGCAGCAGCGGCAGCGCGAAGGCCGCCGTCTTGCCGGTGCCGGTCTGGGCGCCTGCGAGCAGGTCATGCCCCGCCATGGCGACCGGAATCGACTGGACCTGGATCTCGGTGGGTTGGGTGTAGCCCTGGTCGACAAGGGCACGCAGCAACGCGGGCGCAAGCCCGAGCTGGTCGAAAGACATGGTGACGCTCCTTGATAAAAACCCGGAGCGTTCCCGATGACCGCGCTGCAGGGTGATCTATGCGGACGCCTTCCCGACGGGAGGGTCTGGTCCGGCTGTCGCGTCGGTCCCGAACGGCAGGAGCCTGCGCACCGGTACCCCGGGGGGCGCGGTGGCTCGAAGACTCCGGAGGGAAAAGCGGGAGGCAACGCGACGAGCGGGGCGCACAGTACCTGACTCGCGCCGAGACCGCCAGCCAGCGGGCCCCCGGGCCCCGCGACCGTTGGGCTCGCCTTCAGGATTGCTGGCACGGTCCGTGCATTGGAGGGGACGAGGCCGCAAGGGCCCATCTCACAGGGGTGAGCGTCATGCTGGTTACCGCGTTCCCGAGCAAGGTGTTCTGGCCGGCCATGGACTGGGCGGTTGCCATTCTGGCTGGCCTGGCGCTGGTTTGCCGCCTGGGTCCGGTTGCCGCCACGGACGACGCCGCGCAGCATTCGGCCGACTATCCCTACTGACGTCCGGCGTCACCCCGGGGCCGATGCGCGTCAGGGCGATCGGCGTCCCGCCCACCGCAGTCGACGCCGCCCGGCTCCGCCGGGCGGCATATCGCAGGGCCCCCCTCCCTCCCCCGTCCCATCGGCAGTACCGGCGACCCGGCGCGGGCGTCGCGCGCGGGCCGGTCGCGCCGCCGCGCTGCGCCGCGACTTGCGCGCGATAGTTGTACCGGTGTTCAATCTCCACCCACAGGGGGACCGGGGAGGGAAACGATGCCTACGTTTCTTGCCTGCGTCCTGGGTTTGCTGGCCTTGGTCGCGGTCGCTGTCGGTGGTGCCGTGCTCCTTCCGGAGTGGCTCGCCGGCACGGCGGCGTTCGGGTTCGCGTTGGCCTCGGGTTTCGGACTCACCATCGCGGGGTTCGCAGCCTGGCTGCTCGTGCTGCTGGTGGGACTGGCGGTGCGCGCATCCCTGGGCGTGGCGGGCGTGATGCTGATGTTCGCCGGATTCCTGGTCGGCGCCGCGCTGCTTTTCGCGATCGGCGTGGCCACCTTGCCGCTGTTGTTGCCGCTGGTCCTCGTGGCCGGCCTGGCCTGGTCCATGCGCCGCGTGGTCGGCGCCGATGCCTTGACCCGCGCGCCGGCCCTCCCGGGCCCGACCGGCTGAACTGCCCGCGCCGCGCCAGGCGGCGCGCGCAACGCCGGGCCGCGCCTGGCCCCGCTTGCGGCCCCGTGCAGGGGTCGGCCTATACTCCGCCGCGTCCACCCTTGCCCAGGACGTACTCCATGCGCGCAGCCCCCCTGGCGTTGATCCTCGCCGTGTTGCCCGCGGCCGCCGGCGCCCAATCCGCCTTGCCCTTCATGCGCGACCTCGCCCAGGGGCGGGAACTGCCGCGGCCGTACGGAATCGGCGGCGATATCTTCACCATGGACCAGGACTACGACATCCAGCGCCTGGAGTTCTCGCTGCCGGGCGTGAGCATCCCGGATCCCTCGGCGATCGACGTCACCAACGAGATCTACGAGGCCGACCTCAAGTTCGATGCCTGGCTGTTCCCGTTCCTCAACGTCTTCGGGTTCTACGGCCACATCAACGGCGACACCACCGTCGACCTCTCGGGCCTGCCGCCGTTGCCGTTGCCGTTCCCGTTGCGCACGATCGCGGTCGACTATTCGGGCCAGGTGTACGGCGGCGGCGCCACGCTGGCCTACGGCGGCGAGCACTGGTTCGCGAGCCTCACCGGCACCTGGGCCGACACCGACCTCTCCGGCGGCTTCGACAGCTCGGTCAAGAGCACCACCTGGCAGCCGCGCGTGGGCTACGTCAACGGGCCCTGGGCGGCGTGGGTCGGGGGTTTCTACATCGACGCCGAGGAAAAGCACGAGGGGGTGTTCACCATCCCCGGGCTGGGCGCGATCCCCTTCGCGGTCGAGCTCGAGTCCAGCGACGAGATCTCGCCCGGGGTCGGCGTGCACTACGACTTCGGCCGGCGCGCCGAGGCGACGCTGGAATTCGCCGGCGGCGACCGCACGATCACCCTGCTCAACGTGACCTGGAGGCTCGGCGAGTAGCGCCGGGCCGGGCGCGGGCGGCGACATGGGCGGATGGCGCGCAGCGGCGACGGCCCTGGTCGCCGTCCTGCTGGGCGCGAACCCGGCGCCCGCGCCGGCCTACGAGACCGACCAGTTCACCAACCGGCTGGCGCCGCTGCCCGACTCCACCGCGGCGCTGGACCGCTACGCCAACGATGCGCTGATCCTCATCGTCGCGCGCTGGCGCGGGCCGCGCGACGAGGCGCGCATGGTCGATCTCGTCTACCGGCGCCTGGGCGGGCTGCACTGGGTCGACCACATCGAGGAATGGGCGATGACCGCGCCCGAAGTGGCGCGGTTGCCGACGCCGCGCCACGAGTCGATCTACAGCGGGCACTCGCTGCGCGCGGCGCGGGTCACGAAACTGTTCGGCGTCGGCGCGACCATCCGCGTCAACGGGGTCCTGGTCGGCACCGACAAGCTCGGGCACTTCTATTCGCAGGGACGCAAGTTCTACAAGCGCTGGCACAAGCATGGCGACGAGGCCGCCGCCGCGGCCCACTCGGCCTTCACCGAGCGCGCGATCTTCGGCCAGTTCACCACCGGCGATTACTCCAATGCCGACCTCGTCGCCAACTACGAGGGCCATCGCTTCTACCGCGCGCTGTTCGAGGATGGCATCAACGGCGACAAGCCGGCGATCCTGCGCTGGGAACATGGGCGCTGGGTGATCCAGCGCCCCTTCACCTTCGCCGACCATGTCAGCGAGTACTGGGACGAGGCGCTGCAGCCCAACGACTTCGACCGCTGGCTCAAGCCCTCGATGCAGGCGCGGTTCCTGGACTATTGCGACCAGTACCACGCCGATCCGGCGGCCTGGACCATCGCGCCCGGGCGCGACGCCGAACTGCAGGCGCGCTACGCGCAGCTGCAGCTGCGCGACACCCGCGACATGCGCCTGCCCAACCTCTGCGTCGATCCGGGCGTCGCCAGCGCGGCGCATTGAGCGTCGCCCGGTCCGGGCCCTGTAGGAGCGCATCTCATGCGCGACCGCGGTATCGCAGCTATCCGCGAGCTGCGGTTCCGCGGTCGCGCATGAGATGCGCTCCTACAACAGGCGAACTGCGGTTCCGCGGTCGCGCATGAGATGCGCTCCTACTGGCACTGGCGCCAGCGCACGCCGCCCTGGACTTCGCCGTTGGCGGACAGGTCCTGCACCTGCAGGCGGGTGAAGCGCAGGTGCTCGCGCCGCGTGAGTTCGGCACAGAGCTTGGCCACGATCGCGTCGCGCTCGGCGTCGCTGCCGGCGCGCACCGAGATCTGCAGGGTCGATTTGCTGGGCCAGGTCGCCGAAAGCACGCCGTCGACCAGCAGGGCGGACGCGGCGGCGAAGTCGCGGTGCTGCGCCATCTGCGCTTCGGACAGCGCTGGCGCCGGGGCGATCGATGGTGCGGCGGGATTGGCTCCGGTCGCGGCGGTCGCGGCGGGCGCGGGCGCGGCCGCCGCCGGCGCCGTGGCCTCGGCGGTGCGTGCTGGCGCGGGCCCGTCGTCGTCGACGCGCCCGGCGCTCAGGCGATCGAATGCGAACAGCGCGCCGCCGAGCAGCGCCAGCGCGCCGCCGGCGACCAGGCCCAGGTTGAGCCGCGATCGCTCGCGCACCTGGCCTTCGGCGGCTCGAGCGGCGGCCTCGTCGATGAGTGCCGGCGGCAGCACGTCCTGCAACTGCGTCCACAGCGCATCGCCATCGAGCAGCGTCACCGGCTGGCCCTGGGCCGCGGCGCGCGCGTCGTCGTCGAAACCGCCGGAAGTGACCAGGATGCCCCCGGTGGCGCCGTGGCTCTCGAGCATGGAGGCGAGGCGGCGCACCGGGGTGGCGCCGACGTGGTAGGCGCCGCCATGCTTGACCTGCAACAGGTGGCGCTGCCCGGCCCGCACCAGCACCAGGTCGACACCGTCCTCGCCCGGTTTGCGCGGCGTGGCCTCGGGATGGAAGCTGCGTTTCTCGAAGGTCTGCTGCACGTGCTGGGTGAATTCCTTCCAGCGCAGCGTGCGCAGCACCTCGAGGCCGGCCTGCACCTCGCGCGCACGCTGGCTCCGTCGCAGGTTGGCGATGAGCGCGCCAACCACGCCCAGGACTGCGAGTCCGAGCACGAGCAGGATCAGGCCTGGGGTCACGACGCTCCTGGCGCAGCACGGCGCATGGGGTGGGTTACGGCATCCATGCCGGGTTGGGGGGATTCTAGGCCAGTGCGGTGCCCGCGCGGCAAGCGATCCGGCCCGATTCCGGTCAAAGCTTGCATCGGCGCCTGCGGCCCTGGCTGGCCGCGCCGGGACAGGATCCCGCGGGCATGCCGCGTCGCTCCCGGTCCCGCCGACCCCGGTCGTGCCGGTGGCGTCGCGCGATCGTGGCAAACTGGCCGTCGTTGCGACCCGGTTCGCACGACCATCATGCCCGCTGGCGCGGCGGCACCGGTGGCCGTTCCGATGCGCGGCGGGACCCGATCGATGCCAGCCATGGACGAGATGGTCACCCACAGCGGCGCCTGCCACTGCCGGCGCGTGCGCTTCGAGGTCGACGCCCCGGCGGCGATCGAGGCGCTGGAGTGCAACTGCTCGCTGTGCGCGATGACCGGCTTCCTGCACCTGATCGTGCCGGTGGAGCGTTTTCGCCTGCTGACCGGCGCCGGGTTCCTCACGACCTACACGTTCAACACCGGGGTGGCGAAGCACCACTTCTGCAGCGTCTGCGGCATCAAGAGCTACTACGTGCCGCGCTCGAATCCCGACGGCATCGACGTCAACGTGCGCTGCCTCGACCCCGGCACCGTCGTCGCCCTCACGGTGCGGCCCTTCGATGGCCGCAATTGGGAGGCCAGCGCGGGCGACATCGCGCACCTGTCGCGCAGCGCCGGCTGAGGTCCGCGCCGGCCTCGTACCCGCGCACCCGGCTGCGCGCGGACCGGGCCCTTGCGGTGACGCCGGTCCGCCGCGCCCGCATAATCGTCGCTCGATCCATCCCTGCAGTCCGCAAGCCATGGTCCGTCGTCGTCGTCGTTCGCTGCGCCCCGTGATCGTGCTGGTCCTGCTCGCGGCCGCGGGCTACGGCGCATGGCGCTACGGGCCGCAACTCAAGCAGCGACTGGCGGGCACTGGCCCCGCGGTCGCCAGCGCCCCGCTGGCCGCCTGCGTGCTTGCCGATCCGGCCGAGGTGGCCGCGGCACTGGGCATCGGCGCGGTGGTCACGCAGGCGGGTGCGCCGGCGCCCGGTGTGCCGGCGGCAGGCGCCTGCACCTGGGAGTTCAGCGGCATCGGCGCCGCGCGCGGTCGCGCCAGCGTGCTGCTGTTCACGCGCGAGTCGCTGGCCGCGGGTGGCGCCACGGCGTCCGGCGCCGACTATTTCCGCGCCAGCGTGACCGGGCTCGAGTACGCGTGGAAGGACACGCCGCGCGCGCTGCCGGGCATCGGCGACGAGGCGGCGATCGCCGGGTTCGGCGCCGACTCGCCGCGCGCAGGGGCGGTGCTGGTGCGGCGCGGCGAGCGCCTGATCGACGTCGAGGTCGATGGCGCCAGCGCCGACGCGGCACGGCAACTGGCGGCGACGCTTGCCGCCCGTCTCTGAACTGCCGGTGGACGTCGAGCGCATCAAGCACGACCACTTCGGCTCGATCAGCCGGGTGCGCGACGCCGCCGGCGACCGCACCCGCCGCGACACCGGCGATGCCAGCTTCGGCCTGCGCCTGCTGGCGCGCTGGGCGGCGGCGCGCGAGGCGCGTGCACTGGCGGCCCTGCGCGGCATCGCCGGGGTGCCGGCACTGCTGTCCTGGGATGGGCGCCGCCTCGATCGCAGTTGGGTCGAGGGCCAGGCGATGCAGGACGCGCGGCCGCGCGACCCGGCGTACTTCCGCGCGGCCCGCCACCTGGTCAGGGCCATCCATTCGCGGGGCGTGGCGCACAACGACCTTGCCAAGGAGGCGAACTGGCTGGTGACGCCGCAGGGCCTGCCGGTGGTGGTGGACTTCCAGATCGCGCGCCTCGGCCGGCCGCGCGCCCGCCTCATGCGCCTGCTGATGCGCGAGGACCTGCGCCACCTGCTCAAGCACAAGCGCACCTATTGCCCCGAGCGCCTCACCCCGGTGGAACGCCGCGTGCTGGCGCGACGCTCGTGGATCGCGCGCGCCTGGCACGCCACCGGCAAGCGCGTCTACATCTTCATCGCGCGCCGCATCCTGCGCTGGGAGGACAACGAGGGCCGCGGGCGCAAGCGCGC
>JAGOEZ010000114.1 GCA_017997455.1 Lysobacterales bacterium | reverse complement strand
CCTGCAGGCGCGCGATCCTGCCGTCGCGCGAAAGGCACGGCCCCGAGGATGCGACGCCCCTCCTGTAGGAGCGCACCTTGTGCGCGACCGCAGAACCACCCGATTCCTTCACCGCGGCAATCCCGGCAACTCGCTCACGGGAGACGTAGTGCATCTGCCGCAGGCGTGACCGGGGCAAGCAGGCCCGCGCGCAGCGCTTCGGCCCGCTGGCTTGCGGCGGCCGCCGCGGCATCGTTGCCCTCGGCCGCTTCGACCTGCGACTGCAACTGCCACAGGCGCGCCAGCTCGAGGTCGCCGGCCGGGAGCCGGCGCTGCTGCATGGCCTGCCCCACGTCGAGCCATGCACGCGCGGCACGGGGCTGGCCGAGCGCGAGCTCGGCTTCGGCGGAACGCCGCAGGACCTCGACCGCGAGTTGCCGGCGCGGGCACCAGTTGGCCGGACACAGCGCACGGGCGCGCGTGAGCAGGCTCGCCGCCGCGGGCGCGTCGCCGCGCACGAGCGCGATGCCGGCGCGATCGGCCAGCGGCGCCGCGAGTCGCCAGTCGTCCGCGCCCCACAGGCGCGTCATGCGCGCTTCGGCCTCCACCAGGTCGGCATCCGCCGCCTCGATGCGATTCGCCGCCAGCAGGATGCGCCCGCGATCGGCCAGCAGTTGCGCGGCCTCCGCGGTGAGTTGCGCGACCTCGCCACGCTGGCGCTCCTCGGCTTCGTTGGCCGCCGCGATCGCCTCCTCGTGCACGCCGGCCGCCGAGCTCGCGAGTGCGAGCTGCAAGAGGCCAGCCGACAGCGCCAGCGGCGGCGCGCGCAGTTCACGCAGCCTGGCGACGCCGGAACGTGCTGCCTCCAGCGCCCGCACGGGCTGGCCGGCGGCGGCAAGCACCTGGACGCGCAGGGTCAGCAGTTGCGCCACCAGCGCCGCCTCGTCGCCCAGCGGTCGCGCCAGCGCCAGCGCCTCGTCGAGGTGGCGCTCGGCATCGCCGAATGCGTCGAGCTGCGCTTCGACCTGCGCCAGTTGCTGCAGGCGCCGCGCGAGTTGCGCCGGGGTCGAGCGCGGATCGGCACGGGTGGCATCGACCAGTCGCACCAGCGTGCGCAGCGCCCGATCCAGCTCCCCGAGGCTGTGGTAACTGTCGGCGATGGTCTCGAGCATCGCCAGGCGCGACTGCGGGTCCTGGGCCAGCGCGCGATCGAGGCGCGCGCTGGCCTGGTCGAGCAGCTCGCGCACCGTCATCGCCTGTCCCTGGTTGTAGGCCGGGCTGGCGCCGCGGATCAGGCTTTGCACGTATTCGACCGTGTCCTGGGCGCGGCGCGCCTCGATGCCGGCGCGCTCGGCCGCGCTGGCGGCGCGATCGCGCTCCTGCGACAGGCGCAGGATGAAGCCGACGGTGAGCGCCAGGAAGGTCAGCACGGCGAGCGTGCCCACCGTCGCCGCCAGCCAATGCCGCTGCAGGGCCTTGCGCATGCGGTACAGCGCGCCCCCGCCCCGCGCCACCACCGCATCGCCGCGCAGCCAGGCGCGCACGTCGGCGGCGAGGTCGGCGACGGTGGGGTAACGGGAGTCGGGGTCCTCGTCCATCGCCACGCGCATGATCGCCGCGAGGTCGGGATCGACCACGCGCTCCGGGCTGGCGGCGCGACGCCCGGGCGGCGGGCGCGCGCCCATCGGCTCGGTCAGGTCCGGATCGAGCGCCGGATCGGGCGCGATCATGACCGACAGCAGGCGCCCCAGTTGCCAGATGTCGGAGGCGATGCCGACCTGGCGCCCGGCGACCTGCTCGGGACTGGCGTAGCGCGGCGTGTGTGCGCCCGCGGCCAGCCCGTCGCCCTCCTGGGTCATCAGCTTGGCGATGCCGAAGTCGAGCAGGCGCGCGCTGCCCTGCGGCGTGACCAGGATGTTGGACGGCTTGATGTCGCGATGGATCAGGAGCCGCGCATGCGCGAACTGCACCGCCTCGCAGACGTCGAGGAACAGGTCGAGGCGCGCCGGCAGCGACAGTCGGCGGCGCGCGCACCAGGCGTCGATGGGCTCGCCCTCGATGAACTCCATCGCGAACCACAGCGCACCCTCGGGCGTGCGGCCGCCGTCGAGCAGGCGCCCGATGTGCGGATGGGCGAGGTTGGCCAGGACCTGCCGCTCGTGGCGGAACAGTTCCTCGGCGACGCCGTCCTGGGCGTCGGCGCGCACCAGCTTGAGCGCGACCTGCTGCTCGAACTCGCCGTCGGCGCGCCGGCCCAGGTAGACCACGGCCATGCCGCCGCGGCCGAGTTCGCGCTCCACCGCGAACGGCCCGATGCGCTCGCCCGGCGCGTACTCGCGCGTGGCCAGCGAGATGCGGCGCACGAAGCCGTCGAACAGCGGGCCCTCGAGGGCGCCGGCAGGTCGCAGGAAGGCGGGATCGATCGGCATCGCAGTCCCGGCGTGGTCCTCGTCTAGACCTGGGTCGAGAGCCAGGTCCTCGCTTCGCTCCAGTCGCGCTGCACGCTGCGCTCGGAGATTCCCAGCGCCTCGGCGGTCTCGGCCTCGGTCAAGCCGGCGAAGAAGCGGCACTCGACCACCCGGGCCTGGCGCTCGTTCTGCTCCATGAGCCGGGTCAGCAGGTCGTCGAGCTCGATCAGCTGCATCGCCTGCTTGACCTCCGCCACCTCGATCTCTTCCAACGGAATTCCGCGCTCGCCGGCGCCACGCTTCTGCGCCATGCGCTCGCGGGCGTAGTCGCAGATCACCTGGCGCATCACGCGCGCGGCCAGGGCGAAGAAGTGCCCGCGGTCGTTGACGCTCCGCTCGGCCCCGGCAAGGCGCAGGTAGCACTCGTGGACCAGGCCGGTGGTGTCGAGGGTGTGGTCGCCGCGGCCGCGCCCGGACAATTGCCGGTGCGCCAGGCGACGCAGGTCGGAATAGACCAGCGCCACCGCCCTATCCCAGGCGGCGCGCTCGCCGTTGCGCGCCTGCTCCAGCAGCTGGGTGATGTCGGTGCCCTCAACCATGCGGTGCTCCACGGCCAACAGCGCGAGGTCGATTCTGCGCGGAAACCGCGGCGCTGGGTAGTTTCGGCCCGGTTCCACGCAGCGCCGCGCGACTGCCTGCACTGCGCCGATCCTGGCTAGAATGCCTGCGGACCGGACCTGGCCGCTGCCCCCGCAGGCCGCGCCACGCCACGTCCTGCCAGCCAGCCACCTTGACCGAACCGGGCACCAGTGTCGTTGCCGTCGAGACCGGGACATCCCCTGGCGAACTGTTGCGTTTCGAGCGCCTGCTGTCGGAGGTCTCGTCGAGCCTGATCGACCTGCCCAACCGCCGCATCGACGAGGTCATCGACCAGGCCTTGCGCCGCATCGTGACGACCCTCGGCATCGATCGCAGCACCCTGCTCGACGTCGATCCCGCCAGCGGCCGGTTCCACGCGACCCACTCGTGGGCGCAGCCCGGATTCCTGCCAACACCGACCACCCTGTCGTCGCGCGCCTACCCGTGGGCCATGGCGCGATTCCTCGCCGGCCAACCGGTCGTGTACTCGCGACTTGCCGACATGCCGCCGGAGGCCGCGATCGACGTCGCGTCCGCCGCCAGTATCGGCCTGCTGTCGAACGTCAGCATCCCGGTCCTCGTCGCGGGCAAACTGGTGGCAATCCTGGCGTTCGGCTCCATGCGCGAGGAGCGCGCGTGGCCGGACGAACTGGTGGCGCGCATGCGCCTGCTCGCCCAGGCCTTCGGCAGCGCGCTGGCGCGCAAGCACACCCAGGACCGCATCGACGCGCAACAGGCGCTCGAGCACCTGCTCTTCGAGCACTCGATTTCGCTGGCCGGGGCATCCGGCCCGACCCTCGACGCCGAGTTGCACGCGGCACTGGGCGCGATCGCGCGCCTGGTTGGCGCGGACCGGATCACGCTGTGGCGAATCGCCCGGGTGCCGGGGCGGCTGCTCGCGACCCACCAGTGGCTCGCGCACGGCGCTGCTGCCGGCGCGGGGCCAACCGACTGCAGCGAGTTGCCGTGGATCATCGACGGGATCGTCGCCGGCAACGTCGTGCGACGCCCGGCGCCAGCCAGGAACGCGCCGGGCGTCGACGCAGGACCCGCGCCGCAAGGGTCGCCGCGCGCGGAACCGGCATCGCTGCTGGCCATTCCGATCCGCGATGCCGGCGCGATGACCGGCGCCCTGTCGCTGTCGTGCAGCGAAGCCGAGCGCACCTGGCGCGACGAGATGGTGCCCGCGCTGGGCGTGTTCGGCAGGCTGCTCCTCAGCGCACTCGACTACCGGGACGCCGAACGCAATGAGCGCCAGGCCATCGCGGAAGCCGCGCAGGCGCGCGAGCAACTCGCGCACCTGGCCCGGGTCGAGGCGGTGGGCGCGATGTCGGTCGCCATCACCCACGAGGTCAACCAGCCACTGGCGGCGATCGCCAACTACGTGCGCGCCGGCCGACGCCGGCTCGCCGACGAGGACCCGATCGACCGCGCGAAGCTCGACGGGATCCTGGGCAAGATCGGCGGCCAGGTCGCGCTGGCCGGCGAAGTGCTCGATCGCCTGCGCGCGATGGTCAGGCGCCGCGAGCCGCGCGAAGACCGCATCGATCTCGCGCGACTGATTGGCAGGGCGCTGCGCTTCATCGAACTCGATTGCCGGCAGGGCGGCATCGAGGTCGAGACCGTGCTGGCGCCGGACCTGCCGGCGGTGCTCGGAGACGGAATCCAGATCAAGCAGGTGCTCATGAACCTCGCGCACAACGCGATCGAGGCCATGGCGGACGTGCCGGCCCGGCAGCGCGTGCTGCGGATCGAGGCGCGCCCCGCGGATGACGAACATGTCGTGGTAGGCGTCGCCGATCGCGGTCCCGGACTGGATGCGGCCGCGATCGAAACGCTGTTCGAGCCGTTCCGCACGTCCAAGGGCAACGGCATGGGCATCGGCCTGTCGATCTGCCGCACCCTGGTCGAGGCGCACGGCGGCAGGCTCTGGCACGAGGCGCGCCCCGGCGGCGGCGCCCTGTTCCAGTTCAGCCTGCCGCGGGCCCGGGGCGAGGCCTGAAGCATGGATGCCCCGACCGTCTACATCGTCGACGACCACGCCGGCGTGCGCGATTCGATCGCCGAACTGGTCGACTCGGTCGGGCTGCGCCACGCGGTGTTCGCATCGGGACAGGCGTTCCTCGATGCGTACGATCCCGGTGCGCGCGGCTGCCTCGTGCTCGACGTGCGCATGGCGCACATGAGCGGGCTGGAGCTGCAGCAGCGCCTCGATGCGCTGGGCGCCAGGCTCCCGATCGTCTTCATCAGCGCCCACGCCGACATCGACGTGGCGGTCAAGGCGCTGCGGGCAGGTGCCCTCGACTTCGTCACCAAACCCTACCGCGACCAGCAGCTGCTCGACAGCATCAACGAAGCGCTGGCGCGGGACGCCGCGGCGCACGCGACGCCAGCGGCCGCGAACGCATTCGTCGCGCGCCTCGCGACCCTGTCGCCGCGCGAGCGCCAGGTCGCCGACCTGGTCGTGGCCGGAAAGTCGAGCAAGGCGATCGCCCGCGCCCTCGGGATCAGCCATCGCACCGTCGAGCAGCATCGCGGCCACGTGCTGGCCAAGCTCGGGCTGCAATCGGTCGCGGACCTGGTGCGCCTGATGGTCGAGAACCGCGGAGCCTGATCGCGTCGCCACGGCGGCAGCCGCGAAGCGTCGTCGCGTCGATAGGTGTTTGCGCGGATTGCCGTCTCGCGCCGCGGAGGCCACGCTGCGTGCCGATGTCGGTCCAGGGCATGCCCCGGGCCGGCGCATCCCGGCGCGGTCGCGCGCCGGCGTGCCCGCGACAGGGACCACGCGCATGGCGGGAAGTCTCTACATCATCAGTCCGTCGCCCGCCGAGACCCGGCGGCTCGTCGAGACGCTGGCTTTCGAGCACGCCAAGCCGCAGGTCTACGCGTCCACCGCCCAGTTCCTGGGCGAATTCACCCCCGATGGCGATGGCTGCGTCGTGGTGCCATCCGACCTCGCGCACGATGGAACGCGCGCGCTGCTCGACGCCATCCGCGCGCAGGGCTTGCACCTGCGCGTGGTGGTCCTGGGGCGCGACGCCGACATGGCCGCCGCCGTGGCGCTGGTCCGCGCCGGCGCCTGCGCCTTCCTCGAACCCTCGGCGTCGCGCCAGCGCTTGCGCGCGACCGTGCGCCAGTCGCTGGCGGAATCAGGCAGCGATTCGTTGCCGCATTGACCCGGATCCAGTCCCGGCCCTGCCGCAGGCGCACGATGCAACTGTACGTAGTTCCACCGATGGCGCGTCATGCCGGCGACGCCTACGATCGAACGCGTACGGAAGGCCCGCACGGGCCGGAATTGCCGCGTTGCGTGCGCCTGGCCCGGCGCGAGCGACGGGATCCCGCAGTTCCCGGCGCCATGCACCCCGCCTGCACAGGCATGTCTTGACCCCGGAGCACGTGATGAAGACCCATCGACAGGTACCAGGACTGATGGCCGCAGTGGCTGCAGTCGTCGCTTTCAGTGGCTCGCTCGCCATGGGTGGCGGTGGCGTCAACGCGCAGGCCGCTCCGGAACACTTCCACCCGAAGGGCAAGGCACCCTCGAGCTACACCAAGGCGATCCTGGAAAAGGACGGCGCCACGCTGCCCTTCGCCGACACGCGCGACTTCGAAGAGCGCAAGAGAGGCTTCATCGCGCCGGCCGAGGACCTCAAGATCATGGCCGACGCCGGCCATGTCGCCTGGGACATGGCGCGCTTCGATTTCCTCAACGACAGCAAGGGCTTCGACAGCGTGCACCCCTCGCTGCACCGGATCTCGACGCTGAACATGAACTACGGGCTGTACGAGGTCATCCCCGGCATCTACCAGGTCCGCGGCTTCGACCTCGCCGACATCTCCTTCGTGCGCGGCAAGACCGGCTGGATCGTGATCGATCCGCTGACCTCGGCGGAGCCCGCGCGCGCCGCGCTCAAGCTGTTCCAGAAGCACGTCGGCAAGGGCCTGCCGGTCACGGCGGTGATCTATTCGCACTCGCACGGCGACCATTGGGGCGGCGTGCGTGGCGTGGTGGACGAGGCGGACGTGCGCGCCGGCAAGGTCGCGATCATCGCGCCGCGGGACTTCATGCAGCACACCATCTCGGAGAACGTCTACGCCGGCAACGCGATGAACCGGCGCCTGTTCTACCAGTATGGCCTGTTGTTGCCGGCGAGCCCCTTCGGCTACGTCGGCCAGGGCCTGGGCCAGGGCGTGTCGGCCGGCCTGGTGGGACTGATCACACCGACCAAGGTGGTCGAGAAGGACATCGAGGTGTTCGAGGTCGACGGCATCACGATGGAATTCCAGAACACCCCGGGCACCGAAGCGCCAGCGGAGATGAACACCTGGATCCCCGGGATGAAGGCGCTGTGGATGGCCGAAAACGTCACCGCGACCCTGCACAACATCTACACCCTCCGCGGGGCGCCGGTGCGTGATCCGCTGCGCTGGTCGAAATACATCTCCGAGGCGCTTTACCGCTACGGCCTGGAGGCGGACGTGATGTTCGCCTCGCACCACTGGCCGCGCTGGGGCAATGCGCGCATCCAGGAAGTGCTGCGCGGCCAGCGCGACCTCTACGCGCACATGAACAACCAGGTGCTGCACCTCGCCAACCAGGGCGTGACCATCAACCAGATCCACAACGTCTACAAGCTGCCGCCCAGCATCCAGGACGCCTGGTTCCTGCGCGGCTACCACGGCTCGCCCGAGCACAACAGCCGCGGCGTGATCCAGCGTTACCTGGGCTTCTGGGACGCCAACCCGACCACCCTGATCCCGAAGTCGCCGGCCGATTCCGCCCCGCTCTATGTCGAGATGATGGGCGGTTCCGAGAAAATCCTGGTGCGCGGCCGGGAGCTGGTCGCCGAGGGCCGCTACCTCGACGCCACCGAAATCGTCAACAAGCTGGTTTACGCTCAGCCCCAGAATCAGGAGGCCAAGGACCTGCTGGCGGATGCCTTCGAACAGCTCGGCTACCAGCAGGAGAACCCGGGCCTGCGCAACAGCTTCCTTGCCGGCGCCTACGAGCTGCGCGCGGACATCCCCACCGGGGCGATGGCCAATTCGAGCAGTCCCGACGTAGTCCGGGCGATGTCCACCGAGTTGTTCCTCAACTTCCTCGGCATCCGCATGGACAGCGTCAAGGCCGAGGGCATGCGCTTCACGATCAACCTGGTCACGCCGGATAACGGCGAGAAGTTCCTGATCGAGATGGAGAACGCGACGCTGACCAACATCCAGGGCTTCCAGTCCGACGAGCCCGACCT
>JAGOEZ010000113.1 GCA_017997455.1 Lysobacterales bacterium | reverse complement strand
CCCAAGCGCCCGCGCGCCTCCGACGCCGGCATGCAGACCTACCGGGTCGAAGTCGGCCACTCGCACGGGGTCAAGCCCGGCAACCTGGTCGGCGCGATCGCCAACGAAGCCGCGCTCGACAGCCAGCACATCGGGCGCATCGACATCCACGACGACTACAGCCTGGTCGACCTCCCCAGGGATCTGCCAGCCGAGAGCCTTCAGCACCTGCACAAGGTCTGGGTCGCGGGGCAGCGCCTGCGCATCGCGCCGGCGCAGGAAGCCGACCGCAACGCCACGCCCGTGCACAAGAAGAGCTACGCGCGTCCGTCCGGCCCCAAGCCCCACCGCAAGGGCCCCCGCGCCCCGCGTTGATTCCTCCGCCACGGAGTGGCACGGAATTCCTCCCTGTAGGAGCGGCTTCAGCCGCGGGAATGCGTTCCTCAGGCAGGGGCGCCGAACGCCGCCAGCCATTCGCCGGCATCGCGCTCGAACCACGCCAAGGGTCCCTGCGGGGCGTAGGCCGGATGCGCGAACTCGCGCTCGCCGTTGCGATGCAGTCCGGCCTTCAGCAGCACGCGCTGGGACGCGACATTGGGCAAGTCGGTGATTGCCACGATGCGCGGCAGAGCCATGACCTTGAAGGCATACCGCACTACCGCGACCGCCATCTCGGTGGCGTAGCCCTTCCCCCACGCCTGCGGCACCAGCTGGTACCCGACCTGGATCAGGGTCTCGCCCTGGATATGGTTGAGCAAGTGCAGGCCGACGCAATGCCCGGTTTCGCGTTCGATCGTGGCCCAGATGCCGAGGCCCGGATTGGCCTCGTAGTAGTCGATGACGCGTACCCGCAGCATCTGTTCCGTCTGCGCCCGGTCCTTGGTCCCACCGGTATGGCGCGTCACATCCGGATCGGCGTTGAGCCGGCACAGGAACTCGAGGTCGTCCGCGCGGAAACGCCGCAAGGCCAGGCGCGGCGTCACCAGCAAGGGGTGCACGGGCTCCATCGCGGCCAGCGTGTCCGCAGCGGCTCCCGGCGCAGTCAACGCGGCACCGGCTGCGCCGCGACCGCGCGCAGCGCGTTGGCCTCGACATAGGGCGCATGGGTGCCACGCGGCAGGTACTGCCCGGCGCCGCGCACCGCGCGCAGGTCGCCATCGACCCAGGCCAGCGCGCCGCGGGTCAGCGTGTGGGTCGCGATTCCCTGAACGGTACGGCCCTCGAAGATGTTGTAGTCCACGTTCTGGTGGTGGGTCTTCGCCGAGATGGTGCGCGTGCCCTTCGGATCCCAGACCACGAGGTCGGCATCGGAACCCACGCGCACCGCGCCCTTGCGCGGATACAGGTTGAAGATCTGCGCGGCGTTGGTGCTGGTCACGCGCACGAACTCGCTGGGCGTGAGGCGGCCCGTGCCCACGCCGTAGTGCCACAGCAAGGACATGCGGTCCTCGACGCCGCCGCAACCGTTGGGAATCTTCGTGAAGTCGCCCTTGCCGGCGGCCTTCTGCGGCGCGCAGAAGCAGCAATGGTCGGTGGCCGTGGCATGCAGGTGCCCGGCCTGGAGTCCCTGCCACAAGGCCTCCTGGTGCGACCTGTCGCGGAACGGCGGGCTCATCACGTGCGCGGCGGCGCGGGTGAAGTCGGGGTCGCGATAGACCGATTCCTCGACCAGCAGGTGCCCGGCCAGCACCTCGCCGAACACGCGCTGGCCCTCGCCGCGGGCGCGCGCGATCGCGGCCAGCGAATCCTCGCACGAGACATGGACGATGTAGATCGGCGTGCCCAGCACCTCGGCGATGCGGATCGCGCGGTTCGCGGCCTCGCCCTCGACCGCAGGCGGGCGCGAGAGCGGATGGCCCTCCGGTCCGGTGATGCCCTGCGCGACCAGCTTGCGCTGCAACTGGAACACCAGCTCGCCGTTCTCGGCGTGCACGGTCGGCAGTGCGCCCAGCTCGATGCAGCGGCTGAAGCTGTTCACCAGGGCCTCGTCGTCGCACATGATGGCGTTCTTGTAGGCCATGAAGTGCTTGAAGCTGGACACGCCATGCTCGCGCGCCAGCGTTCCCATGTCGCGGTGCACGGTTTCGTCCCACCAGGTGATCGCGACATGGAAGGCATAGTCGCCGGCGGCCTTCTCGGCCCAGCCGCGCCAGGTGTGGAAGGCCTCCATCAGCGACTGCCGCGGGTTCGGGATCACGAAGTCGATGATGCTGGTGGTGCCGCCAGCGAGGCCCGCGGCGGTGCCGGTGTAGAAATCGTCGCTGGCCACCGTGCCCATGAAGGGCAACTGCATGTGGGTGTGGGGATCGATGCCGCCGGGAATGACCAGGCGGTCCCCGGCATCGATCAACTGCGCGCCGGGCGGCGCTTCCAGTTTCTCGCCGATCGCCGCGATGCGGCCGGCGCTGCACAGCACGTCGGCGCGATAGGCGCATTCGGCGTCGACCACGGTGCCGCCACGGATCAGGATCGGATTCATGCTCGGGCGCTCCGGGTGCCGGGGTTACCCAGGCTCATCAGCAGCAGGTACACGACGCCCGCCACCGCGAGTCCCACGAACCAGGCATAGGTGTAGATCGTCTCGAAGGCCGGCGGCACCGCGGCCACGAATCCCGCCGCCTTGAGGAAGCCCGGCAGGTTGGGCGCGACGCCCAGCACCAGCGCGACCAGCGCGGCCGGATTCCAGCCGCCGCGATAGGCATAGGCGCCGTCATGCCGGAACAACGCCTCGCGATCGAGTTCGGTGCGCCGGATGAAGTAGTAGTCGGCCAGCATGATGCCCGCGATCGGGCCCAGCAGCGCCGAGTAGCCGATCAGCCAGGTGTAGATGTAGGCGCCGGTGGTCTCGAGCAGCTTCCAGGGGAAGATCGCGATGCCGATGCCGGCGGTGATATAGCCGCCCATGCGGAACGAGATCCGCTGCGGCGCGAGGTTCGAGAAGCCGTTGGCCGGCGCGACCACGTTGGCGGCGAGGTTGGTGGTCAGCGTCGCCAGCAGCAACGCGACCAGGGCGACCACCACGCCGTAGCCGCCCATGCGCCCGGTCAGCGCCACCGGATCCCAGATCGCCTCGCCGTAGATCAGCACCGTGGCCGAGGTGACCGCGACGCCGATGAACGCCAGAAGCGCCATCGGCAGCGGCAAGCCCAGCACCTGGCCCAACACCTGGTCGCGCTGGCTGCGCGCGAAGCGCGTGAAGTCGGGGATGTTGAGCGCCAGCGTGGCCCAGAAGCCGACCATGGCCGTGAGCGAAGGCCAGAACACGCTGGCGAACTGCCCGGCGCGCTCGCCGCCCGGCGCGAATTTCGAGGGCGCCGAGAGCATCGGCCCGAAGCCCTCGGCCCGCGCATGGGCCCAGCCGAGCAGGGCGAGGCACATCACGATCAGCAGCGGCGCGGCCCACAGCTCCAGCCAGCGGATCGACTCGGTGCCGTAGCGGATGAACACCACGTGCAGCAGCCAGAAGGCGAGGAAACACAGCGCCTGGCCGAGGTCGATCCCCAGCAGCGGCAGGCGCTCGCCAACGATGCCGTTGCCGGACAGCACATTGACGATGGTGTAGATCGCCGCGCCACCGACCCAGGTCTGGATACCGAACCAGCCGCAGGCGACCAGCCCGCGCAGCAGCGCCGGCAGCTTCGCTCCCTGGGTGCCGAAGGAGGCCCGCAACAGCACCGGGAACGGGATCCCGTGCTTCGCACCGGCGTGGCCGACCAGCAGCATCGGCGCCAGCACGATCAGGTTGGCGAGGAAGATGGTGAACACCGCCTCGCGCCACGACATGCCCTCGCTGACCAGCCCGGCCGCCAGCATGTAGGCCGGCACGCAGACCACCATGCCGACCCAGAGCGCGGCGATCGCCTTCCAGTCCCAGGTCCGTTGCGCGGCCGTGGTCGGCAGCAGGTCCTCGTTGACCAGATCGGGTGCGGGATGGGACGAATCGCCGGTATTCACGCTACCCCCGCGCGCGCGAAGGCGGCGACGCCGCAGGGGAACGCCCGACGCCCAGCCGCCATGCCCACACCTGCCGTCATTCCCGCGCAAGCGGGAATCCAGTGTCGTGACGGCGCAAACCCCAATGGATTCCCGCTTGCGCGGGAATGACGGATGCAGGCTGCTGCCAAGCCGTGCCGAACGCAAGGTAGCGCGTTCATCCCGCCACCCTGCGCATCGGGTTGTTCGGATGCGTGGTCCAGTCCTGGAAGCTTCCGTCATCGACGCGCTGCATGGTGATGCAGCCCTCGACCGGGCAAACGTGCATGCACAGGTTGCAGCCCACGCATTCGGCGTCGTCGACCACGAAGCGGCGCGGCTCGCGCTCGTGCACGATGGCCTGGTGCGCGGCGTCCTCGCAGGCGATGTGGCACAGCCCGCAGCGGATGCACAGGTCCTGGTCGATGCGCGCCTTGATGTCGTACCTGAGGTTCAGGAACTGCCAGTCGGTGACGTTGGGCACCGCCTTGCCGACGAAGTCGTCGAGGCGCGCGTAGCCCTTCGCGTCCATCCATTGCGAAAGCCCCGCGATCATGTCGTCGACGATGCGGAAGCCATAGTGCATGGCCGCGGTGCAGACCTGCACCGAGCCCGATCCCAGCACCATGAACTCGGCCGCGTCGCGCCAGTTGCCGATGCCGCCGATGCCGGAGATCGGCTTGCCGCGGGTCTCCGGATCGCGCGCGATCTCGGCCACCATGTTGAGCGCAATGGGCTTTACCGCCGGCCCGCAATAGCCGCCGTGCGTGCCCTTGCCGTCCACCGTCGGCGTCGGCGCCATCAGGTCGAGGTCCACCGACACGATCGAATTGATGGTGTTGATCAGCGACACGGCGTCGGCCCCGCCGCGGAACGCGGCCCGCGCCGAGGTCCGCACGTCGGTGATGTTGGGCGTGAGCTTGACGATGCAGGGCAGCTTCGAATGCTGCTTGACCCAGCGCGCCACCATCTCCACGTATTCGGGCACCTGCCCCACCGCCGCGCCCATGCCGCGCTCGGACATGCCGTGCGGGCAGCCGAAATTGAGCTCCACCGCGTCGGCGCCGGTGTCCTCGACCTGCACCAGGATGCTGCGCCAGGACTCCTCGTCGCAGGGCACCATCAGCGAAACCACCATCGCGCGATCGGGCCACTCGCGCTTGACCTGGCGGATCTCGGCCAGGTTCACCGCCAGCGGCCGGTCGGTGATGAGCTCGATGTTGTTGAAGCCGGCGATGCGCTGGCCCTTGAGCTGCACCGCGCCGTAGCGCGAGCTGACATTGACGATCGGCGGATCGTTGCCCAGCGTCTTCCACACCACGCCGCCCCAACCCGCCTCGAAGGCGCGGTTGACGTTGTAGGCCTTGTCGGTAGGCGGCGCGGAGGCGAGCCAGAAGGGATTCGGCGAGCGCACGCCGGCGAAGCGGCAGGAGAGGTCGGCCATGGGGTCTCCTTCAGGCGCGACGCGCCGACAGCGCGTGGTCGATCGCGTGCGCGGCGCGCTTGCCATCCTCGACGGCCTGCACGGTGAGGTCGAGCTTGCCGCCGACGCAGTCGCCGCCGGCCCACACGTCGGCCACCGAGGTGGCGTGGTGGTCGTCGACCACGATTCGTCCGTCGCGCAGCGCCAGCGACTCATGCGCGCCTTCACGCGATGGATCAGCCACCAGCACCTGCCCGATCGCCTTCAGCGCCCAATCGGCCTCGAGAGTGAATCGATCGCCACTGCCGGCGAGCTTGCCGCCTGCATCCAGCACGGTGTATTCGAACTCGATCGCCGCCAGCTGGCCCTCGCGCGCGACGAAGCGCAGCGGCCGCGCCCAGTGGACCACGGCCACGCCCTCGGACTGGGCGAAGGCCTGCTCGTGCGCGGTCGCGCCCATGTCGCCGGGACCGCGCCGATAGACCAGGGTCACCCGCTCGGCGCCGAGGCGCCGGCTCTGCACGGCGGCATCGATCGCGGTGTTGCCGCCGCCGATCACCACCACGCGACGCCCCACCGGCAGCGTGGCGAGGTCCGCGCACTGGCGCAATTCGGCGATGAAGTCCACGGCGTTGCGCACGCCGGCAAGTTGCTCGCCGTCCAGGCCCAGGGCGTTCACGCCGGCCAGCCCCAGGCCGAGGAACACTGCGTCGTGCTCGCGCCGGAGCGTGGCCAAATCGAGGTTTCGCCCGAGCTCGCGCCCATGCTCGACCTCGATGCCGCCGATCGACAACAGCCACTCGATCTCGCGCTGGGCGAAGCCCGGCACCTTGTAGGCGGCGATGCCGTACTCGTTGAGCCCGCCCGGACGCGGGCGCGCCTCGTAGATCCTGACCCGATGGCCGCGTCGCGCCAGCGCGTGGGCGCACGACAGCCCGGCCGGCCCGGCACCGATCACGGCAACCGTGCGGCCGCTGTCGGGTTCGCGCTGGAACAGTTGCGCACCGTCGCGATAGACCCAGTCGGTGGCATGGCGCTGCAATGCGCCGATCTCGACCGGCTTGTCCCCGGCGTGGTTGCGCACGCAGGCCGCCTCGCACAACACCTCGGTGGGGCATACGCGCGCGCAGCTGCCGCCGAGGATGTTGGCCGACAGGATGTCGGTCGCGGCGCCGTGCAGGTTGCCGGTGGTGATGCGGCGGATGAAGCTCGGGATGTCGATGCCGGTGGGACAGGCCGTGATGCACGGCGCGTCGTGGCAGTAGTAGCAGCGTTGCGCCTCGAGCAGCGCGCCATGAGGGTCGAGCGGTGGCGCGACGTCGTCGAAATTGCGCGCGAGCTGCGCGCCGCCAAGTCGCCCTGCCGCGATGTCCCCGATCGGCTTGCGACTCATCAGCCCCCCGTGGGCATCACGAACTGCGCGCCCGCACGGATGCTGGTCGGCCAGCGCTCGGTCACCGCCTTGAGCCGGGTATAGAACCGCACGCCCTCGGGACCGTAGACATGGTGGTCGCCGAACAGCGAGGCCTTCCAGCCGCCGAAGCTGTGGAAGGCCGCCGGCACCGGGATCGGCACGTTGACCCCGACCATGCCGACCTGGACCCGGCTGACGAAATCACGCGCAGCGTCGCCATCGCGGGTGAACAGGGCGACGCCGTTGCCGTACTCGTGCGCGTTCACCAGCGCCAGCGCCTGTTCGTAATCTCGCGCGCGCACGATCGACAGGACCGGGCCGAAGATCTCCTCGCGATAGATGCGCATGCCCGGCTGGACCTGGTCGAACAGGCAACCGCCGAGGAAGAAGCCGTCCTCGCAGCCTGCCACCGTGTGGCCGCGCCCGTCGACCACCAACTCGGCGCCTTCCTGCACGCCGAGGTCCACGTAGCCGCGCACGCGCTCGCGATGCGCCGCCGTGACCAGCGGGCCCATGTCCATGCCCGGCACGTCGCCGGCGCCGACCTTCAGCGCGCGCACCCGCGGGGCCAGCCGCTGCACCAGCGCGTCGGCGGTGGCATCGCCGACGGCCACCGCGACCGAGATCGCCATGCAGCGTTCGCCCGCGGAACCGTAGCCCGCGCCCATCAGCGCGTCGGCGGCCTGGTCGAGGTCGGCGTCGGGCATCACCACCATGTGGTTCTTGGCCCCGCCCAGCGCCTGAACGCGCTTGCCGTGGCGGCAGCCGGTCTCGTAGATGTACTGCGCGATCGCGGTTGAGCCGACGAAGCTCACGGCCGCGATCCCGGGATGGGCCAGGATCGCGTCGACCGCCACCTTGTCGCCATGCACCACGTTGAACACACCGTCGGGCAAGCCCGCCTGCCTGAGCCAGTCGGCCAGCAGCAGCGAGGCCGAGGGGTCGCGTTCGGAGGGCTTGAGCAGGAAGCAGTTGCCGCAGGCGATGGCGATCGGGAACATCCACATCGGCACCATCGCCGGGAAATTGAACGGCGTGATGCCGGCGACCACGCCCAGTGGCTGGCGCATCGACCAGGCGTCGATCTGGCTGCCCACGTTCTCGGTGTGCTCGCCCTTGAGCAGCTGCGGGATGCCGCAGGCGAATTCGATCACCTCCAGGCCACGCGTCACTTCGCCCAGCGCGTCGCTGTGGGTCTTGCCGTGCTCGGCGGTCAGTTGGGCGGCCAGCACATCGGCGTTGGCCTCGATCAATTCGCGCAGCTTGAACAGCACCCGCGCGCGCCGGATCGGCGGGGTCTGCGACCAGCCCGGGAAGGCAGCCATCGCCGCCGCGACCGCCGCATCGACCATGGCGGCGTCGCCCAGCGGCAGCTCGCCGGTCTGGCGTCCCGTCGCGGGGTTGTAGACCGGCGCGGTGCGGCCGGGGCCGCCGTCGACGCGCACGCCGCCGATCCAGTGCGGAATGCGCACCGGCGACGAGGTGGCGGCGGACGCCGGCAGGACTCGGGTGGGAACACTCATGCGCGCACCTCCGCGAAAATGCGTTCCTGCCAGGTCATGGCGCGAC
>JAGOEZ010000112.1 GCA_017997455.1 Lysobacterales bacterium | reverse complement strand
CCAGGTGCGCGTGCAGGCCGGTGATGCGGCAATCGAGCGCCCGCGCGCGCTCGCGGAATTCCTCGACGTCGGCCAAGGCCAAGCCAAACTTGGAACCCGCGCCGCCGGTCACGACCTTGTCGTGGTGTCCGCGCCCATGGCCGAGATCGAGCCGCAACAGCAACTCGCGGGCACGGAAGTCCTCGCCCCACTCGCGCAGCGGGTGGAGGTTGTCGACGGTGACGCGCACATCCATCGCATAGGCCTTCGCGTACTCCCCGCGCGGCGCGAAGTTGGGCGTGAACAGCAGGCGGTCCGGCGCCAGCTCCGGCAGCGCGGCACGCGCAGCGTCGAGCTCCGGCGCCGACACGCACTCGATGCCGAAGCCTTCCTCGGCCAGCGTGCGCAGGACTTGCGGATGCGAGTTGGCCTTCATCGCGTAGAACCAGCGATCGACCGCGCCGATCGCGCGCAGGCGTTGCGCGGTGGCGCGGACCTCGTCCAGCGCGTACACGTAAAGCGGCTCGCCGCCAGCAGCCTTCGCCAGCAGCGCCTCGCGCCGCGTCGCCCACCACGGCACCGGCCGCGCGCGTTCGCGCGTGGTCGCGTACAGCGCGTCCCAGGTCGGCCCGAAGACCGCCTCGTCGTCCAGGCGCATCGCCTCGGCTCGCACCAGCATCTCGTGCAGCTGCGGCACCAGCGGCGTGGCGACCGCCTCGTCGACCACGAAGGTCAGGTTGAGATTGTTGGAGGACTGCGAGATCAGGTGCACGTTGTGCTGGCCGAATTCCGCCAGCACCGGCCCCAGGCGATGCAGCAGGCCGCGCATGCCGCGCCCGACCAGCGTCACCGCCGCGCAGGGCGCGATCACCTTGACCCGGCATACGCGCTCGAGGTCGGCGCAGAGTGCGGACAGCACGTCGGAATTGAGCAGGTTCGCGGTCGGGTCCAGCGACACGGTGACGTTGGTTTCGGCCGATCCGATCAGATCCACCGACAGCCCGTGGCGCTTGAAGGCCTCGAACACATCGGCGAGGAAGCCGACCGACTGCCACATGCCGACGCTTTCCATCGACACCAGCGTGATCCCGCTGCGCGCGCTGATCGCCTTGACGCTCGGCGGCCCGGCGGCGGCGAAGGCGCCGACCTCGGTGCCGGCAAGATCGGGCCGGTTGGTGTCCTTGATGCACAGCGGCACGCGCGCGTCGCGCAGCGGCGAGAGGCAGCGCGGGTGCAGCACCTTGGCGCCGGTGCCGGCGATTTCCTGCGCTTCCTCGTAGTCGAGGCGCTTGAGCAGGCGCGCGCCGGCAACCTGGCGCGGATTGGCGCTGAACATGCCGGCCACGTCGGTCCAGATTTCCACCCGCCGCGCCTTGAGTAGCGCGCCGAAGTACGCAGCCGAGGTGTCGGAACCGCCGCGGCCCAGCAGCGTGGTATGGCCCTGCGCGTCGGCGGCGATGAAGCCCTGCGTGATCAGCACCGGCGAACGGCGCGCGAGCGCGGCCTGCATCGCGGCATCGGGCGCGGTGGCGCAGGACACCGAAAGCCAGCGCGCCCAGTCGCTCTGGTTGGGCAGCGCGGCGGCGCGCAGCCACTCGCGCGCGTCCAGCCATTCGGCCTCGAGTCCGCAGGCGCGCAGGTAGTGCATGCCCAGGCTCGAGGACATCAGCTCGCCCAGGGCCAGCACCTCCGCCTGCCACGGCAGTTGCGCGCCGGCCCGGCGCGGGTCGATTGCCAGCGCGGCCAATTGCGCGAGGAACTCATGCAGCGCGGGCGCCGAGGGCAGGCCCAGTTCATGCACGAAATCGGTGTGGCGCGCGACCACGGCGTTGACCGCCGGATCGAGATCGCCGCCGTTGCGCGCGGTCTCCACCAGCGCCATCAGTGCATTGGTCACGCCCGACAGCGCCGACACCACCACCAGCACCCGCGCGCCCTCGGCCTGGCGCGCGCGCACCAGCCCCACGATGTTGTCCCAGCGCGCCCGGGTCGAGACGCTGGTGCCCCCGAACTTGAGCACGATCCAGTCGGACGGTGCCTGCGGGTCGCGGCGGGCGGGAACGGTCTCGGCCATGCGGGGAAAAGGTCAGGCAACGCGGGATGGTGCGCCGCCGCAACGATAGCGGAAGCGCTGCCGTGGCTTAAGCACCGGCGTCGATTGCCCGCGCTCTGCCATCAGCAGATCCAATCGGGCCGGAACCACGGCCAACGCGCCCCTCTCGGAGGGTCAGAGTCTCGGCCAACGAGACCGTCTCGGAGGGTCAGCGGCATGGCCAACGCACCCCTCTCCCTCCGGGAGAGGGGTTGGGGGTGAGGGTTCGGCAAGGCGGCAACGATCGCGGCTCGCCCGAACCCTCATCCGGCGCTGCGCGCCACCTTCTCCCGGCGGGAGAAGGAACGCGACAGCCGTTGTGCGATTCGCGCTGCGGGGGCGACGGGCTGCTTCCGGGCGCACACGGATGCCCTTCCACAACCCATGCCACCGGGGCAGACTTCCACCTTCCGCACTTCCTGCCGCGAGATTCTCCCGCCATGCGCATCGTCCCCTTCAAGCAGGTCGACGTCTTCACGAAGGTCCCCTACCGCGGCAACCCCGTCGCCGTGATCCTCGACGGCGAGGGCCTGAGCGACGCCCAGATGCAGCAGCTCGCCGCCTGGACCAACCTTTCCGAAACCACCTTCGTGCTGCCGCCGACCAAGCCCGGCGCCGACTACCGCGTGCGCATTTTCACCCCGCGCCAGGAACTGTCCTTCGCCGGCCACCCCAGCGTCGGCACTGCGCACGCCGTGCTCGAAGCCGGCTGGGCGCGCCAGCACGACCACCTGCTCGTCATGGAATGCGCCGCTGGCGTGCTGCCGATCTCGATCGACGGCGACGGCGCCGAGCGCCGCATCGCGGTGCAGGCGCCGCCGGCCGAGATCGGCGAGACCGAGCTCACGCTCGCGGTGGCGCTGGCCAAGGCGCTACGCGCAACGGTCAGGCAAACGCCGTCGCCGCGACCGGTCAAGGTCGGGCCGTGGTGGCTGGTGGCCGAACTCGACGACGAGGACGCCGTGCGCGCGCTCGAACCCGACATGGCGCGGGTGATCGAACTCAGTCGCGAAACCGATGCGGTCGGCATTGCGGCCTACGCGCGCTGCGAGTCGCCCGACTACGCCATCGTGGTGCGCTGCTTCGCCCCGGTCGACGGCATCCCCGAAGATCCGGTCACCGGCAGCGGCAACGCCTGCATCGCCGCCTTCCTGCGCGCCAACGGCCTCCTGCCCGAGGGCGACGCCAGCTATCGCGCCAGCCAGGGCCGCGAAGTCGGCCGCGACGGATACCTGGACATGACCGTCACCGCCGACGGCCGCATCCTGATCGGCGGCCACGCCGTCACCTGCATCGACGGCACCATCCGCCTCTGAGCGACCCTCGATTCGCCGTATCCCCGTAGGAGCGCATCTCATGCGCGACCGCGGAACCACGGGATTGCTGTGACCTGCCGTGTTGCGGTCGCGCATGGGATGCGCTCCCACCAAAGCCGGCTGTTGTAGGAGCGCATCTCATGCGCGACCGCAGGATCGCAATTCAACCGCATCGTGCAATGTTGCGGTCGCGCATGAGATGCGCTCCTACAAGGGCAGGCGCATTGGTTCGACCAGCTCAGGGCGGCGCGGTGTAGACCGGCTTGCCGTCGAGGTAGGTCGCGCGCACGTGGGCGGCCAGCAGGTCCTTGGCTTCGTCGCCGAGCGGATTTCGGTCCAGCACGGTGAAATCCGCGCGCTTGCCCGCCACCAGCGAGCCGACCTCGTTCTCCATGAAGGCGGCGTAGGCCGCATCGAGCGTGAAGCCGCGCAGCGCCTCGAAGGCCGTCAGGCGTTCGCCGGGGAACCAGCCGTCGAGCGGCAGTCCCTGCGCATCCTGGCGCATGCGCGCCGCGAACAAGCCCGGCAACGGGTCCACGGCCTCGACCGGGAAATCCGAACCCAGCGCCAGCCGCACGCCCGCGTCGCGGAACTGCCGCCACGCGTACGCACCGACGATCCGCGCCGGCCCCACGCGCTGCCCGGCCCACGGCATGTCGCTGGTCGCGTGCGTGGGTTGCATCGAGGCGATGATGCCGCTGCGCGCGAAGCGCGGGATGTCGACCTGCGCCACGACCTGCGCATGCTCTATGCGCCAGCGGTGGTCGGTCGCTGCTGCATCCAGCCCCAGCACACGCTCGTACACCTCCAGCACCACGCGATTGCCGCGATCGCCGATCGCGTGCGTGGCCGCCTGCACGCCGCAGCGCTGCGCCTTGCGCGCCGCGGCTTCGAGCGCCGCAGCGGAGGTCACCAGGAGTCCGGTGTTGCCCGGATCGTCGCTGTACTCGGCCAGCAGCGCCGCGCCGCGCGAGCCCAGCGCGCCGTCGGCATAGAGCTTCACCGCGCGCATCTGCAGGCGACCACCGGCGTGCCGGTAGCGCCCCTCGGCGCAAAGCCACTCCAGCGCCTCGCCATCGCCGTTGGCCATGGCATGGATCCGGACCGGCATGCGGCCGGCATCGGCCAGCCCGCGATAGAGCGCCATCTCGGCCTTCGAAACGCCGGCATCGTGCACGCCGGTGAGGCCGTGCCGCGCGATGTCGGCCATCGCATCCGACAGCGCCTGCGTCGCCTGTTCCGCGGTTGGCGCGGGCACCGCGGCCTGGATCAATCCCATGGCGTTGTCCACGAACACGCCAGACGCCTTGCCGCCCGCCCGCAACACCTGCCCGCCCTCAGGCTGCCAATCGCCGGCCAGATCGCGCGTGGCGCGCTTCAACGCCGCCGAGTTGGCCCAGCCGGCGTGGCCATCCACGCGTTCCAGCCACACCGGCCGCGTGGGGAATGCCGCATCGAGATCGGCCGCCGTCGGAAATGCCTTCGCGTCCCAGTCGTTCTGGTCCCAGCCGCGCCCCAGCAGCCACGCGTCCTTGTCCAGACGCGCCTCGAAGGCCTTGAGCCGCTCGACGATCTCGGCCTTGCTGCGCGTGCCGGTGAGGTCGGCAATCGACAGCGTGAGTCCCAGACCCGGCACGTGCCCGTGCGCATCGATGAGGCCCGGCACTACGGTGGCATCGCCCAGATCGAGCGTCACCGCCTGCGGATGCACCTTCGCCAGCTCATCGCCCTCGCCCACCGCCACGAGCTTCCCCGAGCCGTCGAAGGCAAATGCGGTGGCAAAGGGCCGCGCCGGGTCCATCGTGATGACGCGCTGCGCGCGCACCAGGGTCAGGTCTTGCGCTGCCGCCGCGCCACCCACGAGCACCAGCATCCAGATCCACACGCGCATGGTCAGGCCTCCCGCAGTCGAAGCTGCGAGCGTGCCGTTAGCGCGGCCACATCGCAAGCCGTCGCAGCCGAATCCTGCGATGACATGCTGTTGTAGGAGCGCGCTCTGCGCGCGATAGGCGCCTCGCTCGAAGTAGCGCCGATCGCGCGCAGAGCGCGCTCCTACAGGGGGCTTGTGCGGTGCCTACCAGTGCTTCGGCGGCTCGTCGACGTAGACCTCGCCCGGCCGCGGCGGCGGTTTCTCCAGCGGCGCGGGCGCGATGCCCCAGCCGCAGCCGCCGATCACCAGCACCCAGGTGCACTGGATGGTCGAGCCCCAGGGCGTCTTGAACTTCCGCGACACGGTGGCCCGGCGGAACGCCGACTGTACCGCGGTCTCGCCTTCCGGCGCCCAGTAGCGCGCGAACACCGTCGGGTCGTAGGTGATCGGCGGGGGCTTCGGCTTGGCCTTCGCGGCGTCCATCAGCGGCGAACGGAAACCCGGCCGCGGCGCGGGGATGTTCGACGCGTCGACCACGTCCTGCGACATGCGAATCGAGCCGTCCGTGTTGAAGAGCTGCAGCGTCGCCGGCGGTGGTTCCTCGGGCGGGATGAAACGCGCCGCGAGGGCGTCGGTGGGCTCATCGACGACCGTTGGCGCGGCGGGCGGCGGTGGCGAGGGCACGGCGAGCGGTGCCGCGGGAACCACGACCTCGCGCACGGTCTCGGGCGGCATCGGCACCAGCGGCGCCACCGGCCCCGGCAGCGCCTCGAAAACCGGCGCAACTTCCTCCTCGTAGAAGCGCACTTCCAGCACCTGCTCGCGACCCGGCACCGCGAAGCGCCCGCGCTCCACCATGGCGTCGCGCAACCAGAGGAAGAACGCGAGATGCGCCAGGACCAGCAGCCCCAGGATCCAGCGCCGACGCCGGGAATCCCCGTCATCGCCCACGCGGCGACGCCACCGCACCTCGCGCAGGAAGTCGCGATCGGCGGGGTCGAGGGGTACGTGGTCCTGCGTTCCGTCGGCCATCCGGGCGGCAGCCTAGTGCCCCGGGCCGTAACCCCGCGTTAACCCCTGACCTCGATCACCACCCGAGCCCCCGCTTTTTTGTAGGAGCGCGCTCTGCGCGCGATGGGCCTCGCGTCGGGCGATACGCCCATCGCGCGCAGAGCGCGCTCCTACAGAAGCAGGGCTCGGCCCAACGACAAAGGGGCCCTTGCGGGCCCCTTTGCGGCTGCGGCATGGGGTTCCGGAGACTTACGGAGCCGCGGCAACCTGCACGGCGACACGGATGCGGTCGCCCGGATGGTGGTCGGTCTGGGTGCGGTACACGCGACCGTTGTATTCATAGGAAACGTTGTAGCCCAGCACCCGTTCGTCCTGCCGATACTCGGTGCGGGTCTCGCAACGCTGCTGGCTGGTGCGCACCGTGCGCCCGCCGGCGTCGTAGTAGCGCCCGCCCGGATGGCGATAACCCACCGTGCCGCCGATCACCGCGCCCGCGATGGTGGCCGCCGTGCGCCCGCTGCCACCGCCCACCTGGTTGCCCAGCGCGCCACCGATCAGCGCACCCAGGAACGCCGGCCCTGCGCGATCCTGGCGCGGCGCGTAGGCATAACGCGGCTCGTAGTACTCCACCGGCTCGTTCCAGCACTGCTGGCTGGGCACCGGCTCGCTGTAGCGCTCGACGATGGGGTCGACCGAGACCACGCGCGCCCAGTCGAACTGCGCGCCATTGCCGTAGTCGGCGCCTTGCTGGAACGGCACGACCTGCCCCTGGGGACCGTAGTAGCCGTCGTCGTCGTAGCCGTCGTCTTCAACCTCGTACGGCACCGGCTGGTAGCGCGGGTCGCCCGATCCCTGCTGGTACGGCCCCTGCTGGTAGCGCGGATCGCCCGCGTAACCGCCGCCATACCCCGGCGCGTACTGCGCCGCCACCGTGCCCGAAAGCACCAGGCCGCCCGCCAGCACCACACCGATCATCGAAGCCTTCATGGCCTTGTCTCCGCGAGCGACCGGGATGGCCAACTCGTGGGACCCATTCTGGGTTGGCGCGATGAATTGCCTCTTAACCCAGCCGCGCGCCCGCGCACCGTTGCCGCCCATTCATGTCCCCACGAAGCGCGCGTGTACGTCCATTCAGCGCGCCCCTGTAGGAGCGCATCTCATGCGCGACCGCGGCACCTCGATTCGCCGTGCGCTGGAGAGTCCGCGGTCGCGCATGAGATGCGCTCCTACAGGGATCCGGCGAATTGGAGGGGTCAGGTGATGGTGGTGCGGAGCCAGGCGATCGCCTGCGTCGCACATCCGGCGGCGTTGCGCCCTAGCAGGGGCCCTACGTGGCTTGTGCCGGGAATGCGGATCAGGCTCGCGGCATACGCGTCTGCTAGGGCGGCGCTCGCCGCGGCCGGCACGTCCTCGTCGTCGCTGGAAGCCATCACCAGCACGGGGCACGCCGGTCGCTCCACCGGCACGCCCGAGCGCGCCACATTCATCACCGCGCCCGATTCATCGCGCCAGCGCCGGAACGCATACAGGCACGCCGCGTCATCTGCATCCGGCATCGCCTTGCGCGTACCGGCCAGCGAGGCCTCGCTGCCCCACGGGACAACGTCGGGATACGCCTCGCGCGCCGGCAGCATCGATTGCCAGGGCGCAGGCGGCATCGCGTTGACCAGCACCAACGCCGCAGGCCGCACCGCCGCCGCACACGCCAGCGCCAGCAGGCCCCCCAGGCTCGCCCCCACCAGCACATCCCCTTCCCGTGCCACCCGGCCGACCTGTCCCGAGTAATTCTCGAACCGCGTCGCCCCGATCCCGCCCTCAACCGCCGCCAAGTCCAGCACCTCGCAAGCGAATCCCTCCGCCTCGAACACCCCCCGCCACACATTCCACTCCCACGCACCGCCCCCGGCCCCGTGGATCATCAATACCTTGCGCGTCATCCCCCGATTCTAGGCGCGAACCCCACCCACCCGACGCCCTCGTAGGAGATCCTATGTTCCTGTTCAAGCGGCTGCCAGGCATTGGGGGTCGAATGGTTTGCCTGAGCGGTTGATGGACCAGGCGATGCGGATGAGCTTGCGGGCGAGGATGACGTAGACGGCGGTTG
>JAGOEZ010000111.1 GCA_017997455.1 Lysobacterales bacterium | reverse complement strand
TGGTGGAGGCGGGGGGAATCGAACCCCCGTCCGAAGGCACTACGTCCCCGGTACTACATGCTTAGCGCACCGTTTGATCTCGTCCCGCGGCAACACGATGCGCGAGGCGCACCGCAGGACCAGCCGGTTGTGTTTTGACGCCGGCAGACAGGCAGCAGCCGGCGCGATCCCGCGATAGTGACCCTACATCCACGAGCACGGGCACAAGTGGGTTCGGGGCTTACGCCTTAAGCGGCGAGAGCGTAGACGTCGTCGTTGGCGTCTAAGTGTTTTGCCACTTGATTAACGAGGTGAGTGACGACCTCGGCATGCACCAGGCGATTTCGCAACCCCCGTCGAATCCAGTCGCCCCCGGGGACTTCAAACCGCGTCGTCAGTATATGGGGGTGGAGCTTGCGGGTTCAATGCGCGGTGTGGCGACCGCGACGCCCATCGCGCGCAGAGCGCGCTCCTACAAGGCCGGCTCTGTAGGAGCGCGCTCTGCGCGCGATAGGCGCCACGGTCGCGGCTGTAGCCGCTCCCACAGGGGTGAGGGCATCAGCCCGCCTTGTTGCGCGCCCGCATCACCTGCTGCTTCTCGCGATTCCAGTCGCGCTCCTTCTCGACCGCGCGCTTGTCGTGGTCCTGCTTGCCGCGCGCCAGGGCCAGTTCCAGCTTGACCTTGTTCTTCTTCCAGTACATCGCGGTCGGGACCAGGGTCACGCCCTTGCGCTCGATCGCGCCGATGAGGTGGTCGATCTCGCCGCGGTGGAGCAGCAGCTTGCGCGTGCGCCGGGCCTCGGGCACGACGTGGGTGGAGGCCGAGAGCAGCGGCTGGATCTGGGCGCCGAACAGGTACAGCTCGCCGTCCTTGACCAGGGCGTAGCTCTCCCCGATCTGGGCCTTGCCCTCGCGCAGGCTCTTGACCTCCCAGCCCATCAGCATGAGGCCGGCCTCGAAGCGCTCGTCGAGGTGGTAGTCGTGGCGCGCGCGCTTGTTGAGCGCGATCGTGCCGCCACTGCCGCTGCGTTCGATCTTCTTCTGCTTGGCCATGTCTTGCGCTTCGCCTGTCCGTAGAATTGTCGCCCAAGACGGGTCCGACCACGAGCTGATTCGATGAGATCGCTGCCGCGCCGCGCTGCGGGTCCCGCGTGAGCCACGTCCACCGCAGCGCCCTGGTCCCGCGCCCGGCAACGCTGCTGTACGGGCTGGTCAACGACGTCGAGGCCTACCCGCTGCGCTTCGACTGGTGCACGGAAGCCGCCGTGCTCGAGCGCTCGCCCGGTGAGGTGATCTGCCGGCTCGGGCTGCGCCTGGGTGGATTCCGAACCGCGTTCACCACCCGCAATCGCCTCGTGCCCGGCGCGAGCATCGACATGAACCTGGTCGAGGGACCGTTCTCGGCCCTGCACGGGCGCTGGGAGTTCAAGCCGCTCGGGGACTCGGGCTGCAAGGTAACGCTGGACCTCGACTTCCAGACCGCGGGCCGCATCGTCGGTTCCGCCCTGGCGACCGGTTTCACCTCGGTCGCCGACCGCATGGTCGACGACTTCGTGCGCGCGGCGCTTGCCAGTTGAGCCGGCCCGCCCCGCGCATGATTTCCGTTGAAGTCGCCTACGTGGGGCCGGAAGGGCAGTGGCTGGTCGAGCTGCGGCTGCCGGGGGGCGCGTGCGTCGCCGATGCCGTCGCGGCCTCCGCGCTGCAACGCCAGGTTCCCGGCCTGGTCGTGGATGACGATCACGTCGGCATCCACGGGCAACGCGTCACCCTGGCCGCGCAACTCGCCGACGGCGACCGGGTCGAGCTCTACCGGCCGCTGCAGGCCGATCCCAAGGAGGCGCGCCGCCGGCGCGCCCGGCGCTAGCCTTCCGACTCGCGCGGCTCGGACGGAGGCTCGGATTGCGGGGCGGACTCCGCTTCGGGCTCCTGCTCGATCCCGATCTCCGACGCCGGTCCGGGCGCCGCCTCGGGGTCGGCCTTGCGGGTCGCGGCATCGAGATCGTCGTCGACCTTGCCCTTGATCTGGCGCGACGATTCGAGCATCTCCTCGTTACGCTGCGGGAAATAGTCGCCCTCGATGCGCAGGAGCGCGCCGCCCTCGAACACCAGGGTAAGGTTCTTGACCTCGGGGTCCTTGCCGCGACGGCTGAAGCTGGAAGCGTAGTCCCAGCGATCCTGGTCGAAGGGCGACTCGATCGAGGGCGTGCCCATGATCAGCGCCACCTGGCGCTTGGTCATGCCGGGCTTGAGCAGGTCGACGGATTCCTGCTCCACCAGGTTGCCCTGGTTGACGTCCTGTCGGTAGATGAGGCCGCAGGCGCTGCCGGCGAGGGCAACCACGAGCAGCACCGGAAGCCGGATGGGGAAGCGCATGCGGCAAGTCGCTTGGCAAGTCGGACCAATCGCGGATGATACACTGGCAGCCTGAACGGTGACTTCGGGAGCGTCGGCGTGGAGCAACAGGACCTGCGCAAGGCCGGGCTCAAGGTGACCCACCCCCGCATGCGCATACTCGAGATCCTCGAGCGCGCGTCGGAGCGGCACATGACGGCCGAGGACATCTACAAGGAATTGCTGGCCCGCGAGGACGACATCGGGCTGGCCACCGTCTATCGCGTGCTGACCCAGTTCGAGGCTGCCGGCCTCGTGACCAAGCACAATTTCGAGGGCGGGCAGTCGGTCTACGAGCTCGACCGCGGCAAGCACCACGACCACATGGTGGACGTCGAAACCGGCACGGTGATCGAGTTCACCAACGACGAGATCGAGCGCCTGCAGCGCGAGATCGCCGACCGCGCCGGCTACGTGCTCGAGGACCACTCGCTGGTCCTCTACGTGCGCCCCAAGCGCAGGAAATAGCGCCGGCCTCGCCTCGCCGACGGCCGCGGCCCTGCAGGAGCGGCTTCAGCCGCCGCTTCGATGAAATGCGGTGGTCGCGCCCTTGCGCGACGATCACTCCCCCTCCCCCTTGAGGGGGGAGGGCAAGGGGTGGGGGTGAAGGTCGTGTCCAAGGTCGTGTGCTCGAGGCGAGCATGGTCGCGGCTGAAGCCGCTCCTACAGGCAGGCCGGGCGCGACTGTCGCAGGCGGCGTATGGCGGAGCTTCAGCTCGACTGCGCGCGACGCAGCATGTCGGCGGCGTGGGCGCGGGTCTGGCTGGTGATCTCGACCCCACCGAGCATGCGCGCGATCTCCTCGCGCCGGTGCTCCTTGTCGAGGGTCTCGATCTGGATCCGGGTGGACTCGCCGGCGCTGGACTTGCTCACCGCCACGTGGCCATCCGCCTGCGCGGCGACCTGCGGCAGGTGGGTGACGCACAGCACCTGCCGCGCGCGCCCCAGGGTCCGCAACTTGCGCCCGACCACTTCGGCGACCGCGCCGCCGATGCCGGCGTCGACCTCGTCGAAGACCATCGTCGGGACCGCGTCCTGGCCCAGCGCCGCGACCTCGATCGCGAGGCTGATGCGCGACAGTTCGCCGCCCGACGCCACCTTGCGCAGCGGCCGCTCGGGCTGTCCCGGGTTGGCGCTGACCATGAACTCGACCTGGTCGACGCCATCGGGCGCGGGCTCGGCCAGTGCCTCGGACTCGACCGCGACCGAGAAGCGCGCGCCGGCCATGCCGAGTTCGCCGAGGGCGGCGCCCACTTCGCGGGCGAGCTGCCCGGCGGCGCGGCGGCGCGCCTCGCCCAGGCTCGCCGCGGCCTCGCGGAAGTCCGCCAGCGCGCGCGCCTGTTCGGCGTCCAGCGCGGCGAAGCGCTGTTCGGCATTGGCGATCGCATCGAACTGGGCGCGCAGGGCCTCCTCGCGCGCCTTGAGTTCGGGCACGGGAATCCGGTGCTTGCGCGCCAGCTCGTGCAGGCGCGCCAGTTGCGCGTCCACCGTCGCCAGGCGCTGCGGGTCCAGTTCCTGGCCGGCGCGGTAGCGCGCCAGCATCTCGGCCGCCTCGCCAGCCTCGACCGCGGCCCCGCGCACCATCGCGGCCACCGGCGCCAGGCGCGGATCGGCCTGGGCCATGCGCTCGAGGTCGCCGGCGACGCGCGCGAGGACGGTGCGCGCGGCGGTTTCGTCGTCGCCATCGAGCGCCTCCTGCGCGCGCGCGCTGACCTCGATCAGTTCACCGGCGTTGGCCAGGCGTCGGTGCTCGCCCTCGAGTTCGGCCAGCGCCTCCGGCGCGAGCGCGTCGCGCGCCAGCTCGTCGAGCTGGAAACGCAGGTACTCGAGCGCGCCGGCGCCGCCGCCGGCCTGCGCGCGCAGCGCCTCGATCCCGGCCGCCAGCTGGTGCCAGCGACGCGCGCTGGCGGAGGTCGCCTCGAGCGCCGGCGCATGGCCGCCGAAGGCGTCGAGCAGGCGGCGCTGGTGCGCGCGCGAAAGCAGGGCCTGGTGCTCGTTCTGCCCGTGGATTTCCACCAGCTGCGCCACCAGCGATTTCAGGGTCGCCAGGGAGACCGAGCGGTCGTTGACGAAGGCGCGGCTGCTGCCGTCGGCGCGCAGGACGCGGCGCACGCGGCACTCGTCGCCATCGTCGAGCTCCAGTTCGCGCAGCCAGGCCGCGGCGTCGGGCAGCCGGGCGAGGTCGAATTCGGCCGCGAGCTCGGCGCGTTCGGCGCCCTGGCGCACCCAGCCGGCGTCGCCGCGCCCGCCGCCCAGCAGCATCAGGGCATCGACCAGGAGCGACTTGCCGGCGCCGGTCTCGCCGGTCAGCGCGGTCAGGCCGGCGCCGAGGCCGAGCTCGGCCTGGTCGATGATGGCGAAGTCCTTGACGGCGATGAGTCGCAGCATCGGGCGGGCGTGCAGTGGACCGACCGGGCACAAGTTAACACGCAGCCACGGCTTGATGCCGTCGAAAACGCCTATATTGACGTCAGCGAAACCCCATTGTTACGGTCCAGCGAATCCAGGCGACGAGCGCATGTCCCGCCCACCCCGATCCGAACTCGATGGCCGCGCGCGGCACCTGCTGCGAGCCCTCGTCGCGCAGTACATCCGCGACGGCCTGCCGGTGGGATCGCAGGTGCTGGCGCGCAGCGCCGGCCTCGACGTGAGCCCGGCCACGATCCGCAACGTCATGGCGGACCTGGAGGAACTCGGGCTCATCGCCGCGCCGCACACCTCGGCCGGGCGCGTGCCGACGGCGCAGGGCTACCGCGTCTTCGTCGACAGCCTGGTCGAGCTCAAGCCGCTCGACGAGCGCGACGTGGAGCGGTTGCGCGCCGAACTGGCGCCGGCCACCGGCACCCAGGCGCTGCTTGCCAGCGCCTCGACCCTGCTCTCGGGGCTGACCCACTTCGTCGGCCTGGTCACGGTGCCACGGCGCGAGGAGTTCGCCTTCCGCCACATCGATTTCGTGCCGCTCGACGGCCGCCGCCTGCTGGTGATCCTGGTCTTCACCGACAACGAGGTCCAGAACCGGGTGATCGAGGTCGGCCGCGCCTACACCGCCTCGGAGCTGGAGCAGATCGCGAACTACCTCAACGCGCACTACACCGGCCTGCCGCTCGCGGCGATCCGCGAGCGCCTGGTGGCCGAGATGGCGCAGGCGCGCAGCGACATGGACCGGCTGATGGCGGCGGCGATCGACGTCGCCGGCGCCGCCCTGCGCGAGGACACCCGCGAGGACATGCTGGTCTCGGGGCAGAGCAACCTGCTGGGCATGCAGGACCTGTCCGACGTCGAGCGCCTGCGCGGCCTGTTCGACGCCTTCCAGCGCAAGCAGGAGCTGCTGCGCCTGCTGGACCGCTGCATCCATGCCGACGGCGTGCGCCTGTTCATCGGCGAGGAAAGCGGCCTCGGTCCGCTGGGCAACTGCTCGGTGATCGCGGCGCCCTACGCGGTCAACGGCCGCGTGCTCGGCGCGCTGGGCGTGATCGGCCCGACCCGGATGGCCTACGAGCGCGTGATCCCGATGGTGCAGGCGGCGGCCCGTGCCGTCAGCGGAGCGCTATCTAATCCCGGGCCTTGAAGGCCGCGCGCGCAGTCCCCACCTAGCCGGCGGGGCATTTCAATCCGAACCCATGCCGAGCCGGGCGCCCCGCAGGGCCAGTCCGGACGCGGGAGCCATGCATGCATTCCACTGAATCCACGCCGGACGCGCAGCCGCATCCGGTCCCCGGGGCCGGAGATGGGCCTGGCGTCGACGCGCCGACCGGGCCAGCGGCGGAACTGGCCGCGGCCCGGGACGAGCAGGTGCGCCTGCTCGCGGAGATGGACAACCTCCGCAAGCGCGCCGCGCGCGATGTCGAGGCCGCGCGCCGCTACGGCAGCGAGCGCCTGCTCGCGGACCTGCTGCCGGTGGCCGACAGCCTCGAGGCCGGCCTGCGCGCCGGCGGCGTCGATCCGGTCAAGCTGGCCGAGGGCATGGCCGCCACCCTGCGCCTGCTGGACAAGGCGCTGGAGCGCCACGGCCTCGAGGCGATCGACCCCGCGGGCGCGCCCTTCAATCCGGAACTGCACCAGGCCATGAGCGTGGTCGAGGCGGGCGGCGCCGCGCCCGGCAGCGTGGTGACCGTCTTCCAGAAGGGCTACCGGCTCAGCGACCGGCTGTTGCGACCGGCGATGGTTGCGGTCGCCGGGGACGCGGGTAGCTGAGGCACGGCTTGAAACGCGTCCACGCAATCCTCACATCGTGATCCATGGGCGACCCGGGTCGGGTCGCGCGAAATCTCCGGAGAACTGACGTCATGGGCAAGATCATCGGCATCGATCTGGGCACCACCAACTCCTGCGTCGCCATCATGGAAGGCGGGCAGGTACGGGTGATCGAGAATTCGGAGGGCGATCGCACGACGCCTTCCATCGTCGCCTTCACCAAGGACGGTGAAGTCGTGGTCGGCGCCTCGGCCAAGCGCCAGGCGGTGACCAATCCCAAGAACACCTTCTACGCGGTCAAGCGCCTGATCGGGCGCAAATTCACCGACGCCGAGGTCAAGAAGGACCTCGACCTGGTGCCCTATGGCATCGTCGCGCACGACAACGGCGATGCGTGGGTCCAGACCGCCGACGGCAAGAAGACCGCGCCGCAGCAGATCTCGGCCCACGTGCTGATGAAGATGAAGAAGACCGCCGAGGACTACCTCGGGCACGCGGTCACCGAGGCCGTGATCACGGTCCCGGCCTACTTCAACGACAGCCAGCGCCAGGCGACCAAGGACGCCGGCCGCATCGCCGGGCTCGAGGTCAAGCGCATCATCAACGAGCCGACCGCGGCCGCGCTGGCCTACGGCCTGGACAAGCAGGGCGCCGATCGCAAGATCGCGGTGTACGACCTCGGCGGCGGCACCTTCGACGTCTCGATCATCGAGATCGCCAACGTCGACGGCGAGAAGCAATTCGAGGTCCTGGCCACCAACGGCGACACCTTCCTCGGCGGCGAGGACTTCGACAAGCGCGTGATCGACTTCCTGGTCGAGGAATTCAAGAAGGAGCAGGGGATCGACCTCAAGAGCGATCCGCTCGCGCTGCAGCGCCTCAAGGACGCTGCGGAGCGGGCCAAGATCGAGCTCTCGTCGAACCACCAGACCGACGTCAACCTGCCCTACGTCACCGCCGACGCCTCGGGCCCCAAGCACCTCAACATCAAGCTGACCCGGGCCAAGCTCGAGTCGCTGGTCGAGGACCTGGTCAAGCGCACGATCGACCCCTGCCGCACCGCGCTGGCCGATGCCGGGCTCAAGATCGGCGACATCAGCGAGGTGATCCTGGTCGGCGGCCAGACCCGCATGCCCAAGGTCCAGCAGGCGGTGGCCGAGTTCTTCGGCAAGGAGCCGCGCAAGGACGTCAATCCCGACGAGGCGGTCGCGATCGGCGCCGCGGTGCAGGGCGCCGTGCTCTCGGGCCAGGTCAAGGACGTGCTGCTGCTCGACGTCACCCCGCTGTCGCTGGGCATCGAGACCCTCGGCGGCGTGATGACCAAGCTGATCGAGAAGAACACCACGATCCCGACCAAGAACACCCAGGTGTTCTCGACCGCCGACGACAACCAGAGCGCGGTCACGGTGCACGTGCTGCAGGGCGAGCGCGAGCGCGCCAGCGCCAACAAGTCGCTGGCCAGGTTCGACCTCGCCGGCATCGACCCGGCGCCGCGCGGCATGCCGCAGGTCGAGGTCACCTTCGACATCGACGCCAACGGCATCCTGCACGTTTCGGCCAAGGACAAGAAGACCGGCAAGGAGCAGCGCATCGAGATCAAGGCGGGATCCGGCCTCAACGAGGAGGAGATCCAGCGCATGGTCCGCGATGCCGAGGCCAACCGCGAGGACGACCGCAAGTTCCATGAATTGGTGGGCGCGCGCAACAAGGCCGACGCGCTGGTCCACGCCACGCGCTCGATGCTCAAGGAGCATGGCGGCAAGGTGCCGGGCGAGCAGATCGGCGCGATCGAGTCGGCGCTCAAGGACCTCGAGGACGCGATGAAGTCCGACGACAAGGACCGCATCGATGCGCGCGCCACCGCGCTCGAGCAGGCGGCGCAGTCGCTGGCCGCGGCCGCCGGTTCCGCGCATGGCCC
>JAGOEZ010000110.1:2215-8549 GCA_017997455.1 Lysobacterales bacterium | reverse complement strand
TGCCGGCCACGGAACAGCGCGTGCTGGCGCCCTTCGAGGCGCAATGGAGCACGCTCGCGCCCGACACCCAGGACCAGCTGCGGCTCGGCGCGCAGCGCTGGCTGGGCATGAGCGCGGACGAGCAACGCCAGGCCGCCGAGCGCCTCGCTCACTGGCAGTCGCTGCCGCCCGAGCGGCGCGCGGCGCTGCGCGAGCGCTACGCGCGCTTCCGCGAACTCCCGCCGCAGCAGCAATTGCGCCTGCGCAACAGCTATGAGCGCTTCCGCCACCTGCCGCCGGCCGAGCGCCGCGAGTTGCGCGAACGCTTCGAGCGCATGACGCCGGCCGAGCGCAAGGCCTTCCTCGAGGGCATGGCCGCCAGTGGCGGCGAGGCGCCCGCGCAGCGCTTCCTGCGCAACGTGCCGCCGGAGGAACGCGACGCCACTAGGCGCATGCTGCGCGAGCTCAGCCCGGCGCAACGCCAGTCGCTGCGGCAGCGCATGCAGGCGCTGGCGCCGGAGGAACGGCAGGCGTTGCGGCGACAGTTGATCGAGGCCACGCCCGAGCAGCGCGCCGCCTTGCTGCAGTAACTGCTCGCGGTTCGGCGCAGCGCCGCCTCTTGTAGGAGCGCACCTTGTGCGCGACCGCGGACTCGCGGGCTACCGCAGCCTGCCGCTCCGCGGTCGCGCACAAGGTGCGCTCCTACAAAAGCGGGGTCCGCCTCCTCAAGGGAATTCGCGCACCAGCTCGCTTACGCGCCGCGTGGCCTCGAAGCGCCCGCCAAAACGCGCGAGCCCTTCCGCGCGCAGGCGCGGCGCGTGTTCGCGCAGGTAGCGTTCCAGCGCCGCGCGCCCGTCGAGGTGGTAGCGGGTGGTCCAGACCGGGCGACCGTCGTCGCCGTCCTCGGCCAGGAGTTCGGCGCCGCTGAAGCCGGGAATGGCGAGGATCTCCCGGATGTGCGCCTCGAGCCAGGCGCGGTATTCGTCGGCGATCGCCGGGTCGAGGACGATGCGCACCTCGTACACGATCACAGCAGCACCAGCGAGACCAGCATGGTGAGCAGCATGCCGAAGGTCAGCAACAGCGTGTAGCAGATGCCGATGCAGCCGTACTTGAGCAGGGTGAAGAACCAGCCCTGGCGGTAGACCCGCTTCTGCATCAGCAGCAGGTACAGCGGGATCCAGGCCCAGGCGAAGACCAGCAGCAGGTTCAGCAAGGCGCTCGGCAGCCCGCCATCCTCCGGTCCCATCCAGTTGCGCAACTGGAACAGCAGCACCACCACGATCAGCGAGAAGCAGATGAAGCTGTGGCTGTGCAGCGCCACGATCAGGTGCTCCATGAACAGGCGCCGCTTGAAGGCGTAGAAGAACTTCAGCAGCAGCGCGAACAGCGGCAGGATCAGGAACAGCGCCTGCGGCGCGGTGGAGAACATCTGGCGCACGAAGGGGCCGGGATCCTCCTCGATCTTGTGGATCTTGTTGACCAGCACCTCGATTTCCTCGTTGAGCACCTCGTTGGCCGCCGCCGGCAGCCACGAGAAGACCAGCGGGTTTTCGGTCTTGTCCCACGGCTTGCTGCCGTTGAAGGTGATGCTGGGCCTGCGCTTGGCCGGTTTGTCGCTGTCGCGCCCGGCCTCGTCGTCGCCGGCACCGCTGGCCCGTGGCTGCGGCGCGGCCGCGGCGTCGGCATCCGCGTCGGCGGGTTTCGCGTCCTTGGCCGCAGCGGCGCGCTCCGCGTCGGCCTTGGCCAGCTCGGCCTCGATCTCGCGCCGCACTTCCTCGCGCGCCGCGGCGGGCGCGAAGGCCATCGCCGCATCGATCTGGTCGAGCTTCGCCTTGCGTTCCTCCGGGCCCAGTTCGGCCAGTTGCTCGGCGCTGCTGGGTCCGCCGATGCGCAGGCCGCGGCCGCCGTCCTCGGCCGCGGTGAATTCGCCGCGCGAGAGCATCGAGATCAGCAGGAACAACACGATCGAGAGGAAGAAGTACAGGCGCAGCGGCGTCACGTAGCGCACCCGGCGCCCGGCGAAATACTCGTTGCTGAGGTAGCCGGGCTTGAAGTACAGCGGCCGCAGCGTGCGCAGCGTGCGCGAGTCGATGTTGAGCACGGTGTCGACGAAGTCGCCGACGATGCTGGTGAAGTGGCGGATCAGCCCGCGCTTGGACTGGCCGCAGGCGTAGCAGAACTCGCCCAGCAGCGGCGCGCCGCAGTTGGGGCAGGGCGCGTGGGTCGCGGCGCGCTCCTCGGGCACGGGGGGTGGACTGGCGGCTGGCGCGTTCATCGCGGCGCGAGCATACCCTCGTCGCGCATCCAGGCGATGGTGTCGCCCAGGAGCCGGTGGATCGGCGTGATGCGGTAGTCGAGCTCGCGCACCGCGCGGGACGAGTCGACCACCAGCTCGTGGCAGGTGAAGGCCGCCGCCTCGGGCGTCATCTGCGGTTCGCGGCCGTTCAACCTGGCGACGGCGGCCAGCAGGCCGGCGTAGGCCTTGAGCACCACGGCCGGGGTCGGCCGCGCCGGCACGCGGCGGTCGAGCGCGGCGCCGATGCGCGAGACCAGCTCGACGAAGCGCACGTGTTCGCCGCCCATCAGGTAGCTGTGGCCAACCAGGCCGCGCCGCCAGGCCGCGACCTGGGCGCGCGCGATTTCGCGCGCATCGGCAAAGGCGCCCGAACCCGGCGGCGCGCCCGGCAGCTTGCCCTGGTCGATCAGCGCGATCAGCCGCGACCAGTTGCGGGTGTCGCCGGGACCGAGGATATGCGCGGGGTAGCACACGATGCCCGGCAGGCCTTCGCGCATGGCGGCGCGCACGGCCTCCTCGCCGAGGTACTTGGTGCGTTCGTAGTTGATCCAGGACTCGCCGCCCCGGCGCGGCGTGTCCTCGGTCAGCGTGCCATGCACCAGGTGCGAGAAGCTCGACACGCTGGAGGTGTGCACGAAGCAGCCCACGCCGGCACGCAGCGCCGCCGTGGCCAGCGCGCGCGTGCCGTCGACGTTGACGCGCGCCTGGCGCTCGCGGTGTCCGCGCCAGGTGCTGGTGTCGGCCGCGGCGTGGAACACCGCGGCCGTGCCCGCCGGCACCGCAGTCGCCAGGCCCGCGGGCTCGGCGAGATCGCCGCGCACCGGTTCCACGCCCAGCGCGCGCAGCGCGGCGTCGCCGTCCGGCGAGCGCGACAAGCCGCGCACCGTGGCGCCAGCGGCCTGCAACTCGCGCACCAGGTGGCGGCCAAGGAAGCCGGTGCCGCCGGTCACCAACACGCTGGGCGCTGCGCTCATGCTCGGCTCCGTGCAAGGCGGGGCGGCCACGCCGTCCGCCTCGCTAAGATACGCGGCCGCCCGTCGCCTGCCCAATCATGCTGCTTTCCCCCCGCCACGCCCGCCTGCGCGCCGAAGCCGGCGCCACCTTCGCGCTGGCGCTGCCGCTGGTCGCGGGCCAGGTGCTGACCATCCTGATGAACGTGGTCGACACCATGCTCGCCGGCCGCCTCGGCACGCGGGTGCTGGCGGCGGTCGCGATGGGCTACCAGGTCTGGGTGCTGGTGATCCTGATCGTGATCGGGGTGATGCTGTCGGTGCCGCCCTCGGTGGCGCAGCTCGATGGCGCCGGGCGCCGCGATGCCGTCGGCGCGCTGTATCGCCAGTCGCTGTGGCTTGCGCTCGCACTGGGCACCTTGCTGCTGCTGGGCGTGCGCCTCGGCGGCGCCTGGCTGCTGGCGCTGGCGCGGGTGGCGCCGGAGATCGTGCCCGACGCGCTCGAGTTCCTCAACGCGATCGCCTGGGGCGCGCCGGCGCTGGCCCTGTTCTTTGCCGCCAAGGGCTTCAGCGAGGGCCTGCTGCTCACGCGCCCGGCGATGTATTTCAGTGCGCTCGCGCTCGCCATCCTGGTGCCGCTGGCCTGGGCGCTGATGTATGGGCGGCTGGGATTGCCGGCGCTGGGCGCGCAGGGCGCCGGCATCGCCCATGCCGCGGTGCTCTGGATCGAGGCGCTGGCCTTCATGGCCTACATCGGCCGCCGCCGCCACTACGCGGCGCTGCAACCCTATGCGCGCCTCGACCCGCCCGACCCGGCCGCGCTGGGCGGCCTGTTGCGGCTGGGCGTGCCGATGGGCGTCTCGATCTTCATGGAGGGCAGCCTGTTCGTGGCCACCGCGCTGCTGGTGGGCTCGCTGGGCGAGGTGCCGGCGGCGGCGCACCAGATCGCCATCAACGTCGCCTCGGTCGCGTTCATGCTGCCGCTGGGCATCGCGATGGCGACCACCGTGCGGGTCGGCAACGCAGTCGGCCGCCGCGATGCCGAGGGCGTGGCCTGGGCCGTGCGCGCCGCGCTGCTGCTGGTGCTGGCCACGCAAGCGGTCTCGCTGCTGCTGATGCTGTGCTTCGGGCGCCCGATCGCGCGCGCCTACACCGACGACGAGGCCGTGATCGGGATGGCCACGGCGCTGCTGCTGCTGGCCGGCGTGTTCCAGCTGCCCGACGGCATCCAGGCGCTCTACAACGGCGCGCTGCGCGGGCTCAAGGACACCTTGTTGCCGGCGATCATCACCACGCTCGCCTATTGGGGCGTGGGGCTCGCGGGCGGCGTCTGGATCGGCCTGCTGCGCGACGGCGGCCCGCAGGGCTTCTGGGTCGGACTGATCCTGGGCCTGTCCGCGGCGGCGCTGTTGCTGGGCTGGCGCTATACGCGCCTTTCACGCCGGCTGCGCGCGAACGGCATTCCCGAGGATCTCGCCGAGGCCGCGCGCGCCGAGCCGATCTAGGAGCCCCTCGCCGCGGCGTGACCTTCGTGACATGGGCCGGGGGCCGGCACGCGCTAAGCTGCCAACCCGTCCTACGCCGCATCGAGTCGCGCTCCCATGGCCGAAGCCGTCCAGAAACCCAATCTCCTCGTGCGCCTGATCGGCGCGGTCTGGGGCACGTTCAACTTCGTGCGGCGCCTGGTGTTCGGGGTGATCGCACTGTTCCTGCTCATCGCGATCCTGTCGGGGCTCGCCGGCGAGGTGCCGCGGCTCGAGGACAAGACCGCGCTGGTGATCGCGCCGCGCGGCGCGATCGTCGAGCAGTACTCGTCGGACCCGATCGAGCGCGCCTTCGCGCGCATCTCGGGCGATCCGATCGAGGAAACCCAGTTGCGCGACATCGTGCGCGCGCTCGACGCCGCGGCCAAGGACCCGCTGATCCAGCGCGTGGTGCTGGTGCCCGACGAGCTCGGCTCCGCCGGCATGGCCACCCTGATCGAGATCGGCGCGGCGCTCGACCGCTTCAAGACCTCGAACAAGCCGGTGATCGCCTATGGCGACGGCCTCGAGCAGCGCGGCTACTACCTCGCCGCGCACGCGAGCAAGGTCTACCTGCATCCCGAGGGCGCCGTGCTGCTCGAGGGCCTGTCCCGCTATCGCACCTTCTTCAAGGGCGCGTTCGACAAGCTCGGGGTCGAGCCGCGGCTGTTCCGGGTCGGCGAATTCAAGTCGGCCGGCGAGCCATACATCCGCACCGATATGTCGCCCGAGGCGCGCGAGGCCGACCTCTACTGGATGGGCGACCTTTGGCAGCGCTACCTGGCCGACGTCGCCAGGCTGCGCAAGCTCGATCCGGCCAAGCTGGCGGCCGAGATCGACGCCCTCGACAGCCTGGTCAAGGCGGCCAATGGCGATCTCGCCAGGATGGCGCTGGAGCAGGGCCTGGTCGACGAGCTCAAGACCCGCGACCAGGTCCGCGCCGAGCTGATCGCGGCCGGCGCCGAGGACCCGGAGAGCAAGAGCTTCCGCCAGATCGGGGTCGAGGAGTACGTCGCAGCGGTCGAGATGCGCGAGCCCGACAACGGCACCGACCGCGTGGCCATCGTGGTCGCCGAGGGCGAGATCACCAGCGGCGACCAGCCGCCGGGCACCGTGGGCGGCGATTCCACCGCCAAGCTGATCCGCCAGGCGCGCGAGGACGAGAAGGTCAAGGCGCTGGTCCTGCGGGTGGATTCGCCCGGCGGCGAAGTGTTCCCCTCCGAGCTGATCCGGCGCGAGGTCGAGTTGACCAAGGAGTCCGGCAAGCCGGTCGTGATCTCGATGGGCGACCTGGCAGCCTCGGGCGGCTACTGGATCTCGATGAACGGCGACCGCATCATCGCCAGCCCCAGCACCATCACCGGTTCGATCGGCATCTTCGGCCTGTGGTTCAACGTGCCGCAGACCATGGCCAAGCTGGGCCTCAACACCGACGGCTCCAGCACCACCTGGGTGGCGGGCGCGGTGCAGCCGACGCGGCCCTACGATCCGCGCCTGGGCGCGGTGATCCAGAGCGTGATCGACCGCGGTTACCTGCAGTTCATCGGCAAGGTGGCCGCCGCGCGCGGCAAGCAGCCGGCCGA
>JAGOEZ010000110.1:0-2115 GCA_017997455.1 Lysobacterales bacterium | reverse complement strand
GTCCTGCGCCTGCTGCTGCTGGATGAGCTCGTCCTCGACCTGTTCGGCGCGCTCGATCGCCTTGATCTGGTCGTCGAGCACCGTGGGCTGCGGCGTCGCCGGCGGGGGCGGCGCGGATTCGACGCAGCCGCCGAGGCACAGCAGGGCGGTGGCCAGCAGGGCGAGGCGCATGGCGTGATCTCCGGGTTCGATGGCACAATCAGTGTAGCCGGGGTCCGGATCATGCACCTGAGCGGGGAACTGTGAAGCGCGACGCCGATCGAAGCCGCATCGAACGCCATCCTCGCGGACGTCCCCCGACGGCCCGCCCCGCATGATCCGACCGCCGTCCCGCAGCATCCGCGCCGCCCTGCTCTGGGGCCTCCTCGCACTGACCCTCCCCGCCGCCGCCATCCAGACCTTCGCACTGGAGGGCGCCGCCTACTTCGAGATCGACGGTCGCTACTACCTGTTCGGGCCCGGCGACTTCATCGCCGACGAACTGGGCGGGTTTCGCACCTGGGCCAGCACCAGCATCAACGATTGCGCGCGTCGCGATGGCGGCGCCCAGGTCGAATCCACGGTGCCATTCCGCTACGGCAGCGCGCAGGTCACTCGCATCCTGTGGCTCGCCGACGCGCCGGTGGCCGGGCGCCTGCCTGGCGCGGAACTGCGCCGCGAGGCCGGCAACTGGGTCATCGGCATGCGCTCGAAGTCCGGCGACGTGGTCTGCAACGGGCGCATCGCGCCGCCGCCGGGCGTGGACCGGCTGCACGCCGACGGCTTCGACTGAGGCCTCGCGCGCCACCGGCGCCCGCCGCCGCTATCCTTTCCCGCACGGGGCACGAGGGGCGGTGATGGGCGCGAACCGCTGGCGACTCGACGGGCAGGTGGCGCTGGTGACCGGCGCCAGCCGCGGCATCGGGCTGGCCTGCGCGCGCGAACTGGCCGCGTTCGGCGCCGAGGTGCTGATGGTCGCGCGCGACGAGCTGGTGCTGGAGGGCGCGCGCGCCGAGCTGGCCGAGGAGTTCCCCGGCCGCGCCGTGCGCGCGCTGGCCGCCGACGTGGCCGACCGCGAGCAGCGGCTCGAAGTCTACGACTGGATCGCCGACCTCGGCAGCGAGCTGCACGTGCTGGTCAACAACGTCGGGCACAACCTGCGGCGGCGCACGCTCGACTACGACGAATCCGAAGTGCGCGGTTTGCTCGAGACCAACGTGGTCTCGGCCTTCGAGATGTGCCGCCTTGCCCATCCGCTGCTGGCGCGCCACGGCCAGGCGGCGATCGTCAACATCGGCTCGGTCGCGGGACTCACCCACGTGCGCACCGGCTCCCCTTACGGCATGAGCAAGGCCGCACTGATCCAGCTCACGCGCAACCTTGCGGTGGAATGGGCCGGCGATGGCATCCGGGTCAATGCGGTGGCGCCGTGGTACATCCGCACCGCGCGCTCCGAGGCGGCGCTGGCCGATCCCGCGTACCTGGAGGAGGTGATCGAGCGCACGCCGATGGGGCGCATCGGCGAGCCCGAGGAGGTCGCCGCGGCGGTGGCCTTCCTGTGCCTGCCGGCATCCTCCTACGTCAGCGGCGAGTGCGTGGCGGTCGACGGCGGCTTCCTGCGCCATGGCTTCTGAAGCGCCGCGCGAGGCGCCATGATTGCGCATCCCGACCCACCGACGCGGGCAGGCCCATGAATCCGATCCGGCTGTTGTTCGCGCTCGTGCTCGCTGCCGGGGCCGCGACCGCGCTGGCCAAGAGCCCGGCCGTGATCAACGTCGAGGTCGAGGCGGCGTTGCAGAAGCTCTACAAGGCCAGGCCCGGGACCAAGGGCGTGATCTCGCGCGCGGCCGGCGTGCTGGTATTCCCCGCGGTCTACAAGGGCGGGGTCGGACTCGGCGCCGAGTACGGCGAAGGCGCGCTGCTCGAGGACGGCCGCACCAGCGGCTACTACAACCTGGTGTCGGGTTCGGTCGGCCTGCAGCTCGGCGGCCAGCGCCGCGTGCAGGTCATCGTGTTCATGGACCCGTCCGCACTGGCGCGCTTCAAGGCCAGCGATGGCTGGAAGGCCGGGGTCGACGGCAGCGTCGTGCTGGTCGAGTTCGGGGCCAGCGGCAAGGCCGACACGCAGCAACTCAA
>JAGOEZ010000009.1:11318-32513 GCA_017997455.1 Lysobacterales bacterium | reverse complement strand
GAACTCGGAAGTGAAACGCACCCGCGCCGATGGTAGTGTGGCTTAAGCCATGCAAGAGTAGGTCACTGCCAGGGGCCTATACCGAAACCCTCCAGCTCTGCGAGCTGGGGGGTTTCTTCTTTTGGGGGGCGGGCAAACTGCCTGTCCGCCGGCTGGAAATGGGCGCCGGATGCACGCGAAGCCCCCGCCCCTTTGCCCGCCCCTGGGCTCGATGTCGACTGCGGCATCAAGTCGCCGCTCCGCGCCGGCGGTTTGCAACCGGGTCGCCAGGTCCCTGGCCGAGTAGCGCGATGGACGGCTCTCGCATGTCCTGTGGCCCTGCGTCGCCTGTCACCCACGTAGCGTCGAAGTTGTTGTCACCGGTGTCATCCCGATCCAGTCGAACCGAACCCCGATCGGCGACGATCTAGCCAAAATGCAAAGCCGGTGTCACGATTGTTTAACGGGACTTTTACAAACCGGTCCGGGATGGGCCGGCCAGGGTCTCGTGCCACTGCGGGAGCGACCTGTGGGGGTTGCCCGCGTAAACCACGCACTGCCTGGGAGGATCGAACAATGAACAGCCACAAGGGATGCACTGGCGCCATGCGCTGGTCGCCACTCGCGCTCGCCGTCGCGCTGGCCTGCGTGCCGGGTGCATCGTGGGCGCAGGACGATGCGACCGAACTCGAGCGCGTCGAGGTCACCGGCTCGCGCATCAAGCGCGCCGAATCCGAAGGTCAGGCGCCGGTGCTCACGCTCGAGCGCGAGGACATCCAGGCCACGGGGCTGCTTTCGGTCGGCGACATCATCCAGCAGATCACCGCATCGGGCTCCGCGCTCAATACCAAGTTCAACTCCAGCGGCAACTTCGGCTTCCCGCCCGACGGCGGCGGCGTCGGCGCGGGTTCGACCACCATCGACCTGCGCAACCTCGGCTGCAAGCGCGTGCTGGTGCTGGTCGACGGGCTGCGCTGGGTCAGCGAATCCTCGGCCTCCGGCGTCTCGAGCTGCACCGACCTCAACACGATTCCGGTCAGCATCGTCGAGCGCATCGAGGTGCTGCAGGATGGCGCGTCGGCGATCTACGGTTCCGACGCGATCGCGGGCGTGGTCAACATCATCACGCGGCGCAGCTTCGACGGCCTCGAGTTCGGCGCCTACTATGGCGAGAACGAGGAGGGCGACGGCGAGACCACCAACTTCGACGTCAGCGTCGGCGGATCCGGCGAGCGCTTCGACTTCTTCGTCGGCGCCAGCTACTACAAGCAGCGCGAAATCGCCTCGAAGGACCGCGAGCAGTCGAGCTTCCCGGTCCCGGGCACGGGCCTGACCTTCGGCTCCTCGGCCACGCCGCAGGGGCGTTACGTGTTCACCGACCCGCGCACCGGCAACACGTCGAGCATCACGCTCAACCCCGGCACGATCACGCCGGTCTACGATCCGCTCAACCCGACGGGCGGCACCAGCACCTACAACCCCTTCGACACCTCCGATCGCTTCAATTTCGCGCAGTTCAACCTGCTGCTGACGCCATCCGAGCGCCGCGGGCTGTACAACCAGACCCACTTCGAGATCACCGACAACACCACCTGGTATTTCAAGGGCCTCTACAACGAGCGCGAGTCGACCAACCAGGCCGCGCCCGAGCCGATCTTCCTCGGCCCCGAGGCTGGTACCGGCAATGCCTACGCGGACAACATCTTCATTTCGCGCACCAACCCCTACAACCCGTTCGGGATCGACTTCATCTCCACCGGCCCGGACGCGAACCTGATCTTCTTCGGCCGGCGCCCGATCGAGGGCGGGGCACGCGTGTTCAACCAGGAAGTCGACACCTGGTACATCGCGACCGGCTTCGAGGGCAATTTCGACCTTGGCGCGCGCAAGCTCTACTGGGACCTCAACTACGCCAACAGCCAGAACAAGGCCGAGCAGACCAACTACGGCAGCTACAACATCCGCCGCATCGCCCAGGCACTGGGTCCGGTAGACGCCTGCAACGCCGATCCCAACTGCGTGCCGCTCAACTACTTCGGCGGCCAGGGCGCCGGTGGCGGCACGATCACGCCGGAGATGCTGGCGTACATCCAGCCGATCATCCGTGACAGCAGCGAGCAGGAGCTGGAGCTGTACTCGGCCAACCTGACCGGCGACTTGTTCGAACTGCCGGCCGGCGCGCTCGCCTTCGCGGCCGGCTACGAGTACCGCGAGTACAGCGGCTCGTACCAGCCCGACGCGCTGACCGTGGCGGGCGAATACAACGGCGTGCCGTCGCTGCCCACCAGCGGCGAGTACGACGTCAGCGAGTTCTACGGCGAGTTGAATGCGCCGATCTACGAGTCGGAATCGGGCGCGAGCAAGCTGGACCTCAGCCTCGCGGGCCGTTACTCCGACTACGACTTCGGCGAGTCCTCCAAGGACGAGACCACCGGCAAGTTCGGCCTGCGCTGGCAGCTGAACGAGCAGTTCCTCGCCCGCGGCACCTATTCGGAAGGATTCCGGGCGCCGACCATCGGCGAGCTGTTCGGATCGGCCAGCCGCTTCGACGCCACCTTGAGCGATCCCTGCTCGATCGGCCTCGACGGTTCGCCGGCGCCGGGCAATCCGGCGAACTGCACCGCCCTAGGCGTGCCGCCGGGATACCAGCAGGCCAACTCGCAGATCTCGGTCACGACCGGCGGCAACTCCGACCTCGAGCCCGAGACCGCCGACACCTACACCGCCGGACTGGTGTGGAGCCCGGCGTTCGCGGTCGACACCAACTGGTCCGAGCGCCTCGACTTCGAGTTCACCTACTACAACGTCGAAGTCGAAGGGGCGATCCAGGCCATCGACGCGCAGACCCAGCTGAACCTGTGCGTGGCGACGCTCGACGAGGCTTATTGCAACGGCATCACCCGCGCCACCACCGGCGGCATCAACGGCTTCAACAACCGCCTGGTGAACATCGGCCAGATCGAGACCGATGGCTACGACATCAACCTCTACTGGTCCGCGCCCGCGGGTGACTGGGGCCAGTTCAACGTGACCTGGCTCAACACCATCGTCGCCGACTACGAGGCGATCGGCGTAAACGGCGTGGTCCAGCCGCAGAGCGAGGGCACCGAGGTCAACGACAGCGGCATCCCGGAGTGGACCTCGAACTTCCGGGTCGGCTGGAGCATGGGCGACTGGGGCGCGAACTGGACGGTGCGCTACCTGAGTGATCTCACCGAGCAATGCGGCGATGCGGTCGACTTCGACGTCTGCTCCAACCCCAACGACGGCACCAACGAGCTCGAGAGCACGGCCTACAACGACGTGCAGGTCAGCTGGAGCTCGCCGTTCGGCGCGGAGGGACTGCGCCTGGCGGCCGGCGTCAACAACCTGTTCGACGAGGATCCGCCGATCTGCCTGAGCTGCTCGCTCAACGGCTACGACGCGAGCAACTACGACGTGCCGGGACGCTTCTGGTACCTGCAGGCGTCGTACAAGTTCTGAGCCGGACCCAGGCTGCGCGCGACATCGACGCCCGCCGCGACCCGGCGGGCGTCTTCATTGGTGCGGTCGACGCGCGGCGCCGGGTTGATGTCCGGCGGCCGCCGGCCCGGCCTCAGAGCGAGTAGCCGAACTGCTGGCGGAACTGCTCGGCGAACTCGGCGTAGGTGAAGCGCTGGTTCTGGGTCCCCGGATGCTCGATCTTGAGCGCGCCCATGAGCGAGGCCACGCGCCCGGCAGTGGCGAGGTCCATGCCGCGCTGCAGGCTGTAGATCAGCCCGGCGCGGTAGGCATCGCCGCAGCCGGTCGGATCGGTGATGCGCCGCTCGGCGGCGGGCGGGATCTCGAGCGTGCCCTGGGCCGTGTGGATCAGCGAGCCCTTGGGTCCGCGCGTGACGATGTAGGCCTTCACGCGCTGCGCGATATCGGTTTCCGACCAGCCGCAGCTGCGCTGCAGCAGGCTGGACTCGTAGTCGTTCACGGTGACGTACTGCGCCTGTTCGATGAAGGCGCGGAACTCGGCGCCGTCGAACAGCGGCATCGCCTGGCCCGGGTCGAAGATGAAGGGCACGCCGCGCTCGGCGAATTCGCGCGCGTGCTGCAGCATCGAGTCCCGGGTGTCGGGCGCGACGATGCCGAAGTCCACGTCGGGCACGTCGCCGATGTGGAGTTCGGTCGAACGCACCATCGCCCCCGGATGGAAGGCCGTGATCTGGTTGTCGTCCAGGTCGGTGGTGATGAAGGCCTGCGCGGTGAACAGGTCGGGAATCTCCTTGACGTACTCGAGCCGCACCGCGCAGCGCTGGAAGTGCTCGCGATAGGGGCCGAAGTCCTGGCCCACGGTCGCCATCGGCACCGGGTCGCCGCCGAGCAGCTTGAGGTTGTAGGCGATGTTCCCCGCGCAGCCGCCGAACTCGCGCCGCATGCGTGGCACCAGGAAGGCCACGTTGAGGATATGGACCTTGTCCGGGAGGATGTGGTTCTTGAACTGGTCCTGGAACACCATGATGGTGTCGAAGGCCAGCGAACCGCAGATGACGGCTGACATTGCGCTCGATTCCTGGGGTCTGAGGGCGGGAACGATACTGTAGGAGCGCGCTCTGCGCGCGATCGGCGTCGCACCGATGCGGGGCCCATCGCGCGCAGAGCGCGCTCCTACAATGGCGGGAGCAGGCGCTGGCGCAGCAGTTCGTTCAGCCGCTGGGGGTTGGCCTTGCCGCGGGTGGCTTTCATGGCCTGTCCGACCAGCCAGCCGAATACCTTCTCGTCGCCGGCGCGGAACTGGCCGGCCTGGGCCGGGTTGGCGCCGATCACCTGGTCGATCGCCGCGACCAGCGCGGCATCGTCGCTGACCTGCGCCAGGCCGCGCGCCGCGATCACCGTGTCGGCATCGCCCGCGCCGGCCCACATCGCCGCGAACACGTCCTTGGCCAGCTTGCCGGACACGGTGCCGTCCTTGATCCGCGCCAGCAGGCCGGCCAGTGCGTCCGGCGACACCCGGGCCGCCGTGATCGCGAGCTGCGCGGCGTTGAGGGTGGCGGCCAACTCGCCGTTGATCCAGTTCGCGACCAGCTTGGGCTCGTCCGGCAGGCGCGCCAGCGCGGCCTCGAAGTAGTCGGAAACCGCGCGCTCCTGGGTCAGCAGGTCGGCGTCGTAGGGCGACAGGCCCAGTGTCTCCCCATAGCGCCGCCGGCGCGCCCGCGGCAGCTCTGGCAGGGCGGCGCGCTCGGCCTCCAGCAGGTCTGCGCCCACGCGCAACGGCGGCAGGTCGGGGTCGGGGAAGTAGCGGTAGTCGTGCGCGTCCTCCTTCGAGCGCATGGCGACGGTGCGCTGCTGCGCCTCGTCGTAGAGCCGGGTCTCCTGCACGATCTCGCGGCCCGCCTCGCGCTCGCGGATGTGGCGTTCGATCTCGTAGTCGATGGCCTTCTCGACGAAGCGGAACGAGTTGACGTTCTTGATCTCGCTGCGGGTGCCCAGCGTGGTGCTGCCGCGCGGGCGTACCGACACGTTTGCATCGCAGCGGAACGAGCCCTCCTGCAGGTTGCCGTCGCAGACCCCGAGCCAGCGCACCAGGCGGTGCAGCTCGTGCAGCCAGGCCACTGCCTCGGCCGCCGAGTGCATCGCCGGCGTGGTGACCACTTCAAGCAAGGGCGTGCCCGCGCGGTTGAGATCGATGCCGGTGGCGCCATGGAAGGCGTCGTGCACCGACTTGCCGGCGTCTTCCTCCAGGTGCGCGCGCTGGATCGGCACCGTGAACTCGCGGCCGTCGTCGAGGGTCGCGGCGAGGCGGCCGTCGGCCACGATCGGCTGCTCGTACTGGCTGATCTGGTAGCCCTTGGGCAGGTCCGGGTAGAAGTAGTTCTTGCGCGCGAACACCGACTGCCGTGCGATGCGGGCCTCGATCGCGAGGCCCAGCCGCACCGCCATGCGAATGGCCTCGGCATTGGGCACCGGCAGGGTGCCAGGCAGGGCGACGTCGATGCCGCTGGCCTGGGTGTTCGGCTCCGCGCCGTAGGCGGTGGACGCGCCCGAGAACAGCTTGCTGCGCGTCGCCAGCTGCACGTGCACTTCGAGGCCGATCACGGCTTCCCAGGCGCTATCCATCGCGGCGCTCATCCTTACCAGTGCGCCGGGGGCGTGGCGCGATGCCAGTCGCTGGCCTGCTGCAGGGCGTGGCCCGCGGCCAGCAGCCGCGACTCGGCGAAGGCCGGCGCCACCAGTTGCAGGCCCACCGGCAGGCCGCCGACGAAGCCCGCCGGCAGCGAGATGCCGGGCAGGCCGGCGAGGTTGACCGCGACCGTGTTGACGTCGGCGGCGTACAGCGCCGCGGGGTCGGCGTCGCCGCTGCCCAGCGCCAGGGCGACGGTCGGCGCGGTCGGGCCCGCGAGCAGGTCGACCTCGGCGAAGGCGCGGGCAAAATCCTGCGCGATCAGGCGCCGCACGCGTTGCGCGCGGCCGTAGTAGGCGTCGTAGTAGCCGGCCGACAGGACGTAGGTGCCGACCAGGATGCGACGCTGCACCTCGGCGCCGAAACCCTCGGCGCGCGAGCGGCTGTAGAGGTCGGCGAGGTCGCGCGGGTCGGCGCAGCGGTGGCCGTAGCGCACGCCGTCGTAGCGGGCGAGGTTGCTCGAGGCCTCGGCCGGCGCGATCACGTAGTACGCCGCGATCGAGTCCTCGAGGCTGGGCAGGTCGACGTCGACCAGGCGCGCGCCGGCGCGCTCGAGCACGGCCAGGGTCGCGCGCACCGCCGCCGCCACGGCGGGATCGACGCCGGCGCCGAAGTACTGCCGCACCACGCCGATCCGGCGACCGGACACGCCTTCGGCCAGGGCCCCGACGTAGTCGTCCACCGGACGCTCGACGCTGGTCGCGTCGCGCGGGTCATGGCCGGCGAGCGTGGACAGCACCAGCGCGCAATCGGCCGCCGAGCGCGCCAGCACGCCGGCCTGGTCGAGGCTGGAGGCGAAGGCGACCATGCCCCAGCGCGACACCCGGCCATAGGTCGGCTTGAGCCCGGTGATGCCGCAGTAGGCCGCTGGCTGGCGCACCGAGCCGCCGGTGTCGGAGCCGGTCGCGAAGGGCACCACGCCGGCCGCCACCAGCGCGGCCGAGCCGCCGGACGAGCCGCCCGGGACCCGGCCCGGATCCCAGGGATTGCGTACCGGCCCGAAGTGCGAGTGTTCGTTGGACGAGCCCATGGCGAACTCGTCCATGTTGGCCTTGCCGATGCAAACGGCGCCGGCGTGATCGAGCCGCTCGACCACGGCGGCGTCGTAGGGCGGCACGAAGCCGTCGAGCATGCGCGAACCGCAGGTCGTGGCGAGGCCCCGGGTGCAGAACAGGTCCTTGTGCGCGAACGGGATGCCGGCCAGCGGGCCGGCGGTCCCGCTGGCGCGCCGCTGGCGCGCGCGCCCGGCGTCGGCGCGGGCGCGCTCCGGCGCCAGCGTGATGAGCGCGTTGAGGTCGGCCTGCGTCGCCGCTGCGCGCGCCAGCGCGGTCTCGGCCAGGTCGGCGGCGTCCATGCGGCCGTCGTCCAGCGCGCGGGCCAGTGCCGCGAGCGAGGGCAGGACCGGCGCCGTCACTCGATTACCCTGGGCACCACGTAGTAGCCGCCCCGCGACTCGGCGGCGAGCCCCAGCAGCGCATCGGCCTGGCCACCCTCGGTCACCGTGTCGCCGCGCAGCGCCACGCACTGGTCGTGCGGGTGCGCCAGCGGGGCGACCTGGTCGAGCGGCAGGGCCTTGAGGCGCTCGAACAGCCCGAGGATGCGGGCCAGGTCCGCGGCAAGCCGCGGCCGCGCCGCCGGATCGATCGCGAGCCGGGCAAGGCGCCCGAGGTGGTCGAGGGTGCTGTCGTCGATCATGGATTGTGGCGCGGCGCGGGCGCCGCGATGGCCGTTTCGGGGCAAGTCGCGCGCGGGCGCGCGCGAAAACGCGAACTGTATCACCGCATCGCGGCTTCCAGCTTGCTGCACCCAGACCCGGTTGTTACAGTAACGCGCTTTTTCCGCCCTCCTGCTGCAAATCCCATGTTCAAAAGCCTGCGCGGCATCTTCTCCAACGATCTGTCGATCGACCTTGGCACCGCCAACACGCTGATCTACGCGCGCGGGCAGGGCATTGTCCTGAACGAGCCCTCGGTGGTCGCGATCCGCCAGGACCGCGGACCCGGGGGGCCGCGCTCGGTCGCGGCCGTCGGCCTCGAGGCCAAGCGCATGCTGGGTCGCACGCCCGGCAACATCGTCACCATCCGGCCGATGAAGGACGGCGTCATCGCCGACTTCACCATGGCCGAGGAGATGCTCCAGGCCTTCATCCGCAAGGTGCACAAGGCGCGCTTCCTGCGCCCGAGCCCGCGGGTCCTGATCTGCGTGCCCTACGGATCGACCCAGGTCGAGCGCCGCGCGATCAAGGAATCGGCCGAGGGCGCCGGCGCGCGCGACGTGTTCCTGATCGAGGAGCCGATGGCGGCCGCGATCGGCGCCGGCATCCCGGTGCACGAGGCGCGCGGCTCCATGGTGCTCGACATCGGCGGCGGCACCTCCGAGGTGGCGGTGATCTCGCTCAACGGCATCGTCTACGCGCAGAGCGTGCGCATGGGCGGCGACAAGTTCGACGAGGCCATCATCAACTACGTGCGCCGCAACCACGGCACCCTGATCGGCGAGACCACGGCCGAGCGCATCAAGATGGAGATCGGTTGCGCCTACCCGCAGCCCGAGGTGAAGGAGATCGAGATCTCCGGCCGCAACCTCGCCGAGGGCGTGCCGCGCATGTTCGCGATCAATTCCAACGAGATCCTCGAGGCCCTGCACGAGCCGCTCGCCGGCATCGTCGGCGCGGTCAAGGCGGCGCTGGAGCAGACCCCGCCGGAGCTGTGCTCGGACGTGGCCGAGCGCGGCATCGTGCTGACCGGCGGCGGCGCCCTGCTGCGCGACGTCGACAAGCTGCTGTCGGAGGAGACCGGGCTGCACGTGCAGGTCGCCGACGACCCGCTGACCTGCGTCGCCCGCGGCGGCGGCCGCGCGCTCGAGCTGATCGACCTGCACGGCAGCGAGTTCTTCTCGCCGGAGTAAGCTCAGCCATCGGCGCGCCCCCGCGCGCCCGCGCCGCATAAAGGTCCACAGTGCCCGGCCCCGCGCCCGACACCGCCCCGCTGTTCGCCGAACCCAGCCACGGCACCCTGCGCCTGGTCGCCTACCTGGCGCTGGCCGGCGTGGTCATGGTGGCGGACCACCGCGGCCATTACCTCGACGGCGTGCGCCAGGCCGCGGCGCGGCTCACCGGCCCGCTCTACAGCGTGATCGGCGCCCCGGCGCGGATGGCCGATGCGGCCCGCGCCGCGGTCACCGACCGCAGCGAACTTGCGCAGGACAATGCCGCCATGCGCGAGCAACTCCTGCTGGCCCAGGCGCGCCTGGCGCGCCTGTCGGCGGTGCAGGACCAGAACACGCGACTGCGGGAGCTGCTCGATGCGCGCACGCGCCTCGGGCTCAAGGCACAGCTCGCCGAACTGATGGAGGTGGACCTCGATCCCTTCCGCCACCGCATCCTGCTCGATGGCGGCGCCGAGGACGGCATCCGTCCCGGCCAGGCCGTGATGGATGCGCGCGGCGTGATGGGCCAGATCATCGACGTGCAGCCGGCGCGCTCGGTCCTGATCCTGATCACCGACCCTGGCCATGCGATCCCGGTGCGCGTCGTGCGCACCGGCCTGCGCACGATCGCCTACGGCACCGGCGAACTCGGCACCCTGCGCCTGCCCCACATCCCCTTCAGCGCCGACATCCGGCCGGGCGACGCATTGGTCAGCTCGGGCCTGGGCGGCAATTTTCCGGCCGGGTTGCCGGTCGGCCTGGTGCGCCAGGTCGAGCCCGACGACAGCGCCACCTTCGTGCGCGCGCTGGCCACGCCCTACGCGGGCATGGCGCGCAGCGGCGAGGTCCTGGTGCTGCACGACGAGCGCGAACTGCTGCACGCCCCCGGCTTCCCCGACACCCCGATGATCGGCCCCCCCGAGGCCCTGCCGCTGCCGCAGCCCGCGGGCGCGCCGAAACCGCAGGCGCCGCAGTGAGCCGCCACCGCGATTCCAACTGGGTCTACTCCGGCAGCATCGCGCTGGCGCTGCTGCTGTCGCTGCTGCCGTTGCCGGTTTCGATGGGCCCGCTCAAGCCGTTCTGGCTCGGGATCGTGGTCATCTACTGGGCGCTGGAGTCGCCCGAGCGCATGGGCCTGGGCCGCGCCTTCGCGCTCGGGATCGCCGGCGACCTGCTCACGGGCGGCCTGCTCGGCGAGCAGTCGCTGCGCCTGGTGGCGATCGCCTTCATCGTGCTGCGCCTGCGTTCGCGCATGCGCTTCTTCCCGATGATGCAGCAGTCGCTCGCGGTCGCCGCGCTGCTGATGAACGACCGCCTGTTGCTGTTGATGCTGCGCGCCTTTGCCGGCGAGGCCCACGCTGGCTGGACCTGGTGGGTCTCGCCCCTGGTCGGCATGCTGGTCTGGCCGTGGCTGTTCCTGGGCTTCGACCTGCTGCGGTCGCGGCTGCGTCCGCGCGAGACATGATCGCCGGTCGTCCGCGCTCGCGCCGGGTCAAGGAGACCGGTCCCGAGACGATGCTGTTCCAGCGCCGCGCGCTGGCCGGCTTCGCCCTGATCGCGCTCTGCCTCGTCGTGCTGCTGGGACGCTTCGCCTGGCTGCAGGTGCGCCAGCACGCCGAGTTCCACGGCCGCTCGGAGGCCAACCGGATCAAGCCGCGCGCGCTGCCGCCCTCGCGCGGGCTGGTATACGACCGCAATGGCGCGCTGCTGGCCGAGAACGTGCCCTCGTACCGGCTCGAGCTGGTGCCCGAGCAGGCCGGCGACCTCGAGGACACGATCGCGCGACTGCGTGGCGTGATCGAGCTCAGCGAGGACGAACTCGAGCGCTTCCGCGAACTGCGCGGGCTCAAGCGCGGATTCGAGAGCCTGCCGCTGAAGTCGCCCCTGACCGAGGCCCAGGTGGCGCGCTTCGCCGTGCACCGGCACGAGTTTCCCGGGGTCGAGGTGGTGCCGTACCTGACCCGCTACTACCCGATGGGCGGGCTCTTCGCGCACGTGGTCGGCTACGTCGGCCGCATCGACGTCGCCGATGCCGGACGCCTGGCGGACAGCCGCTATGCCGGGACCAGCCACATCGGCAAGACCGGCATCGAGCGCTACTACGAGGACCTGCTGCTGGGCAAGGTCGGCTACGAGCAGGTCGAGACCGATGCCGCCGGCCGCGCCTTGCGCGTGCTGCGGCGGGTGCCGCCGCGCCAGGGCACCCATGTGTACCTGAGCCTGGATGCGCGCCTGCAGCAGGCCGCGGTCGACGCCTTCGAGGGCCGCTCCGGCGCCGCGGTGGCGATCGATCCGCGCAACGGCGAGGTGCTGGCGCTGGTCAGCCTGCCGGGCTTCGATCCCAACCTGTTCGTCAACGGCATCTCGCGCGTCGACTATGCGGCGCTGACCGCCGCGCCCGACCGGCCGCTGTACAACCGCGCGCTGCAGGGTGGCTACGAGCCGGGCTCGACCGTGAAGCCCTTCATCGGCCTGGCCGGGCTCGAGCTCGGCCTGCGCACCGCGTCCGACATCACGGTCTCGACCGGCGAGTACCGGCTGGCCGGCATGCCGCAGTCGTGGCGCGACTGGAAGCGCGGCGGGCACGGCCGGGTCGACCTGCACGAGGCGCTGGCGCAGTCGGTCAACACCTATTTCTACGACCTGGCCTATGACATCGGCATCGACCGGCTCGGGCAATACCTCGCCTTGTTCGGCTTCGGCGAGCCCACCGGCATCGACCTTCATGGCGAAGCGCGCGGCATCCTGCCCTCGCGGGCGTGGAAGCAGCAGCGCTTCCGCCAGCCCTGGTACCCCGGCGAGACCGTGATCGCCGGCATCGGCCAGGGCTACTGGGTGGTGACGCCGATCCAGCTCGCCAGCGCCCTGGCCACGCTCGCCGACGGCAGCGTGCGCCGTCCGCCGCGCCTGCTGCTGGCGACCCAGGACGGTGTCAACACCGCGCGCACGCCGGCCGCGGGCCTGCAACCGGTGGCCGGCTTCGTGCGCAACCCGGACCACCTCGCCGCGATCCGCGCCGGCATGGTCGCGGTCATGCACGGCCCGACCGGCACCGCGCGCGCGACCGGCGCCGGCGCCGCGTTCACCATCGCCGGCAAGAGCGGCACCGCGCAGCGCGTGCGCCGCCGCGAAGGCGAGGAGTACGACGAGCGGCGGGTGGCGCAGAACCTGCGCCACCAGGCCCTGTTCGTCGCCTATGCGCCGGCCGAGGCGCCGCGCATCGCGGTGGCGGTGGTGGTCGAGCACGGCTCCTCGGGCTCGAAGGCCGCCGCGCCGGTGGCCAGGCGCATCCTCGATTCCTGGCTCCAGCGCGAGCAGGCGCCGTGAACTGGCTCTACCTGCGCGGCGCGCTGCGGCGCTGGACCCAGCGCCTGTGGCGGCGCCTGCCGCTGGACCTGCCGCTGACCGGCGCCTTGCTGCTGCTCGCGGGCATCGGGCTTGCGGTGCTGTACAGCGCCAGCGGCGGCAACTGGAACCAGGTCGGCAACCAGGCCGCGCGCCTCGCGCTGGGCTTCGCGGTGCTGCTGGTGCTCAGCCGCGTGCCGCCGGCGATCCTGCGCTCATGGACGCCCTGGTTCTACTTCGCGACCGTGGGCCTGCTGCTGCTGGTCACGCTGTTCGGCGAGGGCCGCGGCGCGCACCGCTGGCTCGACCTCGGCGTGGTCCGCTTCCAGCCCTCCGAGTTCGCCAAGCTGTCGCTGCCGATGATGGTCGCCTGGTTCCTCCACGACCGCATGTTGCCGCCGGGCTGGGGCGCGCTGCTGGCCTGCGCGGTGCTGATCGGCGTGCCTGCCGGCCTGATCGCCGAACAGCCGGACCTCGGCACCGCGCTGCTGGTCGGGATCAGCGGCGCATTCGTGATCTTCCTCGCCGGGCTGTCCTGGTGGCGCATCGGGGCGCTCGCCGGCCTGGTGGCGGCGGCGGCGCCGGTGGCCTGGCAGTACATGCACGAGTACCAGCGCAATCGCATCCGCATGTTCCTCGATCCCGAGTCCGATCCGCTGGGAAACGGCTGGAACATCATCCAGGCCCAGATCGCGGTCGGTTCCGGCGGCGTGCTGGGCAAGGGCTTCGAGGCCAGTACCCAGGCCAAGCTCGACTTCCTGCCCGAGCACACCACGGACTTCATCTTCGCGGTGTTCGGCGAGGAGTTCGGCCTGGTCGGCGTGGCCCTGGTGCTGGCCCTGTACCTGTTCATCATCGGCCGCGGCCTGTGGATCGCGGCCAGCGCGCGCGACACGTACTCGCGTCTCCTGGCCGGCGCGATCTCGATGACCTTCTTCGTCTACGTGATGGTCAACGGCGGCATGATCACCGGCCTGCTGCCGGTGGTGGGCGTGCCCATGCCCCTGATCAGCTACGGCGGCACCTCGGCAGTGAGCCTGCTGGCCGGCTTCGGCGTGCTGCTCTCGATCCACGCCCACCGGCGCCTCGGCGCGCACTGATCACGCGGCGAGCCTGTAGAATCCGACCCCGATGCCCACGTTCCCGCGCTGCGCCAGCAGCTTCGCCCTCGTCCTCGCCCTCGTCGCCAGTCGCGGCGCCGGCGCTGCCTCCGCCACCCCTGGCGAGGCCCATCCCGGCCAGCGCGCCTTCGCGATCGAAGTCGCGCGCCAGGCGGCCCGCCCCGGTCTCGATGCGGCCGCGATCGAGGCAGTGCTGGCGCAGGCCAGGTACCAGCAGAGCATCATCGACGCGATCTCGCGCCCGGCCGAGAAGACCAAGCCGTGGCGCGACTACCGGCCGATCTTCCTTACCCCGCAGCGCGCGGAGCAGGGACTGGCGTTCTGGCGCGAGAACGCCGCGCTGCTCGACCGGGTGAGCGCCGAGTTCGGCGTGCCGCCGGAGATCATCGTCGCGATCATCGGCGTGGAGACCAGCTACGGCCGCATCACCGGCCGCTACCGCGTGCTCGACGCCCTGGTGACGCTGGCCTTCTACTACCCGCCGCGCGCCGAGTTCTTCCGCAAGGAACTGGCGCAGTTGTTCCTGCTCCAGGGCGAGACCTTTCCCTACCAGCTCGACGAAGTGATGGGCTCCTACGCCGGCGCCATGGGCTGGGGCCAGTTCATGCCCTCGAGCATCGCCAACTACGCGCGCAGCTACGACGACGATCCGCGCATCGACCTGTGGGCCTCGCGCCCCGACGTGATCGCGTCGGTGGCGAACTACTTCGCCGAGCATGGCTGGGAGAGCGGCGCGCCGGTCGCGCGTCGCGCCCGGGTGGCGCCGAACGCGCGCCAGGTGTCGCCGGCCGACCTCGAGCCCGTGTACTCGGTCGCGCAACTCGATACCTGGGGCTATTCGATCGACGGCGAGGATGACCCCGAGCGCGGCGCCACGCTGCTGCGGCTCGAGGGTGCGCAGGGCGATGAATACTGGGTCACGCACCGGAATTTCTGGGTCATCAGCCGCTACAACCGCAGCCCGCTCTACAGCATGGCGGTGTGGCAACTGTCGCAGGAGCTGGCCGCCGGCATGCGCGAGGCCGCCGGGCCGTGATCCGGCGCGCGGCGCGAGCCGCTTGCCTGCTGGCTGCGTTCGGATTGCTGGCGGTCGCGGGCTGCCAGCGCAAGTTGGCGCGCGAGGAGGCGCCGCCCGCGGCGCCCGCCGCGGCGGTGCCGGCGGTCCGCGCGGGCGAACAGGCCGATGGCGGCCCGGCGATTCCACCCGACGTCAGCCGCGTGCCCGAGCCGGTGCCGCGCGCCGAGCCGCGCGCGCGTTACGGCAATCATTCGCCCTACACCGTGCTCGGCCGGACCTACACCGTGCTGCCGAGCAGCAAGGGCTATGTCGAACGTGGCCTGGCCTCCTGGTACGGGACCAAGTTCCACGGCCGCTACACCTCGTCGCGCGAGCCCTACGACATGTACGCCATGACCGCGGCGCACAAGCGCCTGCCGCTTCCGAGCTACGTGCGGGTGACCAACCTCGAGAATGGACGCAGCCTGATCGTGCGGGTCAACGACCGCGGGCCGTTCCACGATGGCCGCATCATCGACCTGTCGTACTCGGCGGCGATCCGGCTCGGCGTGCACGCCAAGGGCACGGCGCGGGTCGAAGTGCGCGCGATCGACGTGGGCGAGCCGGAACCCGCGCCGCCGGCCGCGGGCGCGGCGCCATCGGCGGGCGCGGATGCGCTGGCCGCCCGCGGAAAGCCCGTTTTCGTTCAGGTCGGCGCCTACGATCGGCGCGAGAATGCGCGCCGCGTGGCCAAGCAGCTCGAGGACGCGCGCATCGACGATGTCTATCTCGACCAGGTCCTGACCGCGCACGGGCTGCTGCACCGGGTCCGGGTCGGGCCGTTCGAGGACCCCGCGGCCCTCGAGCGCCTGATCGCGCGCGTGGGCGAGATGGGCTACCGCAGCATCGTGGTGCCGGCCGATTGAGCGGCGCCGTTCCCCGCATCCAGAAGACCTGCCCATGATCCGATTGTCGACCGCATTCCTCGGCGCCGCGTGCGTCGCCCTGCTTGCCGTGGCACCAGCGCGCGCGCAAGCCCCCGCACCGGTCGCGGTGCCTGCGCCGGCGCCCGTCGCCGCGCAGCCGGTGCCACCGGCGCCGACCCTGTCGGCCCGCAGCTGGGTGCTGATGGACCAGGCCACCGGCCAGGTGCTGGCCTCCAAGGACCCGGAGCTGCGGGTCGAGCCCGCCAGCATCACCAAGGTGATGACCAGCTACGTGGTCTCGTCCGAACTCGCCCACGGCAAGGTCAAGCTCGACGATGCGGTCTTCATCAGCGAGCACGCCTGGCGCGGCGGCGGCGCCGGGACGGACGGGTCCACCAGTTTCCTCCCGGTCAACCAGACCGTGCCGCTCAAGGACCTGCTCTACGGCATGGTGATCCAGTCGGGCAACGATGCCTCGATCGCGCTGGCCGAGCATGTCGGCGGCAGCGAGCCGACCTTCGCCCAGCTCATGAACGAGTACGCGGCGAAGATCGGGCTTACCGGCACCCACTACGTCAACTCGCACGGGCTCTCGGCGCCGGAACACCACACCACGGCGCTCGACGTCGCGCGGCTCTCGCGTGCCCTGATCAACGACTTCCCCGAGGACTACCGGGTCTACGCCATCAAGGAGTTCACGTTCAACGACATCACCCAGCACAACCGCAACACCCTGCTGTGGCGGGACCCCTCCGTGGATGGGATCAAGACCGGCCACCACTCGGGCGCTGGCTACTGCCTGGCCGCCTCGGCCCTGCGCGACGGCATGCGCCTGATTGCGGTGGTGATGGGCGCCAGCGGCGAGAAGGTGCGCGCGGACGAGGCGCAGGCGCTGCTGAACTACGGCTTCCGCTTCTACGAGACCCATACCCTTTACGCGGCGGGCGCCACCGTCGCCAGCCCCGAGCTGTGGAAAGGCGAGGCCGAAACCGCGACGCTGGGTGTCGCCAGCGACGCCCGGATCACGATCCCGCGCGGCGCCTATCCGCGCCTGCAGGCCAGCATGAACGTGACCAAGCCACTGCTTGCGCCGCTGGCCAAGGGCGCCGTGGTCGGCAACCTCGCGGTGGCGCTGGATGGCAAGCCCTTGATCGAGGTTCCACTGGTGGCGCTGGCCGACTACCCGGAGGGCGGGTTCTTCAAACGCCTGGGCGACGCCGCCTGGTTGTGGTGGTCGAGTGACTGAAGGCATGCAAAGTAATGCATGCCTTCAGTCACGAGGGTGAGCCATGGATGGCGAACGGGCGGACCCCAGGGATGGAGTCCCCGGTTCCAGTCGAAACCGAGCAATGCATGCTTTCGGTCACCGGGTTGCGGCATGGAGGCCAAACAGACGAACCCCAGGAACGGATCCGCCGCCTTCCCGCGAGCCGGAAAGCGCCTGAAGAAACACCCTCGAAATCGCCAACCGCGCCCCCACATCTGGGGCCCATGAACACCCACATGATCGAGTCCACCACCCGCGGCTTCCAATTCCCCGGCACCTTCGAGGTGACGGCCTTCGGCGAGGCCTCGCCCGAACTCCAGGCCGCCGTGCTGGTCGAACTCGCCGCCGCCGGCGTCGTGCCCGATCCGGCCACCCTGCGTACCCGCGACTCGCGCGGTGGCCGCTTTCTTGCCGTGACCGTGAGCTTCTGGTCCGAAGATCGCGCGCACCACGATGCGGCCTACGCCCGCCTGCGTGCCCACCCTGCGGTGAAGTGGACCCTGTGAGCCCGGTCGCCGCGCGCCCATTGCGGGTACGACGGCTCGGCCGCCAACCCTACGAACCGGTGTGGCGCGCGATGCAGCGCTACACCGATGCCCGTGGACCCGAGTCCGCCGACGAGCTGTGGCTGGTCGAGCACGAGCCCGTCTTCACCCTGGGCCAGGCCGGCAAGCCCGAGCATGTGCTGGCCGCGGGCGACATCCCGGTCCTGGCGGTCGATCGCGGCGGCCAGGTGACGTACCACGGACCCGGGCAGGTCGTCGCCTATCCCTTGATCGACCTGCGGCGGGCCGGCCTCGGGGTGCGCGAACTGGTGCATCGGATCGAGCAGGCCGTGATCGACACGCTGGCGGGCTTCGGCATCGCCGGACAGCGACGCGAGGGTGCGCCCGGCGTCTACGTGGGCGAGGCGAAGGTCGCGGCCCTGGGGCTGCGCGTGCGCCGTGGCTGCAGCTTCCACGGCCTCTCCTTCAACGTGGCCATGGACCTCGAGCCCTACGCGCGGATCAATCCCTGTGGCTTCCGCGGCCTGGCCGTGACCCAGGTGCTAGACTTGGGCGGGCCTGCAAGCCTCGCCGACGTCGAGGCGCCGCTGGTCGCGGCCCTGGGGCGCCAGTTCGGACTGGCGCCGGTCGAGGTCGCGGAGCTGCCGCCGATCCAGCCCGGCGCCGCCTGAACCGCCATGAGCACCGAGGCCAGTCCCAAGCACATCCCCATCGCCGTCGTCGACACCGACGGCGGCCTCGTTCCCGGCGCCAAGCAGAAGGCCCGGGACAAGATCGCGCGCAATCCGGTGACCTTCGACGCGCAGGCGCCGCTCCTGCGCAAGCCGTCGTGGATCCGGGTGCGCATCCCGGTCGGCGACCAGGTCCAGCGCCTCAAGCAGAAGCTGCGCGCCAACGCCCTGGTGACGGTGTGCGAGGAAGCCTCGTGCCCCAACATCCACGAGTGCTTCGCCAAGGGCACCGCCACCTTCATGGTGCTGGGCGAGGTCTGCACCCGCCGTTGCGCCTTCTGCGACGTGGCCCACGGCCGGCCCAAGCCGCCCGACGCGCAGGAGCCGGCCAAGCTGGCCGCCACCATTCGTGACATGGGCCTGCGCTACGTGGTCATCACCTCGGTCGACCGCGACGACCTTTCCGATGGCGGCGCGGCCCATTTCGCCGAGTGCGTGGCGCGGACCCGGGAACTCAACCCGGGAATCCGGGTCGAGATACTGACCCCGGATTTCCGCGGCAAGGGCCGCATGGAGCGTGCGCTGGACGCGCTGGCGGCGGCGCCGCCGGACGTGTTCAACCACAACCTGGAGACGGTGCGCGAGCGCTACCGCGAGGTGCGCCCGGGCGCGGACTACGACTGGTCGCTCAAGCTGCTGCAGGCGTTCAAGGCCCGCCATCGCGAACTGCCAACCAAGTCCGGGATCATGCTCGGCCTGGGCGAGACGCTGGCCCAGGTCACGCAGGCGCTGGTCGACCTGCGCGCGCATGAGGTCGACATGGTCACGGTGGGACAGTACCTGCAACCCTCGGCGCACCACCACCCGGTGTTGCGGTACTGGACCCCGGACGAGTTCGCCCAGGTCGAGCGCATCGGCCGCGAGCTGGGCTTCAGCCACGTGGCCGCGGGACCGATGGTGCGGTCCTCCTATCACGCGGACCAAATGGCCCATGCGGCAGGATTTGCGCAATGAGTACGGTGGCGCGACTTCCGGCACTGGGTCGGAAGCCCGCCCGAATCTAGGTTCAGACGTCCGGGGCACGGTCCCGGGCAGGAGTGCGTAGCGATGAACTGGCGTTCCCTCATCCTGGGCCTGGCCCTGGTCCTGCCCGCGGCCCCGATGACGGCGGTCCCGGCGGCGGTCGACCCGGCCTCGCTCAAGCCCGCGGCGGGCGATGCCCAGGCCGCGATGTGGGCAACGCGCTTCCTCACCCGCTTCCACTACAAGCGCGTTCCGCTCGACGACGCCATGAGCGGCGAGATCCTGCGCCGCTACCTCGAGTCGCTCGACGGCGACAAGCTGTTCTTCACCCGCGGCGACGTCGACGGCTTCCAGCATTTCGCGACCTCGCTCGACGAGGCGATCTACGACGGCGAGCTCGACCCGCCTTATGCGATCTTCCGCACCTACGTCGAACGGGTCGACCAGCGCACGCGGCACGCGCGCGCGCTGGTGGCCAAGGGCTTCAGCTTCGACGTCGACGAGACCTGGACCAGCGAGCGCAAGGACGCCGCGTGGGCGGCCGACAGCGCCGAACTCGACGAGGTCTGGCGCAAGCGGGTCAAGAACGAGTGGCTGCGCCTCAAGCTCAACGGCAAGGCCGAGGACGAGATCCGCAAGACCCTCGACAAGCGCTACCGCAGCTATGGCCAGCGCGTCGCCGAACTCGACGGCGAGGACGTGTTCCAGACCTTCATGAACGCCTACGCGACCGCGATCGAGCCGCACACGGGATACCTCGGCCCGCGCGCCGCCGAGAACTTCAACATGCAGATGCGCCTGTCCCTCGAGGGCATCGGCGCGGTCCTGGGCAAGGACGACGAGCACACGGTGGTGCGCACCATCGTCAAGGGCGGCCCGGCCTCCAAGAGCGGGCAGATCCATGTCGGCGACCGCATCGTCGGCGTGGGCCAGGCCAAGGGCCCGGTCCAGGACGTCATCGGCTGGCGCATCGACGACGTGGTCGAGCTGATCCGCGGACCCAAGGGCACCACGGTGCTGCTCGACGTGCTGCCCAAGGATGCCGGCAGCGACGGCAAGCCGGTGCACCTGTCGATCGTGCGCGAGCAGGTCAAGCTCGAGGAGCAGGCCGCCAAGCGCTCGCTGATCGAGGTCGGGGACGGCACGCGCATGCGCCGGATCGGCGTGATCTCGCTGCCGACCTTCTACCACGACTTCGAAGGCCATCGCCGCGGCGATGCCGACTACCGCAGCTCCACCCGCGACGTCGCCCGGCTGCTGGCCGAACTCAAGGCCGAGGGCGTCGACGGCGTGGTGGTGGACCTGCGCGACAACGGCGGCGGTTCGCTGACCGAGGCCACCGACCTCACCGGCCTGTTCATCGACCGCGGCCCGGTGGTCCAGGTGCGCGATGCGCAGGGCCGCGTGAGCGTCGAAGCCGATGCCCAGGCCGGCGTGGCCTGGGACGGGCCGCTCGCGGTGCTGGTCAATCGCAGCTCGGCCTCGGCCTCGGAGATCTTCGCGGCCGCGCTGCAGGACTATGGCCGCGCGCTGATCATCGGCGAGACCACGTACGGCAAGGGCACGGTGCAGAACCTGGTCGACCTCGACAACGTGGCCCAGAACGACGAGCCGGCCTTCGGCCAGCTCAAGCTCACGGTGGCGCAGTTCTTCCGCGTCAACGGCGGCTCGACCCAGAACAAGGGCGTGGTCCCCGACGTCGCCTTCCCGACCACCTTCGACCCGGCCGAATGGGGCGAAAGCGCGATCGACAACGCGCTGCCGTGGACCTCGATCACTGCCGCCGATTACGCCGGCCAGGGCAATTTCAACGAACTGGTGCCCTTGCTGGCCGCGCGCCATGAGCAGCGCGTGTCCAGGGACCAGGAGTTCCAGTACTGGGTCGCGGACCTCGACGAGTACCGCAAGCTGCGCCAGCAGAAATCCGAGTCGCTGCTCGAGTCCACCCGCCGCCAGGAGCGCGACGCGCTGGAGGCCAAGCAGAAGGCGCGCAAGGCCGAGCGCGAGGCGCTGGCCAAGGCGGCCGCGGCCGCTGCGGGCGCGGCCGGCAAGGCGGCGATCGCGGCCGACGAGCCGGAACTGGTGCTCGACGACGGCTTGCAGGCCGACGAGCGCCCGATCGAGGACGAGGCGGCGGAGGACGAGGCCGAGCGTCCCGACGTGCTCCTGACCGAGTCGGCGCGGGTCCTGGCCGACGCGATCGACCTGCTGCAGGGCGACGCCCAGCTCGCGGCGCGCGTGAAGGCCTTCAACGTCGTGGCCGAGGCGCCCAAGCGCATCAACT
>JAGOEZ010000009.1:0-11218 GCA_017997455.1 Lysobacterales bacterium | reverse complement strand
GGCTGCGTCTCCGGCACGAAGCGCTCGAGGTAAAGCGCCGCGGTGATCGCGCCGGCGTGCCGCGTGCTGCTGCTGTTGGAGAAATCGGCGATGCCGGACTCGAACATCGCGCGGTACGGCCGCCATAGCGGCATCGGCCACAGCGGGTCCATGCGTTCGCGTCCCGCCGCCAGGATCGCTTGCGACAGCGTCTCGTCGTTGGCGAACAGTGCCGGCAAGTCGGGACCCAGCGCGACCCGCGCCGCCCCGGTCAGGGTGGCGAAGTCGAGCAGCAACTCGGGCCGCTGCTCGGCGGCATAACTCAGCGCATCGCACAGCACCACGCGGCCCTCCGCATCGGTGTTGTCGATCTCCACGCTCAGTCCCGCGCGCGTGCGCACGACCTCGCCCGGCCGGTAGGCCTGCGGCCCCACCGCATTCTCGACCGCCGGGATCAAGAGGCGCAGCCGCACCGGCAAGCGCTGGTCCATCACCCATTGCGCCAGCGCCAGCGCGTGGGCGGCGCCGCCCATGTCCTTCTTCATCCAGCGCATGCCCTCGCCGGTCTTGAGGTCGAGCCCGCCGGTATCGAAGCACACGCCCTTGCCCACGATCGCCAGCAGCGGGTGCGCGGACTCGCCCCAGCCGAGCTCGATCAGCCGCGGCGCACGGTGCGAGGCGCGGCCGACGGCGTGGATCGCCGGGAAATTCGCTTCCAGCAGTTCGTCGCCGACCCACTCGCGCACGCCGGCGCCGCGCGGCGCGGCAACCTGGCGCACCGCATCGGCGAGTTGCGCCGGCCCGAGGTCCTCGGTCGGCGTGTTGACCAGGTCGCGCACCAGCGTGCAGGCCGCCAGCGTGCGCCGCAGCGCGATCGCGTCGATGCCGGCCGGCAGGGCCAGCCGCGACGGCGCGCGCCGCGCCGGGCGGTAGCGCGTGTACTGGTATGCGCCCAGCGCATAGCCCAGCGCCATCTGCGCCGCGTCCAGCGTCGGCGGCCACAAGGCCAGCACGTAGTCGCCCGGCGGCAGCGCCAACGGCAGGTGGGCCAGGGCATGGAGATCCGGCGTCTCGGCGACGCCAGCCAGGATCTGCGCGACGCCGCCGTCGTTGCCCGGCACGCCGCACCAGCTGCCGGGCTGCGCGCTGAAGCCCATCGAGTCGATCCAGCGCCGGGTGGTTTCGGGCTGGGTGTCGAGCCAGCCCGGCAGGCTGGCGGTCGTGAGCGCCGCCAGCGGCGTGCGCCCGCCGGCATGGCCGGCGTCGAGCAGGATGTTCATCGGATTCCCCCGGCGATCGCGCCGTGCACAGCGTAGCGCTCCAGCGCCGGTTCCAGCGCGCCGAGCTCGGCAATCTCGATATCGGGCGGCCGCGGCAGCGGCCACGCCGCGCCGCTGCGGTTCAGCCACACGGCCACCAGGCCCGCACGTTGCGCGCCCTGCACGTCGAGCAGCGGATCGTCGCCGACGTGCGCGACCTGCGCGGCCGGCAGGCCCAGGCACGCGACCGCGCGCTCGAAGATGCGCGGATGCGGCTTGCCGACCCCGACCGTGCGCGCGGTCACGGTGGCGACGAAGTACTCGCCCAGACCGATGCGGTGCAGGTCGGCGTTGCCGTTTGACAGGCTCGCGATCGGGAAGCGCCCGGCCAGCCGTTGCAGCGCCGGACCCGCGTCCGGATACAGCTCGACGCGGTTGCGCGCGGCGTAGAAGACCTCGAAGGCGCGCTCGACCAGTTCCTCGCCGTGGCCGAAGGGCTCGAAGACGTGGGCGAGCGAGAGCTTGCGCAGGGCGGTGAAGTCATGCGCGAGCTCGGGGTTGTCGGCGTGGACGCGGGTGCGCAGCTCGCGCATCGCCTCGATCGGCCATGCGGCGGCGACCTCCGGGCAGTGTCGCGCCAGCCACGCGTCGAGCTCGGCCTCGGCGCGCAGCACGACCGGTTCGATCGGCCACAGGGTGTCGTCGAGGTCGAGGGTGAGCGCGCGGATCATGGCCCCGCCGTGGCGGCTACCCTGGCGGCGGGCGGACGCGCCCGCCCGCCGCGCGCGCCGGAAACTGCCGCGCCGCGCGGACTCAGCAGTTCGCCCCGACTTTGCAGGGCACGGCCGGCTGCGCTGCGGGCGCGGGCTCCGGCAGTGCGCTGGCGGTCACCGGCGCGGCCGCATCCTGCACCGGCGTCACCAGCGCCGCCTGGCTCGCGATCTGCGCGGTCGGCACCACGTTCACCGGGACCGCGGCGACCGCGAAGGCGAGGCGCTCGGCGATCAGCGCGCGATGCCGCGCGTCGGCCTCGGCCAGCTTGCCCGCCTCCACGGCAGGCACCAGCTGGCGCGAGCGCCAGGCCGCGCGCAGCGCGCTTTCGCCATTCATGAACTCGAGCGCGTCGCGTGCCCGCGCGCTCGAGTCGCCCTGCGGCGCGTCGGGGCCGCGGGCGACCAGGTACAGCGGCAGGGAGAACAGGTACTCGCCCGACTCGAGGGTCTTGAAGCTGGGAATGGTGCCCTCGATCGCCAGCGGCTTGAGCAGCTTGTTGCGCGCCTGGCTCGAAAGCGTGGTCACGCCCAGCGCCGCCGGATCGATCGCGATCGCATCCTCGAGCTGCTGGGTGTTGATGTACCAGCGCTTGGCCGCGACCACGCGGTTGCCGTTGCCGAGCAGGTCGCGGCGCAGGCTGAACTCGACCCCGTCGTCGGGCCCGGCCACCGCGTAGAGGTTGATCGGCTTGGCCGGCCCGCCGAGCTGGGACCAGTCGGTGATCCGGCCCAGGTAGATGTCGGCGATCTGCTCGAGGGTCAGGCCGCCGACCGGGTTCTTGGCCGACGTCACCAGCACGATCGCGTCCCACACCACCGGCGTGAACACCAGGCCCTGTTCGAAGGCGTTGTCGGGATCGGCCAGGCGCGCGGAGCCGACCAGGTCGACCCGGCCCTGCGCGAGCGCGTCGAGCGCGGCGACCGTGCCGATGGCCTTGACCTCGACCTTCACGCCGCGGTGCTTGAGCTCGTACAGTTTGGCGGTGTCGCCCATGTAGGCGCGTGCGCTGGCGAGGTCGCCGTACCAGACGGCGCCGGCCTTGGGCACCTTCGAGGCTTGCGCGTGCGCGGTGCCGGCGACCAGCAGCAGGGCGGCAAGGGTGGACAGGCAGCGTTGGATGGCGGGCATGCGGAATTCCGGTGCGTCGTTGCGGGCGTCCTGCCCATGATAGCGCGCAGGGCACGCCAGCCCGTGATGGCGTTGGCGTTCATCCGGGGTCGCCACGGGACCCGGCGTTGCCGGCACCGCGGCGACCGGTCGATCAGTCGAGCAGCAGGTAGAAGCCCCGCCGCCCACGGACCAGCGTCAGCAGCACCTGGCCAGGGCGCGCGCCGAGCACCGCCTCGAGCGCCGCCAGGTCCTCGATGTCACGTTGGTTCACCGTCGTGATGAGGTCGCCCGCGGCGAGGCCGTAGCCGGCCGCGCGGCTGCCGGGCTCGACCTGGCTCACGAGCACGCCGGTGACGCCGCGATCGCGCAGCTTGGCCTCGAGGTCGCTGAGGCTGGCGCCGGCCAGGCGCGGGTCCAGCGTCGCCGCCTCCAGCTTGCGCAGGACCACCGCGCGCAGCGCCGCGGTGACGTTGAGCACGGCGCCGTCGCGCAGCAGCGCCACCTGCACCGTGCTGCCGACCGGCAGCAGGCCCTCGAGATTGGCGAGGTCGGCGCGGCTGCGCACCGGCTTGCCGTCGATCGCGGTGACGACATCGCCGGGCCTGATCCCGGCGCCGGCGGCCGGCGACCCCGCCCCGACCCGGGTGACCACGGCGCCCTTGCCGGGCTCGACACCCAGCGCCGCGGCCAGCTCCTCGTCCAGGTCCTGGGTGGCGAGTCCCAGCGAACCGCGCTTGACCTCGCCGAAGGCCAGCAGCTGGCGCATGACGTCGCGCGCGAGGTTGGACGGGATCGCGAAGCCGATCCCGACATTGCCGCCCGAAGGCGAGAAGATCGCGGTGTTGATCCCGATCAGCTCGCCGCGCAGGTTGACCAGCGCGCCGCCCGAATTGCCCGGATTGATCGAGGCATCGGTCTGGATGAAGTTCTGCACGCCGATGCCGCGCAGCCCGCTGCGGCCCAGCGCCGAGACCAGGCCGCCGGTGACGGTCTGGCCGAGGCCGAAGGGATTGCCGACCGCGACCACGAAATCGCCGACGCGCAGGCGCGCCGAGTCGGCCAGGGGCAGCGCGGCGAGGCGTTCGGCCGGGATCCGGATCACCGCGACATCGGAGTCGGGGTCGGTGCCGACGCGGGTTGCCGCGAGCGTGCGCCCGTCGGCCAGCGTGACCTCGATCTCGTCGGCGTTCTCGATCACGTGGTTGTTGGTCAGCACGTAGCCCTTGGCGGCGTCGACGATCACGCCCGAACCCAGGGATTGCTGGATCCGCTCGCGCGGAATGTCGGGCATGCCGAAGAAGCGGCGGAAGAAGGGATCGTCCATGAACGGGCTGCGCACCTGCACGCTGCGCCTGGACGCCACGTTGACCACCGCCGGCGTGATTCGCTCGAGCATGGGCGCAAGCGAGGGCAGGGCCTCGCCATCGACCGCCGCCGGCAGGGCGCCCGCGTGGGCCGGGACCGCGGCCAGGCCGGTCGCAAACAGCAGTGGAATGGCCGTCACGAGGCCCCGACAGAGTGCCGATCCACGCATCGAAATCCGCTCCGGTGGCTGTATTCCAGACCCCTACATCTTGTGCCGGTTTCGCCGCTCTCAACCGCGCGCCGGCGACCCGGCCAATCGCGGCAAAAACGCGGAAAATTTCCACATTTTCGCGATAAACGATTGATGTTTATCAGAAAAACAACTGCTTGACCCGAACCCTTAACGGGCGTAACGTCGCCTTCCGTCGCGTTCACAACATCTAGTGGTGGCCCGGACGGCATGAACCCAACCACTTGGGTTTCTGTGACAGTCAGACGGCAGCTCCCCGGGGACGGGATGGCGGCCAGCCGGGCGCACACGAAGACCCAGGCTTGAGTTCAGGCGAGGTGGCCGCCACGGGCGTGCTTTTCCCGGATTCCGGGGCTGAATGATGGGCGCGGACAAGAAGAAACGCACGGGCAAACGCACTTTGGGAGGCAGTACATCGATGAGCACGGTTCGCCTGGAGGCGGTGTCCCGGGGCGAGGCGGAGGTCCCGCTTCAGCCTGCGTCGTACGACATCTGGGACAAGAAGTACCGCCTCAAGTCCAAACGGGGCGAGCCGGTCGACGGCAGCATCGACGAGACCTACCAGCGCGTCGCCCGCGCCCTGGCCGATCCCGAGGCCACCGCGGAGAAGCAGAAGTACTGGTACGAACGCTTCCTGTGGGCGCTGCGCCGCGGGGCGATCCCGGCTGGCCGCATCACCTCCAACGCCGGCGCGCTCGAGCACAAGCCCGCCACCAGCACGATCAACTGCACCGTGTCGGGCACGATCCCCGACTCGATGGACGGCATCCTCGAGAAGGTCCATGAGGCCGGGCTCACGCTCAAGGCCGGCTGCGGCATCGGCTACGAGTTCAGCACCCTGCGCCCGCGCGGCGCCTACGTGTCCGGCGCCGGCGCCCACACCTCGGGCCCGCTGTCGTTCATGGATATCTACGACAAGATGTGCTTCACGGTGTCGTCCGCCGGCGGCCGCCGCGGCGCGCAGATGGGCACCTTCGACGTCGCCCATCCGGACGTCAAGGAATTCGTGCGGGCCAAGCGCGAGGACGGGCGCCTGCGCCAGTTCAACCTCTCGCTGCTGATCACCGACGAGTTCATGGCCGCGGTCGAGTCCGACGCCGACTGGCCGCTGGTGTTCCCGGTCAACGTCAAGGAAAAGGACGACGTCGACCTCGGCGATCCCGCCCAGGTCGTATGGCGCGAATGGCCCACGCGCGAGAACTACGTCAGCCGCGAAGACGGCCTGGTGGCGTGCCGGATCTACGGCCACCTGCGCGCGCGGCACCTGTGGGACATGATCATGGTCTCGACCTACGACTACGCCGAGCCCGGGTTCATCCTCATCGACCGCGTCAACGAGATGAACAACAACTGGTGGTGCGAGAACATCCGCGCGACCAATCCCTGCGGCGAGCAGCCGCTGCCGCCGTACGGTTCCTGCCTGCTGGGCTCGGTCAACCTGACCAAGTTCGTGCGCGACCCGTTCGGCCCGCGCGCGCGCTTCGACTGGGACGAGTACCGCGAAGTGGTGCGCGTGTTCACGCGCATGCTCGACAACGTGGTCGAGATCAACGGCCTGCCGCTGGAACAGCAGCGCCACGAGATCCTGTCCAAGCGCCGCCACGGCATGGGCTTCCTCGGGCTGGGCTCGACCCTGACCATGCTCAAGCTGCGCTACGGCGGCGCCGAGGCCTGCCAGTTCACCGAGGAGGTGAGCCGCGAGATGGCGCTGGCGGGCTGGGAGGTGGCCTTGTCGCTGGCCGAGGAGAAGGGCCCGGCGCCGATCATGCTCGAGGAGTTCGAGGTCACGGCCGAGATGCTGCGCAAGCGCCCCGAGATGGCGCGCGACGGCTGGAAGCTCGGCCAGAAGATCCCCGGGCGCCTGCTCCACGTGCGTTACAGCCGCTACATGCAGCGCATCGCCACGGTCGCGCCGGAGCTGGTCGACAAGCTGGCCGAACTCGGCCCGCGCTTCACCCACCACAGCTCGATCGCGCCCACCGGCACCATCTCGCTGTCGCTGGCCAACAATGCCTCCAATGGCATCGAGCCCAGTTTCGCCCACAGCTACAGCCGCAACGTGATCCGCGAGGGCCGCAAGACCAAGGAAAAGGTCGAGGTCATGAGCTTCGAGCTGCTGGCCTACCGCACCCTGATCAACGGCGCGGCCCGGCCCTACGCCACCGACCCGGACGAGAAGCTGCCCGAGTACTTCGTCGCGGCCGACGACATCTCCCCGAAGGAACACGTGGACATCCAGGCGGCGTCGCAGAAGTGGGTCGATTCGTCGATCTCCAAGACCGCCAACGTCCCCACGGATTACCCCTACGAGGACTTCAAGGACATCTACCGCTACGCCCACAAACAGGGCCTCAAGGGCTGCACCACCTTCCGCTTCAACCCCGCCGCTTTCCAGGGCGTTCTGGTCAAGGAACAGGATCTCGAGAACACCACCTACCGTTTTGAGCTGGAGGACGGTAGTGTTGTGGAGGTCAAGGGAAATGACGAGATCGAGTACGACGGCGAGGTCCACACCGCCGCCAACCTGTTCGATGCCCTCAAGGAGGGCTACTACGGCAAGTTCTAGGCTTTTTCCCTGGGACCCCGCGACCGCAACTGCCAACCGAAGAACCAGAAACCGGAGGGGTAGCATGAGTACCGAGCAGAACAGCATGTTCGCCAACATCGGCTCCACCTTTGAATCGGTGGTCGAGAAGGCGCAGGAAGTGGGTCATGCGGCGGCGGCGAAGGCCGGCACCGCGGTGTCCGACGCCAAGGCTGCCGTGGGCAAGGCGACCGAGGTGGTGGCCAAGAAGGCCACGGCCGCCAAGAAGGCGGTGGTCAAGACGGCCAAGAAGGCCCAGGCCGGCGCCAAGAAGGCGGTCAAGAAGGCCAAGTCCACCGCCAAGAAGGCGGTAGCCAAGGCCAAGAAGGCCGTTGCGCCGGCGAAGAAGAAGCCGGCCAGGAAGGCGGCCAAGAAGGCCAAGCCAGCCAGGAAGACGGCCAAGAAGGCCGTCCGGAAGACCAGCAAGAAGCCGGCCCGGAAGCCGGCGAAAAAGGCCGCGAAGAAGTCGGCCAGGAAGTCGGCAGCCAAGCGTCCGGCCAGGAAAGCCGCGCGCAAGAAGGCCCGTCGCAAGTAGGCCCGCTGTACGCGGGCCCGCTGGTTGAGGTATTTCGCGTATCCCGGACGTCGGCGCACCGCAAGGCCGCGCCCGTCCGGGATCACCCGCCCGAAGGACCGGGTGGGCGTGCCCCTGCAGGAGCGCACCCCGGCTTTCACCGGGGCAGGCCCTTGTGCGCGGCCGCGGCACCACGATCCGCCCCGCCTCCGCGGCGGGGCCGCCACCGCCCGCGATCCGGGCAGCAACTCGCCGGCCCTCCGGCGCCCTGAACCACCGGCGCGCCCGACGCGCCATGCGAGAGCCGTACATGGCCATCAAGATCAGCAAGAAGATCAAGGGCTACACCGTCGCGTCCGCCGACGACAAGACCAAGCCCGCCATCCCGGTCGCGCCCGAAGCCGAGGAACACCTCGAGCTGCCGAAGGCCGAAGTGATCCAGATGCACGAGAAGGTCGAGCGACCCGACGTGCTCATCGGCAGCACCTACAAGATCAAGAGCCCGCTGTTCGAGCACGCCCTGTACACCACGATCAACGACATCGTGCTCAATCCCGGCACCGAGTACGAACTGCGCCGCCCCTTCGAGATCTTCATCAACTCGAAGAACATGGACCACTTCCAGTGGATCGTTGCGCTGACCCGGATCATGAGCGCCGTGTTCCGCAAGGGCGGCGACGTGACCTTCCTGGTCGAGGAGATGAAGGCCGTGTTCGACCCGCGCGGCGGCTATTTCAAGGCCGGCGGCGTGTACATGCCCAGCATCGTGGCCGAGATCGGCGCGGTGGTCGAGGATCACCTCAAGATGATCGGCATGATCGTCGATCCCGAGATGTCGCTCGAGCAGAAGAAGCTGATCGCGGAAAAGCGCGCCCAGTACGACGCCCGCGCCAGGAAGAAAGCGACGCCGGCTGAGCCGGCGCCGTCCCGGCGCAAGCCGGGATCCGGCGTCGCGACGAACGCCGCGTCCGACGCCACGCCCCTCACGGACGATCTCGCCGGCGCCGGCGCCGAATCCGCATCGGCCGACGACGACATCCTCACGATCACGTCCGAAGGCTCGTTCCCCGCGAGTGCCTCGATGTGCGGCAAGTGCAACGCCAAGTCCGTGATCATCATGGACGGCTGCGCTACCTGCCTAAATTGCGGCTACTCGAAGTGCGGCTGAGCCTGGGCCGCGTGCGCCGCGCGCCGGCGATCCCTCGCCGGCCGCGGGCGGTGCCCGGCTCGCGCTAGCCCAGCGGCGCGTGGCGGATGACCTGGCCTGGCGTGGGCGCCGGCCAGCCCGCCTCCTTGGCCGTGCGCACGATCGCCTCGTTGGTATCGAAGTACACCTGCCAGTAGTGGTCGGTGTGCGTGTACGGACGCACCGCGATCACCGGGCCGACCAGGTTGAGGTCCAGCAGGCTGACTTCCGGCGCCGGGCTCGTGGCGACGTTGGGGATCTTCGCGACCGCGGCCTTGAGGCGCGCGATGGCATCGAGCGGATCGACGCTCCCGGCCAGCTGCGCCGTGCGCTCCACGCGCCGCGCCGGCAGCGCCGAGTAATTCTGGATCGTGTCGCCGAAGACCTTGCCGTTGCCGACGATGGTCATGACGTTGTCCGGCGTGACCAGCGTGGTGCCGAACAGGCCGAGCTCGTGCACCGTGCCGGTGATGCCGCCGACGCTGACGAAGTCGCCGACCTTGATCGGGCGCAGGATCAGCATGAAGGCGCCGGCGGCGAAGTTGCCCAGCATCCCGCTCCAGGCCAGGCCGATGGCGAGGCCGGCGCCCGCGAGCAGGGCGGCGAAGGAGGTGGTCTGGATGCCGAAGTAGCCGAGGATGCCCAGCACCAGGGCGATGTTGAGGGCGACGGCGACGATCGAGCCCAGGTACTTGGTCAGGGTCGGGTCGACGTGGTTGCGGTTCATCGCCGCGCTGATCAGGGCGATGACGCGCCCGATCAGCCAGCGGCCGATGATCCAGAAGGCGATCGCGGCGAGGACCTTCACCCCGAGCTCGATCGCGGTCGTGCTGAGGAATTCCCGGATGGCTTGCGGGTCCATGGTGCTGCTCCTGTGTGGTCGTGGCTCGATGGGCGTGGCCGGCGGTGCGCGCCGGTCATCCGCACACATCTACCGCTTTGCCACGCGCGGTTCAACCGCGGGACTGTAGCCAAGTGTGCCTGCACGCCCGGCCAGCGCGGCGCGCAAGCTTCCGTGCGCGGTGCCGATCGGGGATGATCACCGCCATGCGCAAGCCCTGGAACTGGCGGCACTTGCTCGCCGCGCTGCTGGTCCTGGCGGCGCTGCCGCCGCTGTTGCGCAACAGCGAATGGCGCCCGCTCGACGCCGCGGCGCGCGCGGCCGCGCCCGGCGCCCACGTGCAGCTCGGCGAAGGCTCGGTCCATTACCAACAGGCCGGGCCGGTGGACGGGCCGCCGGTGCTGCTCGTGCATGGCTTCTCGGTGCCCTCCTACATCTACGACCCGACTTTTGACGCGCTCGCGGCGGCGGGCCATCGCGTCATCCGCTACGACCTGTATGGCCGCGGCAGTTCCGACCGGCCGCGCGGCGCCTACGACATCGCGCGCTACACGCGCCAGATCGACGAACTGCTGGACGCACTCGGGATCCCAGGGCCGGTGGACCTGGTCGGGCTCTCGATGGGCGGCGTGATCACGGCGAGCTACGCCGCCGAACACCCTGCCCGCGTGCGGCGCCTGGTTCTGATCGATCCCATGGCCACCGCGCGCGAGATCGGGCCGCTGCGCTGGCCGCTGCTCGGGGAGTACCTGTTCCGGGTTGCGGTGCTGCCGGGCATGGCCGCCGGGCAGGCGAGCGACTTCGTGCATCCGGAGCGCTTCCCGGACTGGAGCGAGCGTTATCGGCCGCAGATGCGCTATTTCGGCTTCGGTCGCGCCATCCTCTCGACGCTGCGCGAAGTCGCGACGCGCGATCCGCTGCCGGCCTACCGCGCCGTCGGGGCGCAGCAGCAGCCTGTGCTGCTGGTGTGGGGCGAGCAGGACCAGACCGTGCCCTACGCGCTCAGCGCCGCGGTGCGCGAGGCGCTGGGCCCGCACGAGTTCCTCGCGGTGGCGGATGCCGGCCACCTGCCGCACCTGGAACGGCCGGAGAGGGTGGAGCCGGCGTTGCTGGAATTCCTGCGCGCGCCGTAGGCACGCCCCCGCCGGGCGGTTGCGCCCGTGCACTTGCCGGTTAGAATGGGCTTGTTGCGTTGCAGCATGCGATGCGCGCGCGCGGCGCGGTCCGCAGCGCGCGCGAGTACACGCCGCCTGCGCGCCCACCCCCAGGAACCGAAGCCATGGCCAAGCCACCCCGCAGCAAGGCGCGATCCAAGCCCCTCAAGATCGACCTCGCGCTGCAGGGCGGCGGTGCCCATGGCGCCTTCACCTGGGGCGTACTCGACCGCATCCTCGAGGAACCCGGCCTGCAGATCGA
>JAGOEZ010000109.1 GCA_017997455.1 Lysobacterales bacterium | reverse complement strand
CGCGACCGAGCCAGACCCGCCAGCGCCGCCTCACCTTGGTGCGGCGGTGGAAGTCCAGGATCCGGCTTTCCAGCACCCGATGGAACAATGGCGGCCACTCGGCCGGCTCCCGCGCGGCATACGCGCGGGCAAAGGCCAACATGGCATCCTGCACCACGTCCAGGGCATCGTCGCGTTGTCCTACCGCAAGTTCGGCCTGGCGCAATGCGCGACGCTCGACCCCGCGCAGGAAGCGGTCGAGGGCATCCACGCGTTCCGTGCTGCGGGGGGCGGCTCGATCCAAGGATGCGGCGGTCAGGGCGGGACTTTCGGAGGCCATTGTGGGTGCTCGGGCCCGGCGGGGCCACGCGCCCCTGGCAAGACCTGAAAACGCGCCGGGCGAGGTCCGGTTGACAGCGTGTCACCCGATGGATGTGCACAGGGCGCCCCGGCACGTGACGATCTTGTGGCAAGGCCGCATCCGCGTCCGGTCCGTGACCTGCGTTCGACATGCAAGTTGTTGATTTGCAAAATGATCGAGGATTTGGCTATTTTTTGACCATAGCGGATGCGGGGCCCTGCCCGGGCGCTTCCGGCAGGTCCCGGCAGGGCGTCATCCACAGAGTTATCCACAGACTCTGTGGATAAGGACGAAAGCGTTGGAAATTCGTCGGGTTAGGGTGCCTTCGTGAGGGATGGCTCAAGTATGCGGCCTAAGCCGGGATCGGACGCCGATTCCCCGGGTCTGCGGCCCGGAAATGGCCCTGTCGGCGGGGCCGGTTCGTGACCCGGGTCCTGAGCGTCGCGGTGCCCTTGCCGCTGCCGGGCCCGCTCGACTACCTGGCGCCCGAGGGGACCGAGCCGGACGGCGACTGGACGAACTGCCGGGTCGCGGTCCAGGTCGGATCGCGCGAACTGGTCGGTGTCGTCGTCGATGTCGCGGAAGCGAGCGGCGACGTGCTGCGATTGCGCCCGATCACGTCGCGGCTGGACGCCGCGCCCCTGCTAAGCACCGAGTTGGTGCAAAGCCTGCGTTGGGCTGCCTCCTATTACGCCTATCCATTGGGCGAAGTGCTGCAGGCGGCGCTGCCGGTCGTGTTGCGGCGGCCCGAGGGCCAGGTCGACGCGCTCCCGGCCTACGCGATCAACCGCGCGGGTGCGGCGGCGCTGGCGATCCCCGGCAAGCCGACCCGCGCGCGGCGCGTGCTCGGCCTGCTGGCCGCCGGTCCGCTCACCCGCGCAGCCCTGGGCGCCGAACTGGGCACGGCGGCCACGGTCCTGCGCCAACTCGAGCGCGAGGGGCTGGTCGACGCGGTCGACGATGCCGGCAGCGCCGCCCGCCCGCCGCTGGCAGGGCCACCGCTCAATCCGGAGCAGGCCAGCGCGTTCGAGCAGCTGGCCGCCGGGCTGGCCCCGGCGCGTTTCGGCGCCACGCTGCTCGAGGGCGTCACCGGCAGCGGCAAGACCGAGGTCTACCTTGCACTCATCGCGCGGGTGCTCGCGGCCGGACGCCAGGCGCTGGTCCTGGTGCCGGAGATCGGGCTCACGCCGCAGGCGGTGCGGCGCTACGAGGAGCGCCTGGGCGTGCGCGTGGCCGCGCTGCATTCGGGCCTGGCCGAGGGCGAACGCGCGCGCGCGTGGCTGGCCGCCGCCCGCGGCACCGCGCCGGTCGTCCTGGGCACCCGTTCGGCCGTGCTGACGCCGCTCGCGCGCGCCGGCCTGATCGTCATCGACGAGGAACACGACGCCTCGTACAAGCAGCAGGACGGCTTCCGCTACCACGCGCGCGACCTCGCCCTGGTGCGCGCGCGCGCGCTCGGCGTGCCCGTGGTGCTGGGCTCGGCCACGCCCGCGCTGGAGACGCTGGCCAACGTCGATGCCGGCCGCTACCAGGCGCTGCGGCTGTCGCGCCGCGCCGGCGACGCGCGGACGCCGAACGTGCAGTTGATCGACCTGCGCCGCCAACGCCTGCACGAGGGTCTTTCCGCGCCACTGGTCGAGGCGGTGGCGGGATGCGTCGCGCGCGGCGAGCAGGCCCTGGTGTTCCGCAACCGGCGCGGCTATGCCCCGGTGCTGCTGTGCCACGACTGCGGTTGGCATGCCGACTGCCCGCGCTGCGACGCGCACCTCACGCTGCACCGCGCCGGCGCCGGCCTGCGCTGCCACCACTGCGGGCACGCCGCGCGCACGCCTTCCACCTGCCCGGATTGCGGTTCCGGCGCGCTGCTGCCGCTGGGGGCCGGCACCGAGCGGCTGGAAGAGGCGCTGGTGGCGCAAGTTCCCGGCGCGACCGTGATCCGCATGGACAGCGACACCACGCGCGCGCGCGGCGCGCGCGAATCGCGCTGGGCCGCGATCGAAAGCGGCGCGCCCGCGGTGCTGGTCGGCACCCAGATGCTGGCCAAGGGCCACGACCTGCCCAACCTGACGCTGGCCGCGCTGGTCGACGTCGATGGCGGGCTCTTCAGCGCCGATTTCCGCGGTGCCGAGCGCCTTGCGCAGCTGGTGGTGCAGGTCGCGGGCCGCGCGGGCCGCGGGCGCAAGCCCGGCACGGTGCTGTTGCAGACCCACCACCCCGGGCATCCGCTGCTGCGGCGCCTGCTCGAAGGCGGCTATGGCGCTTTCGCGCGCGAGGAACTGGCGCAACGCCAGGCGCTGGGCTTCCCGCCCTACGCGCACTTCGCCCTGCTGCGCGCCGAGGCGCAACAGCGGGCGGACGTGGATGCCTTCCTCGTCCTGGCGCGCGCCGGCTTCGAGGCGGCCGGGGGCGTGATGGCGCGCGGACCGCTGCCCGCGCCCTTGCCGCGTCGCGCCGGCTACGTGCGCGGCCAGCTCCTGCTCGAATCGCGGCAGCGCCCGGCCCTGCAGCGCGCGCTCGCCTCCACCCTCGACGGGCTGCGCGCCCGTCCGCAGGCGCGCCGCGTGCGCTGGTCGATCGACGTCGATCCGGTCGACCTCTACTGACGGTTTCGCCGGGTCAACCAGACCCCCTGTAGGAGCGCATCTCATGCGCGACCGCAGCCTGTTCGTCCGCGGTCGCGCATGAGATGCGCTCCTACAAGGGCGATTCGCGCCTTGCCGACCCCGAAACGCCGACGGCCTCCGCGAGGGAGGCCGTCGGGTATCGCGTGACGCGGTTGCGGGGATCAGGCTTCGAACAGCGCGCGGATCTTCTTCATCGCGTTGGCTTCGATCTGGCGGATGCGTTCGGCCGAAACGCCGTACTCGTCCGCCAGCTCCTGCAGCGTCACCTTCTCGTCGTCCAGCCAGCGCCGCTTGATGATGTCGCGCGAGCGCGCATCGAGCTGCTGCATGCCGCGCCCGAGCACCGCCAGCTGGTGGTCGCTGTTGTCGCTGCGCGCCAGGGCCTCGTCGGGGCTGGCCGCGTGGTCGACCAGGTAGGCCACCGGCGAGGGCCGCACGTCGTCGTCGGAGTCGGCCGGCGCGTCGAAGGCCACGTCATGGCCGTTGAGGCGCGCTTCCATCTCCAGCACCGTCGCCTCGGGCACCTTGAGCTCGGCGGCGATCGTGCGCACTTCCTCGGCGTTCATCCAGCCCAGGCGCTTCTTCGACTTGCGCAGGTTGAAGAACAGCTTGCGCTGCGCCTTGGTGGTCGCGACCTTGACGATGCGCCAGTTGCGCAGGATGAATTCGTGCATCTCGGCGCGGATCCAGTGCACCGCGAAGGACACCAGGCGCACGCCCTGGGTCGGGTCGAAGCGCTTGACCGCCTTCATCAGGCCGATGTTGCCTTCCTGGATCAGGTCGGCGATGCCCAGTCCGTAGCCGGAATAGCCGCGCGCCACGTGCACCACGAAGCGCAGGTGCGACATCACCAGCTGCCTGGCGGCCTCGAGGTCTTCCTCGGCGCGATAGCGCGCCGCCAGCTCCCGTTCTTCCTCGACGGTGAGCATCGGCACGCGGTTGACTGCCCCGATGTAGGCGTCGAGGCTCCCGAGCGCACTCGGGATCCGCAGGTTCTGGGCAACCAAGGCTTGGGTCATCGATGTCCTCCTGGGCGAGCGCGATTTTAGCACTCCCCTGCTTGGAGTGCTAAGAGGGGCGGAAGTTCCGCTGCTCATATCTCTGATTTTATTGACTTTCCTGGTCATCATGCGGTCCCCTTGGGGAGCACCTTGGGCGGCGCCGGGGGCCGCAGCAGGCTGAGCAGGATGCTCCCGACCAGGATCGAGACCACCACCCCCAGCGACGTGAAGGCCGGCACCTTGACCCAGCCGGCCAGCAGCATCTTGCCGCCGACGAAGAGCAGCACCACCGCCAGCCCGTAGCTCAGGAGGTGGAAGCGGTCCTTCATGTCGGCGAGCAGGAAGTACAGGGCCCGCAGGCCGAGGATCGCGAAGATGTTGGCGGTCAGCACGATGAACGGATCCTCGGTGATGGCGTAGATCGCCGGGATCGAATCGACCGCGAAGATGATGTCGGTCACGGCGACCAGCACCACGACGGCGAACAGCGGGGTGAACCAGCGCTTGCCGTCGCGCATGACGGAGAAGCGGTCGGACTCGAAATCGCGGGTCATGCGCAGGTGCCCGCGCATCCAGCGCAGCACCGGGTTCTGTTCCAGGTCCGGCGCATGGTCGGCGAACACCAGCATCTTGATCCCGGTGGCGACCAGGAACAGGCCGAACAGGTACAGGATCCAGTGGAACTTCGCGATCAGCAGCCCGCCCAGCAGGATCATGATCGCGCGCAGCACGATCGCCCCGATCACGCCGATCACGATCACCCGCTTCTGGTGCTCGGCCGGAACCGCGAAGAAGGTGAAGATCATCAGGAACACGAAGATGTTGTCGACCGAGAGCGACTTCTCGATCAGGTACCCGGTCAGGAACTCGGTGGCCTTGAGATTGGCGACCTCGCGGCCCGCATGGCCATCGAGGTACCACCACAGCACCACGCAGAAGAGCAGCGCCAGCGCCACCCACAGCGCCGACCAGCCCAGCGCTTCGCGCACCGAGACCTTGTGCGCGCCCTGCTGGCGCAGCATCAGCATGTCGATGGCGACCGCGATCGCCACGAACACGGCGAAGCCGGCCCACATCCACCATTCGCCAATCGTTTCCACCAGTCGCGCTCCTCGACGTCGACGCGCAACGGCGCGCCGGTAGCTGGGCGGAGTTCGTACGCCGGAATCTGGACGTGCGAGACCGTCACCCCCGGGTGACGAGGTCTCGCTCGCAGCGCATCTGCTTGCGCTGCCCACTGGACCGGGGCATGCAGCCCGTGATGACGGCCCAGCGGATTGGGAGCTACTCCCCTCGGACAATCGGCAGCGGGTCAGGCCGCCGACGGTGCATTGTTGGCGCGGTGGACCTGAAGATCAAGTGAATTCGAGTTGCGCCCGCGGTGGCAGGCGCCAGTCCACGCCCTCCGAACCGCGCGCGGCCAGCCACGCGTTGGCCCGGGAGAAGTGCCGGCAGCCGAGGAAGCCCCGATGCGCCGACAGCGGCGAGGGATGCGGCGCCTTCAGCACGTGGTGCCGCTGCAGGTCGACCTGGCGCGCCTTGGCCTGCGCGGGCGAGCCCCAGAGCAGGAACACCAGGCCCTCACGCTCGCGGTTGAGATGATCGACCACGGCATCGGTGAAGGCCTCCCAGCCCTTGCCGTGGTGCGAGCCGGCCAGCCCGCGCTCCACCGTCAGCACGGCGTTGAGCAGCAGCACGCCGCGACGCGCCCAGGGCAGCAGGCAACCGTGGTCCGGGCGGGCGATGCCGAGGTCGCTCTCCAGCTCGGCGTGGATGTTCTGCAACGAGGGCGGCGGCGGGACGCCGGGACGCACCGAGAAGCACAGGCCATGGGCCTGGCCGGGACCGTGGTAGGGATCCTGGCCCAGGATCACGACCTTGACCGCGTCGAAGGGCGTGGCGTCGAGCGCGGCGAAGATCTGGTCCGGGGGCGGATAGATGGTCTTGCCGGCGCGCGCCTCGGCGACCAGGAAGGCGCGCAGCGCCTGCATGCCCGGGGTCGCGAACAGCGGCGCGAGGCGCGCCTTCCACGACGGCTCCAGCCGGATCCGGTCCGCGTCCAACGCCGCGCCTCAGGCGCTGCGGGCGGCCGCGCCGAGGCGGCGCTGGCGCGCCTGGGCCACGCGCAACTGGAACAGCAGCTTGGTGATCAGCAGCCGCTCCTCGACCGGCTTGTGCACGAGGTCGTTGGCGCCCACGCGCAGCAGCGCGGCCTGGTTCCTGGGATTGTCCTCGGCGGTCATGACCAGCACCGGCATCGCGCCGCGGTCGAGGCCGTACTCGCCGCGCAGCTTCTCCAGCAGTTCCTTGCCGGTCAGCCCGCCCTTGAGGTAGACGTCGGTGAGGATGATGTCGGCCACCGCCTGGCCCTGCGCGCGCGCGGCGTCGACCAGCGCGAGCGCGTCCTCGACGCTGGAGACGTGCTGCACGGTCAGGCCGTATTTCTCCAGCATGCGGCGCGTGGCCAGCGCCACCACGCGGCTGTCCTCGACGTAGAGCACGCGGCCGCTGGCGTGCATTTCCGGATGGGTATAGCCGCGGATGAACTGGGCCAGGGCGGCAAACCCCAGCGACTTGTCGAAGTAGTCGGTGACCGGTCCACCGAGGCCGCGATCCTCGAGCCGCTCGTTGACGCTGCCCGAGACCACCACGATCGGGATGTAGGCCTGCGGCGCCTGCTCGCGGATGTAGGTCGCGAGCTCGAGGCCGTCCATGTCGGGCAAGGCGAGCGCGGTGGTGACCAGGTCGACGATGCCGCTGTCGAGCTCGCGCCGGGCCGCGGCGCCGCTCTCGCAGGACAGGACCACCGCGTTGGGCAACTCGGCCTTGAGCACCTGCTCGATCATGCGCCGCGCCGAGCGCGAGCCGTCGACGACCATCACGCGCGGTTCGTCGCTGCTGATGTGGCGGGTGAGCTGGCCTTCCACGACGGCGCTGGTCTCCTGCGGGGGCGACGGCGACGCCGGCGCCGTGCGGCACCGCGCGCCGGATGCACGCGCCCATTCCGACCGGGGGTTACTGCGGTTTGCCCCGCGCAAGGTGCCGGCCGCAGGCCGCCCAGGCGCCAAGCCAGCCTAACATGATTCCCGCGGCGACCGTGGCGAGCGCGAGTCCCGCGCCGACGCCGGCCAGGCGGAAACTGCTGCCGTAACTGGCGGCCAGCCGCGCTACCGGCGCGCCGAGCGCGAAGCCCGCCAGCACCACGCCGGCCAGCGCCAGCAGCGCTGACGCGGCGCCGTACCAGACCCCGGCATAGAGGAACGGCCGGCGCACGAAGCCGTCGGTGGCGCCGAGCAGCTGCATCACCGCGATCTCGTCGGCGCGCGCGGCCACGTCGAGGCGGATGGTGTTGCCCACCACCAGCAGCGCGCCGAGCGCGAGCAGCGTGGCGACCAGCGCCACGGCACGGCGCGCCAGCGCCAGCGCGGCATCGAGGCGCTCGCGCCAGCCGAGGTCGTACTGGACGAATTCCACGTCCTCGAGCGACTCCAGCGCGCGCGCCAGGGCAGCGATCGCCGCCGCATCGAGCGCGGCCCGTGGCGCGACCACCAGCGTGGCCGGCAACGGGTTGCGCTCGATCAGGTCCAGCGCCTCGCCGAATCCGGCCAGCGCGCGCAGTTCCTCGAGGTTCTGCGCCGGCGTGCGCGCGCGCACCTCGGCGACGCCGGCGAGCGCGAGCGCGGCGTCGCGCAACGCCTCGATCCGCGCATCCGGCAGGTCGGCGCGCGGGAACACCGTCAGCTCGCGCGCGTCGCGCAGGGCGCCGCCGAGTACCGCGAAGTTGCCGACCGCGAGCAGCAGCAGCAGCGGCAAGGCCAGGGCCAGCGCCATCACCAGGATCGTGATCGCGCTGCCGCCGCGGCGCTGCCACAGCCGACCCAGGCTCGACAGCGCGCTGTAGAGATGCTGGTCGGCCAGCGCGCGCAACGACGGCCGCGCCACCACGAAGCGCTGCCCGGCCGCCGGCGCGTCGACTCGCCGGTTCACGGCGCGACGCCCTCGCGCTGCGGCCGGTAATCGTCGATCAGGCGGCCCTTGTCCAGCACCAGCACGCGGCGGCGCAGGCGCTGGATCAGGTGCAGGTCGTGGCTGGCCACCAGCACCGTGGTGCCGCCCTGGGTAAGGGTCGCGAACAGGGCCATGATCTCGGCCGCGAGCTGCGGGTCGAGGTTGCCGGTGGGCTCGTCGGCGATCACCAGCGCCGGCCTGGCGGCGATCGCGCGCGCGATGCCGACGCGCTGCTGCTCGCCGGCCGACAGCTGCGCCGGCAGCGCGCGCTCGCGCGCGAGCAGCCCGACCTTGTCGAGCGCCGCGCGCACCCGCTTCTCGATCTCCGCGCGCGGCGCGCTGGCGATGACCAGCGGCAACGCCACGTTGTCGAAGGCGGAGCGGTCGGCCAGCAGCCGGTGGTCCTGGAACACCTGCCCGATCAGGCGCCGCACGGCCGGGATCGCGCGCGCCTTGACCGCACCGACGTTCTTGCCGTCGAGCAGGACGCTGCCGCGGGTAGGTCGCTCCTGGGCCGAGATCAGCTTGAGCACGGTGCTCTTGCCGGCGCCCGAGTGCCCGGTAAGGAACACGAACTCGCCGGCCTCGATGGCGAAGCCGACCTCGCGCAGGGCATCGTGTCCGCTCGGGTAGCGCTTGGTGACGTTGTCGAAGCGGATCATTCCCACTACTTGATCAGGGTGTTGAGCTCGAAGATCGGCAGCAGGAT
>JAGOEZ010000108.1 GCA_017997455.1 Lysobacterales bacterium | reverse complement strand
CGATCGGCGACTTCGACCACCAGATGATCGGCGTTGACGTGGAGGCCATCCTGGCGCTCGCACTCCGAGGCGACCAGCATGAACTCGCGGCAGCCATAGGTGTTGTAGGCCTTGCAGCCGAAGGCCTCCTCGATGATCTCGCGCTGGAAATCGTGCAGCGCTTCGGCCGCGCCGAGGATCGCCAGCGGGCGATGCACCTTGCGCCCGTGTGCGAGCAGCCATTGGGCCAGCCGCACGACCGGGTTGACGTATCCGACGATCACCCGCGGGCGGTAGCGGTCGATCTCGTCGGCGTATGCCGCCATGTTGCCGTCAGACATCAGGTAGGTGTTGAGCACCTTGCGGCCGAACACGCGGTGGTAGATGCGGTCCTTGACCCGGTGCAGGTCGTCGGGCCCGTCCACCGGTGCGCCCCACAGGTACAGCGTGCGGCGGCCCATGCGCGATCCGGCCCAGCCGTAGCCGCGCCACATCACCGCGATGCGGCGCTCGAAGCTCTCGCGCGTGTAGCCCAGGCGCAACGGCTCGCCGGTCGAGCCGCTGGTGCTCTTGTAGAGCATCTGGCCGCGCAGGGATCGCGCGTGGATGTCCTCGTAGTTCTGGCGGATGTCCTGCTTGGTCAGCAGCGGCAGGCGCGCGAAGTCCTCCAGCGTGCGGATGTCGCCGGGCTCGATGCCGGCCTCGGACCAGCGGCGCCGGTAGTAGGGGACCTCGTTCCAGCAATGCGCGAGCAGCTTCTGCAGCTTCTCCCACTGGATCGCGGCGATGCGCTCCGGCGGCAGCCACTGGTTGCGCTCGTACTCGCGCAGGTAGCGCACGGTATGGCGGCGCCGCAGCCCGCTTTCGTACAGCGGGAACAGCACGCCGCGGAACAGGGTTTCGTACCAGTCGCTCACGTCGCCTCCCGGGCCGCGCGGCGGCCCGCCCATTGCAGCAGTTTGTCGACCGCACGCGGCCGGCCCGAGGCCAGGCGCGCGTGCATGCCGCGGATGTGCGCGATGTCCGCCTCGCTCCAGCAACCCAGGAGCAGGGTCGCGAAGGCGTAGGACAGCGAAATGACCAGGAAACCCGCAACCACGGCCGGCAGCGGGTGCCCGAGCCAATGCAGTGGCAATGCGCACAGGGCCGCGATCGCGCCGGCGCCACCGATGCGCAGCAGGCGTCCCCAGGGCAGGCCGGTGCCGCCGGTGCGCGCACCGAACACGATCATCGCCGCGGCGCTCGCGATGGTGGCGACCGCGTAGGCGACGATCGCCCCGTGCAGGCCGTACCGGCGGATCAGGACCACGTCCAGCGCGATCTTCAGCAGGCCGCAGAGGATGACGATCACCAGCACGACGTTCTGGCGCTCGGAGCTCATCAACAGGCTCGAGCCCCCCTGCGAGACCACCGACACCGATTTCGCCAGCAGGATCACCGCGAAGGCCGGCGCGGCGGCGAGGTAGGCGTTGCCGTACAACACCGCCATCACCGGCTCCGCGAACAGGATGCCGAAGGCCAGCAGCGGCATCGCCAGCAGCGCCAGGTAGGTGGTCGCGCCAACGAAGCGGCGGCCGGCGGCCTCGCGGCTCTGGCTCAGGGCATTGGCCATCATCGGCAGGAGGAGCACGCCGAACACGCCCGGCACCAGCAGGGTGGCGCCATCGGCCAACTGGTAGGCGACCTTGAACTTGCCGGCCGCGGCCGCGGTATCGAGCAGGTTGAGGAACATCACCTCGACCTCGCTCGCGGTCACGTAGGTGATGATGACCATCGCCGCGGTGATGCGCATGTGGCGCACCACGCGCGCATGGACCGATCCGGGCAGCGCCAGCCCGGCCGCGGCGTCCGGCAGCAGGCCGCGGGTCTGCCGGCTCGAGACGAAATAGAACACGGCGCTCGAGACCGCATAGACCGCCAGGAAGCCCTCGACCGGCGCGCTGACCCACCATGCCAGCGCCACCAGCAGCAGGTTGGCCGGCGCCGCCACCGTGGCGATCACCGCGGTGGCGCGGAAATGCTCGAAGCCCTTGGCGATGCACACGTTGAACATGTAGTTGGCGCGCAGCGCGGTGGAGAGCGCCATGAGCAGGAACAGCAGCAGGTGGTTGAAGCCCGGCACGAGGTGGTCGCCGGCGAACCAGAACAGCGCGGCGCCGCCCGCCAGCACCACCAGCAGGAACCACTGCTGCACGCGCCGCAGGAACGCCAGCAGCGGCACGATCAGTTCCGGCGTCCCGGCGCCGCGCAGCTCGGCCACGAAGCGGATCACCGCGCCGGCGGTGCCGGCGTTGACCACGGTCATGCTGACCGCGACCAGCCAGATGATCAGGCTGTAGGCGCCGAAGCCGTCGGGCCCGAGGTTGCGGGCGATCAGGATCGAGGTCAGCATGCCGAGGAAGTACTCGGTGTAGATCGCCACCGAGGTGAAGGCCGTGTTGCGCAGCGTGGTCGTCCGGGTGCTCATACGGTCATCAACAGGACCTTGACCACGATATACAGCCCGACTGCGCCAGCGACGCCGACGAAGGGCCATAGCAGCAGGTCGTTCGACAGCGGGAAGCGGGGCAAGGCCGGCGCGCGCCGGCGCGCCTCGAGGTAGAAGCCCACGATCAATCCGGTCAACAGGTAGATCAGCACGATGTAGGTGCGGCTGAGGAAGAAGGCCGCGACCATGCAGCCGCTCAGCGACAGCAGCAGGGTCGCGGCGAACGATCGGTCGTCCTCGGTGATCCCGCCCGGCGCGGCCGCGACCGGGCTGCGCAGGACGGCGAAGATCATCCTGAAGCAGTAGGCCAGGAACGCGACCCAGATCGTGAAGCCGGTGATGCCGGTCTCGGCCAGCACCAGCACGAAGGAGTTGTGCGCGGTCAGGTGGTGGAAGTCGGAGAACTGGTTGGCGCCGATGCCGAAGACCGGATTGGCCGCGAACATCTGCAGGCCTTCGTACCAGGCATCGACCCGCCCGTACGCCGATGCCTCCTCGACATCGAGCTGGCTCAGCCGCGAAGGCAGCATCATCAACCCCGCCAGCCCGAACACGCCGACCAGCGATGCGACCACGAAGCCGCGCCGCCGCCACAGCTGGATCACCACCAGCGCCGCGGTGGCGAGCAGCGCGCCGCGCGAATTGGTCAGGTAGATGGCGTACAGGATCGTGCCCGCGGCGGCGAGCCAGAACAGGCGCCGCAGCCCCATCAAGCCGCCGCCCCGGCTCAGCAGCAAGGCCATCGGCAGCGCGATCACGAACAGCATGCCGAGGTCGTTGGGGTCGTTGAAGATGCCCAGGTACTGGATGCGCCCGTCCTCCTGGATCAGGCCGACTCCCGTCCAGCCGATGCCCTTGGCCTTCTGGTCGATGCCATGGATCGCCGGCACCAGGGTGCACAGCACCAGCGTCGCCATCACGATCCGTGCGCGCCGGTGGGAGGTGATGGCATGGGCCACCAGCACGAAGGCCGCGACCACGGGACCAAAGCGCGTCAGCTGGTCGAGCGTGCCGCCCAGCCAGCCGTTGACGGCCAGGGAGAGCATCAGCACCAACAGGAACGCGAACAGCAGCGGGAACTGCGGCGCGCCGAAGTCCTTCCTGGCGCCGAGGATCCAGAGCAGGAAGGCGCCGCCGAGCGTGATCTGCAGCACCGGCACGCCCCAGTCCACCAGCGCCGGGTACTCCTGCGGCCGCACGATGACGAGTGCGAGATAGAGCAGCACGAACAGGAACATGCAGGTTGCGGTCGCCGGTGGCAGCGTGGACGGGACGGGGGCTGGAAGGCCGCGCCGTGCCGCAGGGCCCGCCATCGCGGACCCTCGCCCGGCGGCACGAGCGGCGACAAAGGTACCACCAGCCCCCGGGGTCACGGCAGCGACCGCTGCCCGCCCCCGGGCGCCCGGTGGGTGCGATTGTCGTTTTCGCCGGTCATAATGCCGCGGTCGCAAACCGCGGTGCCTCCCGCTCGCGCAATGGCCACGCCCATGGGCCGGGCGGCGGCGCTGCCGACATCCGCGACGGCACGGAAAAAGGACCATGGGACCTCGGCCCAGGAAATTGCAGCTGCTGCGCTGGATCCCTGGCGGGATCGTGAAATCGCGTGGTTCGGCCCGCGACGCCGCGATCTACCTCACGTTCGATGACGGCCCGCACCCGGAGCACACGCCGCGCGTGCTCGACCTGCTCGCGCGCCACGGCGCCCGCGGCAGTTTCTTCGTCATCGGCGACAAGGTGCGGGCGAACCCGGACCTGGCGCGCCGCATCGCGGCCGAGGGCCACCTCCTCGGCAACCACTCGAATACCCACCCGGAATTCCGCGCGTTGGACCTGGCCCAGCAGTTGCGCGAACTGGAACTGGCCGACCAGGCGCTTGCCGCGGTCGGCGGTGGCAGCGAGCCGCTGGTGCGCACGCCGCGCGGCGTCCTGCCGCCACGCCTGGTGCTCGAACTGGCGCGGCGCGGTCGCCCCATCGTGTACTGGTCCTACGACACCATGGACTACCGGCGCGGACCGCCCGCCGAGGTCATCGACCGGCTGCGGCGCGAGCCGCCGCAGCCCGGGGACATCCTGCTGATGCACGACGACGGTCCGGCGGTGATCGGGATCCTGGAAGCGATGCTGCCCGAGTGGACGGCGCGCGGCCTCCTGCTGCGCGCCCTGCCCGCCTACGGGGAGGCCGCGTGAGCCTGCTGGCCGCGGCGGCCGTGCTGCTGGTGCTGGCGGCGGTCGCGCTGGCCCTGCTGCTGCGCTCGCGCAACATGCACATCTGGATCGTGGACTACCTGCGGCGGCCGGCGCGGCCGCCGGTGGACGGGCCCACGCACGTGATGTTCTGCTTCGTCGACCACTTCGAGCCGATGTGGGGCAAGGCCGACGCCGACACCCAGCACCGCCGCGTCGAGCGCTGGTGCCGCGACTACCGCGCCCTGGCTTCGCGCCACCGCGACGCCGACGGGCGCCCGCCGCAGCACACCTTCTTCTACCCGGAAGAGGAGTACGTGCCCGAATTGCTCGACCAGCTCGCAGCGCTGTGCGGCGAGGGCTACGGCGAGATCGAGGTGCACCTGCACCACGACAACGACACCGAGGCCAACTTCCGCACCTCGGTCGCGCGCTTCCGCGACCTGCTGCATGCGCGCCATGGCGCGTTGCCGCGAGACCCGGCCAGCGGCGAGCTGCGCTTCGGCTTCATCCACGGCAACTGGTGCCTCGACAACTCGCGCGCCGACGGCCGCTGGTGCGGGATCAACAACGAGCTGGTCCTGCTGCGCGAGCTCGGCTGCTATGCCGACTTCACCCTGCCCTCGGCGCCCAGCGACACCCAGACCCGCACCGTCAACGCGATCTACTACGCCACCGACGACCCGCTGCGGCCGCGCTCGCACGACCACGGCGTGCCGGTTCGCGCCGGTGGCCAGCCCAGCGGCGACCTGATGATCGTCCAGGGACCCCTGGCCCTGAACTGGGCGCAGCGCCGCGCCGGGATCGTGCCGCGGATCGAGAACAGCGACGTGCGCGCGGCCAATCCGCCGACGCCGTCGCGGGTCGACGCCTGGGTGCGCGCCGGCATCCACGTCGCCGGGCGCCCGGAGTGGGTGTTCGTGAAGGTGCACACGCACGGCACCCAGGAGCGCGACATGGACACGCTGCTGGGCGACACCATGCATGCGATGCACGACCACCTCGAGCGCAGCTACAACGACGGCAGTCGCTACGTGCTGCACTACGTCAGCGCGCGCGAGGCCTACAACATCATCAAGGCCGCGGAAGCCGGCAAGTCCGGCGATCCCGGCGCGTGGCGCGATTTCGTCCTGCCGCCGCCGCCGCTGCGCGCGACGGCGCCGGCAGCATCCGCGGCGACCGGCTGATGCGCGCCCGTTGCGCCCGCGCGGCCATGCCCGGGCTGGACCGCATCGCGACCGCCGCGCCACGCCGATGATCCGCGCGCGGTCGGCCGCGCCGCGTCCGCGCACCGCCGCTGCGCGAGGCCGGCCGTGAACGAACGCCGGCGCACGCTGTCGAACACGGCCTATTCGACGCTCGGCCTGTACGCCGAGTACCTGCTCGGCCTGGTCGCCTCGATCCTCGTCGCGCGCGAGCTCGGACCGGCCGATCTCGGCATCTACGGCCTGGTGGTCTGGATCGTGGCCACGGCGGTCGTGGTGGCCAACGCCGGCATCACCACGGCGGCGATCAAGTTCGTGGCCGAACTGCGCGGCGGCGGCCACGAGGCGCTGGTGCCGGCACTGGTGCAGCGGCTGCGCTTCCTGCAACGGGTGATGCTGGGCGTGGTCCTGGCCGGCGTGGCGCTGCTGTACCTGGGCGCCGGCACGCGCCTGATGCCGGGCGTGGACGCCGGCCTGTTCGCGCTGCTGCTGGCCGCGATCGCGCTGCGCGCGCCGTACATGTTCAACATCGCGGTCGCCAAGGGCGCGCAGGACTTCCGCGGCACGGCGCTGGTCGCGGGCGTTGGCGCGGTCTCGAACCTGCTGCTGGTCGCGATCGCCTTCGCGCGCGGCGCCGCGCTGCAGGTGTTCATCGCCATCTACGCGGTGTCGAGCGCGGTCTTCTGGCTGGTGTCGCGGCAACGCGCGGCGCGCATCCTCGGCCCGGCGCCTGCCGGGCGAGCAGCATTGCCGGTCGAGCTGGAACGCCGCGTGCGCCATCACCTGCGCGTGGTGGCGGTCACCATCGTGCTGAGCTCGATCGGCGCCAGCGAGATCGAATTGCTGTTCCTGACCCTGCACGGCGACCCTGCGGCCGCCGGACTCTTCAAGGTCGCCAATGCGCTCGCGCTGGGCGCCGCGCTGCTGGTCCCCGGCGTGGTCGGCCTGCAGCTGCTGCCGTTGATGGCCAATGCCTACGGCCAGGGCCCGCAAGTCGCGGCGCGGCGCATCAGCACCGCGACCGCCTGGCTGTTCCTGCTCGGCGCGCCACTGGTGGCCTTCGGCGCGGTGTACTCCGCGCGCCTGGTCGAACTGCTCTACGGCCCGGCCTTCGCCGCGGCCGCGCCGGCGCTGGCCGGCCTGCTGGTCGCGCGCGTCGCCAGCACGCTCGGGCACGGCGCGTCGGCCTACATGGTCAGTGCCGACCGCCAGACCTCGATGATGGTGCTGACCCTGATCTTCAGCGTGCTGCGCTTCACCGGCGCATTGATCTCCATCCGCTACTACGGGCTTGCCGGCGCGGTTGCCGCCGCCGCGGTGCTGGCGGTGCTGGGTTCCGGATCGACCATCGCGCTGGCCCTGCGCGAAACCCGCTCGAGCCTGCCCTGGGGCCGGCTGCTGCGTACCGCGTTGGCGGCGGCGCTGGTGGCGCTGTGCGCATGGCCACTGGCGAGGATCGAGCCAGCCTTGCTTGCGCTGGCCGCGGGCGGCCTGGCCTTCGTCGTGCTCTATCCCGCGGCGGTGCTGCTGCTGCGCTGCATGAGCGACGACGAGCGCGAATTCGCGCAAGGCCTCGCCGCGCGCCTGGGCGGCGACCGCCTGGCCGCGCGCTGGCGGCGCCTGCGGGGCTGAGAAAGCGCGCGCCGCGCTTCAGGCCGGCGCGTGCGACACGCCGTTGTCGCGCACGCCGCGTCCCAGGGCGCGACGCAGCGTCGCCCGCGCCGCGGCATAGCCGCCCAGCATCGCCGCCTTGGCGCGGTCGCGCACGGGTGAGCGGCCGACCGGCGACGGTTCCAGGCCCAGGCGGCGCAGGCGCGCGTTGCCGCGATACAGCAGCTCGCGCCGCCGCGTGGCATCGGTGTAGTAGGTGAAGCTCACGGTGATCGAGGGCTCGTCGCCGTTCTCGACCATGTGCGGCGCCGTCGACGGCATGTAGCCACCGAAGCCGGGCTCGAGCTCGAACACGCGCGCGCGGGCGCGGAAGGCCTCGTCCCACACCACGCCCGCGCGCGAGTGCTGCTCGTGGAACAGTTCCTGCCCGCGCTCGGGCACCACGACGCGATCGAAGGGATCCCAGGTGTAGAGGCGCTTGCGGCCGCGGATCTGCAGGATGAAATTGTGCTCGTGGTCGATGTGGAAGGGCGTCACCGCGCCGGGCGAACTGACGAAGATCCAGCCTCCGCGGTAGCACATGCCGGGGTCGCGCGGCTCGACCACGGGGCGCACTGCGTCGAGCACTTCATCGACCAGGCGCCGGTACACCGGATCGGCCTGCACGTTGAGCAGCGACATCCAGGCCTTCGCCTGGGCGATGCCGGCCAGGGTCTCTTCGGCGCTGCGGCGATTGGGATGCAGCAGCGGGGCGTCGGCGAAGCTGCTGCCGGCGGTGGCGGCGTCGCTGTGCGTGCGCACCAGCTTGCGCGCCTCGAGGCGCCGGCCAAGCTCTACCAGGGACTCGATCTGCAGCAGCGGATGGTCGCAAAGCGCGTGCGTGGCGGCCTGGATCCGCCAGGGATCGAAGGGACCGTCGGCCATGGAAACCAGCGCCTGCGCCATGGCCGGGGATGATACGGCAGCTGTTATCCTGCGGCGATGGGACTGATCGAGACCGGCGAGCGCATCGCGCGCAACGCCTGGCGGGTGCCCGTGCTGGGCCGGATCCTCGCGTGGGACTACGCGCGCAGCTTCGCGCGCATGCCGCCCAACCGCTTCCACGGCGTCCATGCCAGCTTCGCCGCCGCCGAGCGCGCCATCCCCGCCGGCGCGCGCGTGGGCTACGACCACGCCGAACTGGGCGGCATGTACCGCCTGCGCATGGAGAAGGCCTGCCAGAGCGACTATGC
>JAGOEZ010000107.1 GCA_017997455.1 Lysobacterales bacterium | reverse complement strand
AGCGCCCAGTCGCGGTAGGCGGCGAGCTTGCCCGCGGCGTGGATGCCGCCGACCAGCGCACCCATCGAGGAGCCCGCGATCAGCTCGATGCGGTAGCCGCGCTCGACCAGCACCTCGATCGCCCCCACGTGCGCGAGGCCGCGCGCGCCGCCTGCCCCCAGCACCAGGGAAACGCTGCGGCCGCCCGGTTGCGGGGCTGCCGCGGCCGGGTTCACGCGCGGGCCTCGTATCCGGCGAGCGCCAGGCGCAACAGGATCTTGGCCTCCTCGCGCAGCGAGGGCGGCGCCACGATCTCGGCGTCGGGGCCGTAGCGCATCACGTCCATGAGCAGTTCCTTGGCGTTCGAATAGGGCAGGCGCAGCTCGTAGCGGCCGTCCGCCAGCAGCTTGCCCTCCTGCTTCGAATGCCAGTGCTCGTCGGCCACCCAGCGCGCTGCGCGGGCGGAGAACACGATCGTGGCCCAGGCCTTGGGCGCGCCGGAGAAGATCCCGTAGCTGCCGGCGAGGTGCGAGTCGAGGTCGGCCTCGGGCACGTCGAGCGCGGCCGCCGGCTGCGGCGCGGGCTCGGCGATGCGATCGACGGCGAAGCTGCGCAGGGCCTTGCGGTCGTGGTCCCAGGCGTCGAGATACCAGTTCTCGCGGTAGTGCGTGAGCCGTTGCGGGGAGACCAGGCGCATGCCGTCGCCGCCGGTGGTGCGCGCGCGGTAGCGGAAGGCGAACTGGCGCCGCTCCAGCACGGCCGAGGCGACCGCGCGGAACACCGCTTCGTCGATGCGGCGCGTGGCGGCGCCGGTCACGCGGATGCGGCCCAGCTCGTACTGCTTGCCGCTCTCCTGGTTCGAGAGCAGGCGCTCGATCCGGGTTCGCAGCGGCGCCAATGCGTTTGAAAGCACGCCCGGGCCGGTGCGCGCGAGCATCTGGTGCAGGGCCAGCAGCGCCGCGAGCTCCTCGCTCGACAGCCACAGGCCCGGCAGCTCGAAGCGTTCGGCCTCATCCTTCGCGTAGCCAAAGGCGTGGTTGTCGGCGTCGGTGTCGATCGGCGCGCCGAGCGCATCGCGCAGGAAGGCGATGTCGCGGTAGAGCGTGGCGCGGGAACAGCGCAGCTCGTCCTTGAGCCGGTCGAAGGGGACCGGATAGCGGGACGACTTCAGGATCCGGTGCAGCGTGAGGATGCGTTCGTAGCGGTCCATGGGCCTATTCTGCCCAAGCCGCGCCCCGTGCGCTCAGGATTTCGGCAACAGGCCCTCGCCGGCCAGCAGGCGCCGGGCGACCTGCTCGCGCTTGGGTCCGTCGCCGGCCTGCGCCAGGTCGGCATTGAGGGCGAAGACCTGCGCCTTGCCGTCTCGCTCGACCCAGCCCACGAACCACCCGGTATCCGGATCCGGTGCATCGGCCCAGCCGGTCTTCGCGTGCAGTGCCCAGCCCTCGCCCTGGTCGCGCACGAGGAGCTCGCGCACGATGCGTTGGCTGCGCGCCGACATCGGCAGGCTGCCGTCGCGCAGTCGGGTGAGGAAGGCGAGCTGCTGCAGGGCGGAGATGCGCATGCGCCCGTCGAGCCAGAAGGCGTCGATCCTGCCGCCGATGTCGCCGTTGCCGTACTCGAGCACGCCGATCCAGTGCCGCATCCGCGGCTCGCCGATGCGACGCGCCATCGCCTGGTAGTACCAGACCGCCGAATCGCGCATGGCGCTGGCGAGGTCGTGGTCGCGGTTCCAGGACGCCACGCGCCGCTCGACCCCGTCCCAGGCCACGGCCTCATGCTCGTCGCGCACCGCGCCGGTCTCGAGGCCGATCAGCGCGTTGGGGATCTTGAAGGTCGAGGCCGGCAGGTAGCCGTCCATCGCGCGCTCCAGGTGGCAGCCGCGAAGGCGCTTCGCGCCGGGCTCGTAGAGCACGAAGGTGCCGGCCAGCCCGGCCTCCTTGAAGGCCTGCTCGCAGCCCGCCAGGCCCTCGACCGTGGTGCCGGGCCCGAGTTCGGCGACCGCGACCTCCTCGATCCCGCGCTGCGCGGCCGCGGCAATCACAGCGCCGACAGGTACCAGGAGGAGCCAGAGCAAGCGCAGGCGCATGGATCGGTGCCGTGTCGTTTTCGGTGACGCGCAGATTGCCCCAACAGCGGGTCCGCGCGCGGTCGCGGGCATGGCTAATTGCGGGCACGCGAGCCGGTCGGCAGGCACAATAGGCGCCGAGCGATGCCCCCGATGACCGAACCGACCCTAGACCTGAACCAGCCGGTCGGCGACCGCGTCGAGCCGACGACTTGCTACATGTGCGCGTGCAGGTGCGGGATCCGCGTGCACTTGCGCAATGGCCGCGTGCACTACATCCAGGGCAATCCCGACCATCCGGTCAATCGCGGCGTGCTGTGCGCCAAGGGCTCGGCCGGGATCGAGCAGCACCATTCGCCCGCGCGCCTGCGCGCGCCGATGCTGCGGGTGGGGCCGCGCGGTTCGGGCGAATTCCGCGAGATCTCCTGGGACGAAGCGCTCGCGCTGGCGACGCGGTGGCTGGGCGATATCCGCGCCACCGATCCGGATCGGCTGGCATTCTTCACCGGCCGCGACCAGTCGCAGGCGCTGACCGGCTGGTGGGCGCAACAGTTCGGCACGATCAATTACGCGGCGCATGGCGGCTTCTGCTCGGTCAACATGGCCGCCGCCGGGATGTACACGCTGGGGTCGGCTTTCTGGGAGTTCGGCGAGCCCGACTTCGCCCACACCCGGTACCTCATGCTGTGGGGCGTGGCCGAGGACCACGATTCCAATCCGCTCAAGCTCGGCCTCGGCCAGCTCAAGGCCCGCGGCGCCAAGGTGGTGGCGATCAATCCGGTGCGCACCGGCTATGCCGCCATCGCCGACGAATGGATCGCGATCCGCCCGGGCACCGACGGCCTGCTCGCCGGCGCGCTCATCCACGAATTGCTGCGCTGCGACCGCATCGACCTCGAGTTCCTGGTGCGCTACACCAACGCGCACTGGCTGGTGCTCGACGCGCCCGGCGGCGCGACGGACGGACTGGTGGCGCGCGATGCAGACGGCCACCCGCTGTGCGCGACGCGCGACGGCGGCATCGCGCGCGCCGACGCGGTGGGCATCTCGCCGCGCGTGGTCGGCGAGGTGACGCTTGTCGACGGCCAGCGTGCGGTGCCGGCGTTCGAGCGCCTCGCGGCGCGCTATCTGGCCCCGGACTACGCGCCGCACACCGTCGCCGACCGCTGCGGCGTCGATGCGGAGACCATCCGCCGCCTCGCGCGCGAACTGGCTCGCACCGCCTTCGACGAGGAGATCCGGCTGCCGATCCCGTGGACCGATGCCTGGGGCCGCGTGCACGCCGAGACCGTCGGCCGGCCGGTGGCCATGCACGCGATGCGCGGCATCAGCGCGCACAGCAACGGTTTCCAGACCTGCCGCGCGCTGCACGTGCTGCAACTGCTGCTGGGCGCGGTCGAGACCCCGGGCTCGTTCCGCTTCCAGCCGCCGTACCCGAAGTCGGTGCCGCCGGCGAATCGCCCCGGCAAGTCGCGCCGTGCCGACGGCTCGCTCGATGCCGCGCCGCTGGGCTACCCGCGTTCGCCGCAGGACCTGCTCGTCGATGCGCAGGGCAAGCCGCGCCGCATCGACCATGCCTTCGGCTGGCAGTACCCGCTGGCCATCCACGGCATGCTGCACACCGTGATCCGCAACGCTTGGGCCGGCGATCCGTACCCGATCGACACGCTGCTGCTGTTCATGGCCAACATGGCCTGGAACTCGGCGATGCACACCACGCAGACGCTGCAGTGGCTGACCGATCGCGACGCCGCCAGCGGCGAGTACCGCATCCCGCACATCATCTATGCCGATGCCTATGCCTCGGAGATGGTCGCCTACGCCGACCTGGTCCTGCCCGACACGACATACCTGGAGCGGCACGACGCGCTCTCGATGCTGGACCGCCCGATGTCGGATGCCGATGGCGCGGTCGACGGCATGCGCCAGCCGGTGGTCGCGCCCGACCGCGACGTGCGGCCCTTCCAGAGCGTGCTGCTCGACCTCGGCGCGCGGCTGGGCCTGCCGTGCCTGGTGGACGACGACGGCACGCCGCGCTATCGCGACTACGCCGATTACCTGGTGCGCCACGAGCGCGCGCCGGGCGTGGGCCTGCTCGCGGGCTGGCGCGGCGCCGACGGCGCGAAGTCCGGCGTCGGCGCGCCCAACCCGGGCCAGCTCGATGCCTACGTCGCGCACGGCTGCTTCTGGCGCGAAGAGGTGCCGGAGCAGGGTCGCTACTACAAGATGGCCAACCGCGAGTACCTGGACTGGGCGCAATCGCTGGGCTTCATCGCCAGCGCCGCGCCGATCGTGCTCGAGCTCTACAGCGAGACCCTGCAGCGCTTCCGCCTCGCCGCGCAGGGCCACGGCCCGGTGCAGCCCCCGGAGGGCGAGCGCGAGCGCGTCGCGCGCTACTTCGATCCGCTGCCGTTCTGGTACGAACCGCTGGAGGGCGCGGCCCTGGCCGCGAGCGCGGCGCGCGATGCCGGCGCCGGATTCCCCTTGCACGCGATCACGCAGCGGCCGATGTTCATGTACCACGCGTGGGGCGCGCAGAATCGCTGGCTGCGCCAGATCGCGGCGCGCAACGTGCTCTACGTGCATCCCGAAACGGCGGCGCGCGCAGGGCTCGCCGATGGCGACTGGGCCTGGCTGAGCTCGCATGTGGGGCGCATCCGCGTCCAGGTCGCGCTGCACGCGGGCGTGCAGCGCGACACGGTCTGGACCTGGAACGCGATCGGCAAGCGCCGCGGCAGTTGGGGCCTCGCGCCGGACACGCCTGAGGCGACGCGCGGGTTCCTCCTCAACCACCTGGTGTCCGACCTGCTGCCGGGCGCGCCCGGAAGCGCCAACGCCGATCCGGTCACGGGGCAGGCCAGCTGGTTCGACCTGCGGGTGTGCATCGATCGCTGCGAGGACCAGCGCGACGCGCTGGCGCAGCCGCAGTTTCCCGCGATGGCGGACGTGGCGCGCGCGCGTTGAGCGCCTGTCCCGGTCCGGCATTTCGCCTTTCCGCTTCCACCAGGAGTAAGCATCATGGGCAAACGCACCTTGCTGATCATCGGCGCCGTCCTGCTCGGGTTGGGCCTGTGGGTATTCACCGCGAAGCCCGAGTTCGAGCGCGACAAGGAAGTCCTCAAGCTGGGCGAGCTCAGCGCAACCGTGCGGCAGTCCGAGTCGTTGCCGAATTGGGTCGGCCCGCTGTTGATGGTCTTGGGCGGCGCGCTCGCCGGAGCGGCGTTGCTGCGCGGCCGTTGAGCCCATGACGGCATTGCCGCCACCGGCTGCTCGAAAGCTCGGCCTGGTGATCGACCTCGACACCTGCGTGGGTTGCCACGCCTGCGCGGTGGCGTGCAAGCAATGGAACGAGGGTGGCGCCTTCGGCCCGCTGCCGGACGCGGATCCCTACGGCAGGGAGCCGCTGGGCGTCTGGTTCAACCGCGTGCACACCTACGAGGTCGAGCGCGGCGCGGGCAAGGCCCCGATGGCGGTGCACTTCCCGCGCTCCTGCCTGCATTGCGAGACGCCGGACTGCGTCACCGTGTGCCCGACCGGCGCCAGCTACAAGCGCGCGGAGGACGGCATCGTGCTGGTCGACGCGGACAAGTGCATCGGTTGCAAGCTGTGTTCCTGGGCCTGCCCCTACGGCGCGCGCGAGTACGGCGAGGCGCGTGGCGTGATGCAGAAGTGCACCCTGTGCGTGGATCGCATCTACAACCAGTCGCTGGACGAGGGCGACCGCCAGCCGGCCTGCGTGCAGGCCTGCCCGACCCGTGCGCGCCATTTCGGCGACCTCGGCGATCCGCACTCGGCGATCTCGCGCCTGGTCGCCGATCGCGGCGGTTACGACCTCGGGCCCGATCTCGGGTTCAGGCCGGTCAACAAGTACCTGCCGCCGCGGCCGCGGCGCGATGGACCCGATCCCGTGGCGCCGGCGCCGGTGGAGGAGACGCTGGACCCGTCCGCGTTGCCGCCGATCCTGCGCTGGCTCGATCGCGTGCTCTCGCGCTGAGCCCGGGGAGAAGCGCGTGCATCCGGCTTTTTCGGTCATTGCCTTCACCACGCTGTCGGGCGCGGGCTACGGCCTGCTGTTCCTGCTCGGCCTCGCGTACGCGCGCGCGCCGCTGCCGCTGTCGCGCGAGTTCGCCCTGGTCCTGGTCGGGCTGGCCACGCTGCTGGTGCTGCTCGGCCTGCTGTCGTCGGTGCTGCACCTGGGGCAGCCGCAGCGGGCGTGGCGAGCGCTGTCGCAATGGCGCAGCTCGTGGCTTTCGCGCGAAGGCGTCGCGGCGATCGCCAGCCTGGTGCCGGTCGCGGCGCTCGCGGCGCTGGTCTGGCGCGGCGATTTCGGCCTCGCGCTGCGCCTGAGCGCGATCGCGATCGCCGTGCTGGCGCTGCTCACGGTCTACTGCACGGCGCGCATCTACACTTCGCTGCGCGCGATCCCGGCCTGGACCGACCGCGCGGTGTTGCCGGCCTACCTGCTGATCGGCCTGTGGACCGGGGCGCTGCTCGGCTGGGCCCTGCTCGCGCTGACCGGGATCGGGCTCGGGCGCATGCCGGCGATCGCGATGCTCGCCACCGCGCTGTCGGTCGGCGCGCTCAAGCTCGGCTATTGGCGCCGCATGGCAACCCGCGGGCTGCCGGACACGGGCGAGGTCACCGGCCTGGGCCGGCTGGGCCGGGTGCGCCAGTTCGAAGCCCCGCACACCGAAGCCAGCTACCTGACGCGCGAAATGGGCTTCGTGCTCGCGCGCCGGCACGCGGCGCGCCTGCGCCGCATCGCCCTCGTCCTGCTGGTCGCGGTGCCGCTGGCCTGCGTGGCCTGGGCGTACTGGAATGGCGCCGGGATTGCCGCGCCTGCGCTGGCGGCGGCGGCGGCGCTGATCGGTGCAGTGGTCGAGCGCTGGCTGTTCTTCGCCGAGGCCCGCCACGTGGTGATGGCCTACTACGGCGTGCCAGGCCCCGCGGCCTGAATCCGGATTTCACTTTTCACCGCGCGGCACCGCCACTAGACTGCGCGGCCCGCGCCGTTCCGGTGCGGCCCAAATCCTGCGGAGATCTGCACAAATGCACAAGCAACTGCTTGCGATGGGCCTGTGCGCCCTGCCGATGGCGGTCCCGGCCATGGACTGGCAACCGTCGGCCGAGGCCGGGCTGGTCGCCACTTCGGGCAATTCGGACACCCTCAATGTCAACGGCCGCTTCGCCCTCGCCGGCGAGGACGAGTCGTGGATCCACAACTACTACGCGCTGGCCTTGCGCAACGAGACCGACGACGAGACCACGGCCAATCGCTACGAGTTCGGCGGCCGCTCCGGCTGGAAGTTCGGCGAGCGCAGCTACGCGTTCGGCGCGCTGCGCTACGAGAACGACGACTTCTCGACCTTCGACCACCAGACCGTGGCCTCGATCGGCTACGGCGTGTTCGCGATCCGCAGCGAGCCCACCACGCTGCTGTTCGAGATCGGCCCCGGCTATCGCTGGGCCAAGTTCGCCGACGACACCGCCGACCCGGACAATGCCGACGGCGCGGTGCTGCGCGGCCTGATGGACTTCAAGCACCGCTTCACCGCCAACACCACGATGTTCGACACCCTGGTGGTCGAGGCCGGCTCGGACAACACCTTCGTCCAGAACGACATCGGCGTCGCCGTGTCGATGACCAGCACGCTGGCGCTCAAGGCCGCGTTCCAGGTGCGCCACAACACCGAGTCGGTGGACGGCGCGGATCGCACCGACACCCTGACCACGCTCAACCTGGTCTGGACCCCGGCCGCACCGCCGGCCGCACCCTGAGTCCTCGCTTGGCTGCCGCCGGCGACGGCGGCAGCGCGGCCGGGTCGCGCGCTCAGCGTGCGCGCGACCAGCCCGCGACGCCCGGGCGGATGAGTTCCGCGGCGCCGGCATCGAGCAAGGCGCGGCCGAGCGCGAGACCCACCGCATCCGGGGCGTCGGCCGCACCCTCCCTGGCGTCGCGCAGCAGGCGGCCGCTGGCCGCGTCGCCGACCAGGCCCTCCAGCGCCAGCCTGCCGCCCTGCAGGCGCGCGAGCCCCGCGATCGGCACCTGGCAATTGCCTTCCAGCACGCGGCTGAGCGCGCGCTCGGCCGCCACGCAGGCGGCGGTAGCCGCGTGGGCCAGCGGCGCCACCACGGCGTGGATCGCGGCATCGCCCTCGCGGCATTCGATCCCGATCGCACCCTGTGCCACCGCGGGCAGCCATCCCGGCGCCTCGAGCCGCTGGCGGATGCGGGCGCCCATGCCCAGGCGCAGCAGGCCCGCGCTGGCCAGCAGGATGGCGTCGTAGCGCCCCTCGTCGAGCTTCGCGAGGCGGGTGTTGACGTTGCCGCGCAGGTCCTCGATGCGCAGGTCGGGCCGGCGCGCGCGCAACTGCGCCTGCCGGCGCAGGGACGAAGTGCCCACGATCGCGCCCGGCGGCAGATCCTCCAGGGTGGCGTGGTGGTTGCTGACCAGGGCGTCGCTGGGATCCTCGCGCTCCAGCACGGCGGCGATCGCGAAGCCGGGGTCGAGTTCGGCCGGCACGTCCTTCATCGAGTGCACGGCAAGGTCGGCGACGCCGTCGCGGATCGCGACCTCCAGCTCCTTGAGGAAGAGGCCCTTGCCGCCCACGGACGCCAGCGGCTGGTCGAGGATCTGGTCGCCGCGGGTGGTCATCGGCAGCAGCG
>JAGOEZ010000106.1 GCA_017997455.1 Lysobacterales bacterium | reverse complement strand
CGCCGGAGAAGGGCGCGCGCACGATGGTGTTGTCGAGCTGCACCTGCGCGCTGTCGACGCTTTCGCTGGCCACGTCGACCTCGCGCTCCTGCGCCCGGAGGCGGCCGTCGAGCGCCTCGACCAGGGTGCGCGCGCCGTCGAGCGCGGAAGCGCTGGTGAGCTTGCGCGCGTCAAGCGACTGCTGGCGCTCGTACTCGCGGCGCGCGTTGGCGGCGTTGGTGCGGATCTCGTCGAGCTGCGCCCGCGCCGAGGCCAGCTGGGCCTCGCGCAGGGACAGTTCGGCCTGGGCCTCGGCGTCGTCGAGGGTGGCCAGGACCTCGCCTTCCTCGACCCGCTGGCCTTCCTCGATCATGACCTCGCGCACCTTGCCGGTGACCTTGGCCGAGACCGTGGCGATGCGCCGCGCGGTGATGTAGCCCGTGGCATCCAGGACCGATGCACTGCCCCCGGCGGTCGCCATCGGCGCCGCGGCGGCCACCGTGACCGCCAGCGGCTGGGCGCGGCCCAGCCACAGCCAGGCCCCCGCCACGATGGCCAGCGCCACCACCGCGAGGCCCACCCAGAGCCCCCTGCGCGAGGGCTCCGCGTCGGTGCCGCCACGGTCGATTCGCAGCTGGCTGAGGAGTTCGGTCTTTTCCACGATTCGGTCCGGCCTGCGCAGGGGCAGGCGAGTCTGCCATAGACTGGCGTCAAGGCCGCGCTACCGTAAGCGCTCGCCGTCAACCGCTCAAGCTGACAGAAGTCACCTCGGAGGCGCGTGATGGAAGGCAAGGTCGTCTGGATCGCTGGGCTGGTATTCGGACTGGCGGGCGTGGGGATGCTCGCCGGCGGGGGCTACATGGCCGGCAGGACCCTGAAGTTCCAGGCCACGGCGCTCGCGGCCGAAGGCGTGGTCGTGGACCTGATCGAGAAGCGCGACAGCGACGGCAGCCGCACCTGGTCGCCCGAGGTCGAGTACCAGACGCCCGACGGGGAAACGCGCACCTACGTCAGCAGCACGTCCTCCAACCCGCCGTCCTGGGACCGCGGCGAGAAGGTGACCCTGCGCTACGACCCCGCCAACCCCGAGCGGGTGCGCCTGGATGGCTTCATGGACAACTGGTTCGGGCCGACCATCCTCGGCGGCCTGGGCACGGTGTTCAGCCTGGTCGGCTTCGGCATCATCGTGGCCGCGGTGCGCAAGCGGCGCATGCTGGCCTGGCTGGAACAGAACGGCATGACGGTGCAGGCGCAGTACACCGGCGTGGTGCTCGATACCTCGATCAAGGTCAACAACCGCAGCCCCTGGGCCCTGACCGCGCAGTGGCAGCACCCCACGACCGGCGACATCCACACCTTCCAGAGCGCGGCGATCTGGTTCGATCCCACCGACCACGTCAAGCGCGAGACCCTCGACGTGCTGGTCGACGCCGACGATCCCACGCGCTATCGCGTCGATATCGGCTTCCTGCCCAAGCACAAGCGCTGAGCGTGTACGTCTTCCCCGCGCCGGCGCAGCCCAGCGTCGCGATCCGCGGCAGCGCCCTGCGCTTTCCGGTCCACCGGATCCATTGCGTCGGGCGCAACTATGCCGAGCACGCGAAGGAGATGGGCAGCGTCGCCGGGCTGGAGAACCCGACCTTCTTCTCCAAGCCCGCCGATGCGGTGGTCGCCGATGGCATGGACGTCCCCTACCCGCCCGGCACCACCAACCTGCACTTCGAAGTGGAACTGGTGCTGGCGCTGTCGGGCGGCGGCAGCGGGATCGCGCCGGAGCGCGCCCTGGATCACGTCTACGGCTACGCCGTGGGCCTGGACCTCACGCGCCGCGACCTGCAGGCCGCGGCGAAGGCCCGGGGCGGGCCCTGGGACACCGCCAAGGGCTTCGACCATTCGGCGCCGATCTCGGCGATCGCGCCGGCCAGCGAGGTCGGGCACCCCGCGCGCGGCCTGCTGTGGCTCGAGGTCAACGGGCAGCGGCGCCAGCAGGCCGACATCGGCGAGATGATCTTCGGCGTGCGCGAGTGCATCGCCGAACTATCGAAGTGGTATGCGCTCGCGCCGGGGGATCTCGTCTACACCGGCACGCCGGCCGGGGTCGGGCCGTTGCAGCGCGGCGACCGGTTTGTCGCCGCATTCGCCGACATCGCGCGGCTCGAGGGGCGCATCGCCTGAGCGCAGGCTCGCGGCGTATTGACGCGCCGATCGCGCGCAGAGCGCGCTCCTACAGGGAGTGGCTTGTAGGAGCGCGCTCTGCGCGCGATCGGCGCACCGTCATTCGAAGCCGTTGCCGAACACGCGGTCGTCGTTGAAGGCCGGCCCGCCCTGGAACAGGATCGCGTTGTCGACCGGGCGGAAGCTGCCGAACTGGTTGGCGTCGAGGGTCAGGCGCCAGGTCGTGCCGTTGATCTTCTGCGCCCGCGCACCGAGGTCGTGCCAGCCGATGGTGGCGTCCACGCCCGGCGTCGATGGCCCGTGGATGCGGAAGCTCCAGCGCTCGTCGTTGAAATCGGGCAAGCCGCCGGCGGTGACGTTGGGGAAGAACACGTCGACCTGGGCCGCGCCGCACAGCGGCAATTCGAAGCGCACCAAGTCGCGTGGATACTCGTAGGCCCGCCCGCTGGTGCCGTTGATGAAGTCGCGGCCCTTGTCGGCGGCCACCGAGCCGGCGACGTCGTTGGCGCGGGTGCAGGTGCTGCCGAGCACGTCGATGGTGAACGAGGCGGTGGGGCCTTGCGGGGTCGCGCTCATCAGCGCCCGAGTCCCGCGTCCCAACCGCAGCGGCTCGATCTCGGGCGCGAACAGCACGATCGACGAGCCCACGTCGCCCTGCAGCGCGTCGGGCGTGCCGTCGTTGTTGCCGTCGCCGAGCGGCCCGCCGCCGGGATTGATCGCCACGCTTTCGTTGTTGTTGGGCGCGCCATCGCCGTCGGTGTCGGGCACCTGGGTCAGCGACCACACGCCGCGCTCGGTGCCGGCATGGATGACACGGGGATCGACCGGATCGGCGGCCAGCGAAAGCGCCGAGTCGGCCGGCAGGCCGATGCTGATCGAGCGGAAGCTCAGGCCGCCGTCGACGCTCTTGTAGATCGCGCCGGGGTTGGCCGGGGATCCGCCGCCGGCCACGTAGACGATGTCGGGGTTGCCGCGATCGACGATGATGACGCGGATGTCGAGTCCCGCCGGGATCCCGCTGCCCACGTCGACCCAGTTCGCGCCGCCGTCGGTGGTCTTCTGCAAGCCGTTGGAGACCACGTTGTTCTCGGCATCGAACTCGATCCGCGACGCCCACACCGTGCCGGAAACCGAAGGATGCACCGCCAGCGCGAAGCAATCGTGCGCGGTGGTCGTGCTGCCGGGATAGAACGGGCGCCCGTTGTTCACCGGGCTCCAGTTGAGCCCGCCATCGGTGGTCTTGAAGACACCGCTGGCGATGGTCGGATTGGGCAGCGAGCTGATGGGATCGCCATCGACGGTGGCCCCGGTCGCCACGTAGAGGGTATTGCCGTCGTTGGGATCCATCGCCAGCACGATCGGCGCCAGGATCTGGTTGTCGGGCGTCAGCAGCGAAATGCCGTTGTCGCGCGCGGCCCAGGTCGCGCCGCCGTCGGTGCTGCGGATCACCCGATGCGTGCCGGTGAAGGTCGGCGCCCCGTAGTTGCCGTTGGCGACCGCCCACACGGTACCGAGCGGACTCTGGCCCGTGGTCAAGCCGGCGACGGTGCCGCAGGGTTCACCCCCCGGTGGCGGATTGGCGCAGGAACGCGGGTCGAGGATCACGCCGCGCACCACGCCGATCTCGGCCACATCGTTGGGCGGCGTGCCCACCCGCGGCAGGCCGGCGTCGATCTGGGTCCAGGAATTGCCGCCATTGGTGCTCTTGAAGATGCCGCCATTCCTCAAGCCCGAGTTCTGGGGCGGGCGGCGGTCCGCGCGGCCGGTGGCGTAGACCACGGCGTTGACCAGCGGCGGGCTGGGCGGGTTCATGCCCGCACCGCCGACCGTGGTGGGGTCGAGGGCGATGCCGCGGACCTGGGCCAGCTTGAGCCCGTTGTTCGCGGTCGGCCAGGTCTGGCCGTTGTTGAGGCTGCGGAACAAGGCGCCGGAGGCGAAGCTCGGGTCGCCGAAGCCGGCGTAGATCGGCCGCGTGGCATCGGTGAACTGGGTACCGGGATGCACCGCCAGCGCGCGCACGTTGACCGCGGCAAGACCGTCGTTGATCGCGATGCTGGTGAAGGTGGCGCCGCCATCCAGGCTGCGGAACAGTCCGCCGCCATCGGTCGCGACCCAGATCGCGGTTCCAGCAGCAGGAAAGCCGGGTTCGAGCACGATGCGGCGCACGAAGGCGGGCACCGGCAGGTTGGGCGGCGTGGTGCTGGTGTAGCTGGCGTTGGGCGTCAGCGAATCCGGCGAGGCCGAAAAGGTCTGCCCGCCGTCGGTCGACACCTGGAAGCCACGGAAGCCGCCCACGTAGACCGTGTTGGCGATCGTGGGATGGGGCGCCACGGTCTCGGCGTTCGCGAACGCGATCGGTCCCCAGGTCGCGCCGTTGTCGTCGCTGCGGGTCACGCCCTGCCCGACCACGGCGTACACCGTCGAACCGGCGCCGAAGGCGACATCCTGGCTGATCTGCCAGAAGCCATTGCCAGGAAAGGTGATCACCGAGTTCCAGGTCGCACCGGCGTCGGTGCTGCGCCAGATTCCCGGCACCGACGGATCGGCGCCGGGAATGTCGGCCTCGCGCAGCACGGCGATCACCAGGTCCGGGTTGTCGGGATCGACCGCGACGTCGTCCATCCCGCCACTCGGCGGCAGGCCGGTACCGGCCGGGGCGAAGCTGACGCCGCCATCGGTGGACTTGAAGATGCCGCCTTCAGTGAGCAGCGGCCCGCCGAAGGCGCGCCTCGCGGCGATGTAGAAACTGCCCACGTTGCCGGCGCCGGGCACGTCGGCCATCGCGGTCACCGCGATGTCGAAGGGTGTGTTGTCGCCAGCCAGCGACCAGTTCGCGCCGCCATCGTTGGAGCGATTGAAGCGCTGGCTGGCATCCAGCGCATAGAGCCGCTGCGGATCGTCGGCATCGATGAGGAAGCCCGGCGGATCGGGATTGAAATTCCAGATCGCGCTGCTGACCAGGCCGTTCTCGGCCCGCGCCCAGGTGTTGCCGCCATCGATGCTCTTGAAGATGCCGCCGCGCGCCACCGCGTACAGGGTGGTCGGCGTGACGGGGTCGAACGCGATTTCGTAGGTCAGGCCGCCATAGGGCCCGGTGCTGGACCAGAAGCCGTTTCCGGCGAGGGCGAGTGCCGGGAACAGGCACGCGGCGTACAGCGCGCTACGGGCGCATCGCGACATTCGGTGGCTCCCCTGCAAGCCGCCGGCCACCCGTTACCGATGGACGCAGCCCCACGCGGGCTGCCGGTGCCGGCGGGCCGATATTGCCATACGCAGGCGGCTGATGAAGCGCCGATCCGGGCCAGTTCACCGAGGGGCACAATCCTGCCGCTGCAGCGCACAAACCGGGGCGCCGGGGCGACTCGCCGCCGGGCTGCCCCGTCGCGGATCCGGCCTATTCGAAGCCGCTGCGGAACACGCGGTCGTTGCTGAAGGCCGGGCCGCCCATGAACAGGATCGAGTCGTCCACCGGCCGGTAACTGCCGAACTGGTTGGCGTCGAGCGTGATCCGCCACTTGGTCCCCGACAGCTTCTGCGCGCGCGCGCCGAGGTCGTACCAGCCGATGGTGGCGTCCTGGCCCGGCACCTGCGGGCCGCGGAAGCGGAAGCTCCACTGGTAGTCGTTGAAGTCGGGCCGGCCGTTGAACGTGATGTTGTGGAAAGTGATGTCCACGACCGCCGCGCCGCAGTTGGGAATCTCGAAGCGGACCAGGTCGCGCGGATAGTCGTAGAAGCGGCCGCTGTTGCCGCTAAGGTAGTCGCGGCCGTAGGCCGCCGCCGCCACGCCCTGCACGTCCGTGGCCTGGAGGCAGGCGGTGCCCTGGATATCGGTCGTGAAGGACAGCGCGCCGCCTTGTGGCGCCGCGTCGAGCAGCGCCTGCGTGTCGCTACCCAGGCGGCCTTCCCATTGCGGCGCGTCGAGCACGATCGAGGAACCGACGTCGCCCTGCAGTGCGTCGGGCGTGCCGTCGCCGTTGCCATCGCCGGTGCCGCCGCCGCCCGGGCTGGGCGACACGCTTTCGGTGTTGTTGGAGGCGCCATCGCCGTCGTCATCCGGCACCTGCGTGAGGTCCCAGATGCCGAGATTGGTGCCGGCGTGGATGAGACGGGTGTCGACCGGATCGAGTGCCAGCGCCAGCGCGCTGTCGGCCGGCAGGCCCACGCTGATGGAACGCCACGTGTCGCCGCCGTTGTCCGACTTGTAGACCGCGCCCGGGTTGGCTTCGGACCCGGCGCCGGAGGCGTAGAGCACCTGCGGATTCGTGCGGTCGATGATCAGCGCACGGATGTCGATGCCGGCCGGGATGCCGCTGCTCGACGAAATCCAGGTGTTGCCGCCGTCGGCGCTGCGGTACAGGCCGGTGTCGGCGAAGCCCAGCGGCGTGTTGAAGCGGATGGTCGACACCCACAGCTTGCCGGCGTCGACGGGGTGCACCGCCATCGCCAGCACGTCGAGCGCGGTGTCCGTGGAGCCCGGGTAGCGTGGCAGGCCGCCGGTGCCGGCGGGGCCGTTCGCCGGCACCCAGTTGGCGCCGCCATCGGTGGTCTTGAACACGCCATTGGCGATCGTCGGCACCGGATCGACCGTGTAGTCGAAGCTGATCGTGGTCGACAGGTACAGCGTGTTGCTGTCGGCGGGGTCCATCGCCAGGATGATCGGCGTCAGGATCTGTCCGTCAACGCTGGGCACCGGGATGCCGTTGTCGCGCGAAGCCCAGTTGGCGCCACCATCGGTGCTGCGCGCGACCCGCCAGCCCAGCGCGCCACGACCGCTGCCCGCGATCCAGATCGTATTGGCCGGGCTCTGCCCCGTGGTGACGAGCAGATCGGTGCCGCAGCGCGCATTGCCCGGCGGCGGATTGGCGCAGGAACGCGGATCGACCAGCACGCCGCGCAGGGTGCCGATGTTGGCGAAGTCGTTAGGCGCCACGCCTGAGCGCGGCATCCCGCCGTCGAGCATGTTCCAGTTGCCGCCACCGTTCGTGCTCTTGTACACGCCGCTGTTGCGGTACTGGGCGTTGACGCCGTTGAGCGCGGAGCGGCCAACGGCGTAGACGATGCCGGTGGCGAGCGTGGGCGATGCGTTGTTGACCTGGTCCACACCACCGACCGTGGTCGGGTCGAAGGCGATCGAGCGGATGTTGCTGCCCTTGAGGTTGGTGTTCGAGGTCGGCCAGGTCGCGCCATTGTTGACGCTGCGCCACAGCGCCGGCGAACCATAGAAGCTGTCGCCGAAGCCGGCGTAGATCGGCCGGTTCGGGTTCGAGCCGGTAGCCGTGTAGAGCGTGCTGGGATGCACGGCGAGCGCGCGCACGTTGGCGGCCGAGAGGCCGTCGTTGACGCCGGAATTGCTGAAGGTCGCCGCGCCATCGAGGCTGCGGAACAGGCCGCCGCCCTCGGTCACGGCCCAGATCGGCGCACCGGCGGCAGGAAAGGTCGGGTCGAGCACGACGCGGCGCACGTAGGCCGGAATCGGCCGGCCAAGCGTGTCGGTGTAGGTCGGGTTCGGTGTCAGGGTGGTGGGCGACGGCGCGAACGTCGCGCCGCCGTCGGTCGAGACCTGCAGGCCGCTATTGCCGCCCGCATACACGGTATTGGCGATGGCGGGATGCGCCGCCAGCGTGCTGAAGCAGTTGAAGGAAACGAAGGTCCAGGTGGCGCCGTCGTCGGCGCTGCGCAGGAGGCTGCAGTCGACCACCGCGTACGCGGTGCTTCCGGCACCCCAGGCGATCGCCTCGACGCGCTGGGTAAAGCCGGTCGCGGCCTCGGTGTACACCGCAGTCCAGGTATCGCCGCCGTCGGTGCTGCGCCACAAGGCGGGAATGCTGGGATCGGCGGGCGCCAGGTCGAAGCGATAGTCGGTTCCCGCGAGGACCCGGTTGCCGTCGGAAGGATCGAACGCAACCGCGATGAAACCGGTGTTGGGCAGGCCCCCGCCCATGCGGACCATGGTCGCGCCATCGTCGACCGTGCGCAGCAGGCCCGGCGCAGCCAGCGGATTGCCGCCGTTCTGGGTCGCGAGGATGAACACGCCCTCGGTACCTGCACCAGGCTTGTCGGCCAGGCGCCAGGCGCCTTCGGTCGGGGGCAGGACGTAGCCGGTCGGGTTCCAGTTGAGTGCCCCGTCGGTGCTGCGATACAGGCGGCCGCTGGTGTCGACGGAGTAGAGCCGCTGCGGGCGGTCGCCATCCATCATCAGCGGGTAGTCCCACGAAACCGAGCCGATGATCCCGCTCTGCGCCCGCTGCCAGGACGTGCCGCCGTCGCTGCTGCGGAAGACGCCGCCGCGCGAAGTGGCGTACAGGTTCGAGGGCGTGGCCGGGTCGATCACCAGGTCGTAGGTCAGGCCGCCGTAGGGCCCGGTGCTGGTCCAGATGCCACTGCCGGCGCAGGCGACAACCGGGATCGCCACCAGGAGGGCGACGATCCTGCGTGCATGGCTACCCATCGGCACATCCCCCTTCGGACATCGACCCGGGCGCGCGGGAAATCCGGCGCCCATCCCGCAGCATCGATGGTGCAGATTCCCGCAGGTCGGGGGTTAATTCAATGGCAAGGCGCGC
>JAGOEZ010000105.1 GCA_017997455.1 Lysobacterales bacterium | reverse complement strand
TGACCTTGCGCGAACGATCGACCATGCGGCGTGGCCTGCTTGTCTACTTCCTCCTGCTGCTGGCATCGGGCGCGGCTAAGGCGCGGGTGGAATCGGGGCTGTGGTACGACCGTGCCCATGACGGCCATGGCCTCGACCTGCACCGCGGCTCGGGGCAGTTGTTCGGCGCCTTCTACACCTTCGACGAGCGCAACGCGGTGCAGTGGTTGTGGCTGCAGGCCGCGGATGCGGATGCGCCCGCCAGCGCCCTGACGCGCTACCGCCGCACGCCCGCGGGCGTGGCCGGCACTGTCGCCGGACAGATCCGCCTGACGCCGGTGGCCGCTTGCCCCGATGGCCAGCCGCGTCCCGGCGCGCGCGCGCTGCTGCGCATGGACTTCACCCTCGACGGCCGCGACGCGAGCTGGTGCGTCGAGCCGTTGCTGCCCTTGCCGCCGGACCCGCACGCGCTGCTCTCGGGGGCCTGGTACGACCCGGCCGATCCGGGCTGGGGCGTGATGTCGCACTACTTCCGCGGCGGCGACGGCGCCAGCCGGGTATTCCGCACGGTCTATTTCCACGACTCGGCTGGCGCGCCACGCTGGGCCTTCGCACAGGACACGGTGGATGGGCTGCGACAGGCGCAGACGTACTACACGCCCTACGTGGAATGCATCGACTGTGCGATCGCGCCGATCCTGACCACGCCGATCGGCAGCGGCACCACGCGGCTCACGCAGCCGCTTGCGCAGGCGGATGCGGCACGCAACCGCATCGAGCTTGCGCTGCGCTTCGACAGTGGCGCGCCCTTCGCACGCAACACGGCTCTCGCGCTGATCTCCGAACCCCTGCGCGTCGCCGGTGCCGCGGCCACCGCGCAGGGGCCGCTTGCCGGCAGCGTGATCGACGGCGGGATCGAATCGTTCGTCGCGATTCCCTATGTTGCGCCGCCGCTGGGCGCGCTGCGCTGGCGCGCGCCGCAGGCGCCCGCCCTGCGCGAGCGCCTGCTCGAAGCGCGCGCGATCGGGCCCGGGTGCCCCCAGCCCGCGGGCCAGGGCTTCTTCAGCGGCGCGGCGGCGCGGCATGACGAGGATTGCCTGCAGCTCAACGTGTGGCGTCCCGCCACGCCCGGGCCGCATCCGGTGATGGTGTGGATCCACGGCGGCGGGCTGACGCAGGGTTCCGCGGTGCAGTTGCAGAATGGCGTGCTGCTGTACGACGGCGCGGTGTACGCGCGCCGCGACGTGGTCTTCGTCTCGATCAACTATCGCCTGGGGCCGCTGGGCTTCCTCGCCCAGCGCGACTTGCGCGGCGAGGCGCCCGACCATCCGCAGAGCGGCAACTACGGGTTGCTGGACCAGGTCGACGCGCTGGCCTGGGTCCGCGCGAACATCGCGGCCTTCGGCGGCGATCCGCAGCGGGTCACCGTGTACGGCGAGTCGGCGGGCGGGGTCAGCAGTTGCGCGCTGCTGGCCACGCCGGCGGCGAGCGGCCTGTTCCAGCGCGCGATCGTGCAGAGCGGCAACTGCCTGTGGAACGCGCCGTCGCTCGATGCAGGGATCGAGCAGGGCGATCGCGTGACGCTCGCGGCGGGCTGCGTCACCGCGCCCGACCGCCGTGCCTGCCTGCGTGCGCTCAGCGTAGCGGCGCTGTTCGCGGCCGGGCCGCCGGTGATCAGCACCGGCGCCAGCACCGCGCCGGGCGAGGTCTACGGGCTGGTGGTCGACGGCTACGTACTGCCGGAATCGCCGGGTCCGGCGATTGCCGGCGGACGCGCGGCGCCGCTGCCGCTCCTGATCGGCGTCAACGACGACGAACACGCGACGCTCGCACCCGCGGCCAGCCTGCCGGCGACGGCGGCTGGCTATGAAGCGGCGGTGCGCTCGCGCTTCGGCCTGATCGGCGGGGAGGTGGTCGCGCGCTACCCGGCCGCGGCCTATCCCACCCCCGCCTTGGCCTACCAGGACCTGCTCGACGATGCGCGCTTCACCTGCGCCGCGCGCCGCGCCGGCGCCGATCACGCCGCGCGCGGCAACGCGGTGTACCAGTACGTGCTGACCGAGATCCTGCCCGATGCCGGGCTGGTCGCGCTGGAGTCCTTCCATGCGCTCGACGTGTTGCTGCTGTTCGGCCCGCGCGCCCAGGCGCAGGCGCCCGAACGCACGCTGGCCGCGCGCATGCAGCGCGTCTGGGTCGATTTCGCCTACGGCCGCGAGCCCGGCAGCAGCGACGCGATCGCGTGGCCGCGCTACCGGGCCGACGCCCGCCAGGCCCTGGAGTTCAACAGCGCGCGCAGCGGCCTGATCGACGACTACCGGCGCGAGTACTGCGCCTTCTGGAACCGGTACGCGATTCTCTGATTCCGTTACGGCGCGCGCCCCTGTAGGAGCGCATCTCATGCGCGACCGGTGTCGCGATGTCGTCCGACCAGGCCTCGGCGCGGTTCGCGGTGCCGCGGTCGCGCATGAGATGCGCTCCTGCACGCGCGGATAGGACAGGCCGGGGGTTCGTTGCCAACGCGCGCCCCTGTAGGAGCGCACCTTGTGCGCGACCGGTGTCGCGGTGTCGCTCGATCTGGCCCCGGCGCGGTTCGCGGTGCAGCGGTCGCGCATGAGATGCGCTCCTACAGTCCCGGATAAGGCAGGCGCAGGGATTCGTTGCCGTCGCGGAAGATGAAATCGCGCTGGATCGCGTTGGGCGGGTTCTCGCCGTAGGCGCCCTGGGCGATCCAGTCGTAGATCAGGCCCTGCTGCGCCAGGGTCAACGGGGCCTGGTTGCGCGGCATGCGCGCGCCGTAGGGCGGATTCTCGCAGTTGACCTTCTCGAACAGGATGCTGTCCCACGGATGGCCCGCGAAGGCCACGCTGCCGACGATGTTGTAGATCGCATCCATGAAATTGTCGGTGAGGTCGAGGAAGCCGGCCGGCGAGGTCGCGTTGTGGCAGCCGGTGCAGCGCCCGCCGTAGTCGTTGTTGAGGATCGGCTTGACCTGGGTCTGCCAGTCGACGCGGGGGTTGATGGGCTGCCCGTACAGGTCGTCGCAGAACAAGGCCACGCCGGCGCGCGCATCCGCGGGCAGCAGGCCGAGGCCCAGCGCGGCAACCAGGAGCAGGCGTGGCGTCATGGCGGCAGGTTAGCGCAGCGGGTTGGGGAGATCGCAGCCTGCACGCAGGTCGCGGCAGGGATGCGGCACGCCTTCACGGCGGGAAAACAGGCTAGGCGAAGACCGCAGCCGCCATCCGGGCAACCGGTCACAACATCACGATGTACGGAATCCTAAGGTTGCGGGCATGCCGGTATCCTTCCCCGCCATGCGTCCGCCGTTCATCGTCGTCCTCGTCTTCGCGGCCCTCGCGCCCGTCGCGTCGTCGCGCGCCTTCGGCTGGGGCGGGCCTGCCGTCGAGGCAGTCCATGGCGCCCAGGGCGCGACCGAACCGGCCGCCTGCGAAGACCTGTCCTCGGTGCCGGTGCGCCACGACATCCAGTACTCGATGGACGACTGGCCCTTCGGCACCGATCCGGCCTCGGTCACCACGATCCTTGAGGACGTGCTCAATGTCGGCGGCGGCTGCACCGGCTGCCACAACGGCGACGCCCTGGCCGATGGCGGCCAGTTGCGCCTGAACCAGCCGTCCAGCGTGCTGCGGCTGGTGTATGCGCCCAGCTACCGCAACTTCGACATCCTGCGGGTCGACCCAGAGCGCCCCGACCTCAGCCTGCTGTATGGCATGCTCAACTGCGAGCCCCCGCCGACCTACCCGATGATGCCGCCCTCGATGAGCGGCGCGCGGATCGACATCGGGCTGCGCGCGGCGGTATTCGACTGGATCCGGGCCGGCGCGCGCGGCCGCGACCAGGACGGCAACCTGGCCAGCGACGTGCTGTTCCGCGACCAGGTCGAGTCGGAGCGCTTCCAGCAATTCCTGCCCGAGCCGCCACCGACGCCTTGAGCCCCGCCTGACAAGCACGCCAGCGCATGAACCGCGAATCCCCGAATCCTCGATCCCTGCACTCGCCGCGCCGCCTGCGTCTCGCGGCGGGCCTGCTGCTGGCCTGCGGATTGGGGGCGAACGCGGCGACGCAGGCGTTCCCGGCCCTGGCGGCCCCCGGCGGCGGACCAGGCTGCGATTCCCTGGCGAGCGAGCCGGTCAATTACCGGGTGGTGTTCGAGGACGATATCCAGCCCTTTTTCGGCGGCGTGCTGGGTTCGCCGATCAACCCGCGCTGCGAGACCTGCCACGTCACGGTCACCAACGGCGACATGAACCTGGCGCCGATCAACGTGCTGGTGAACCTGCTGGGCATCGACGGCGACGGACAGCAGAGCCCGAACTACCCGCGACGGCGAATCGTGCCGGGGAAACCGGAGCAGAGCTTGCTGTTCCTGCGCATCAACTGCGACGACGCGCCCGACACCGGCGGTCGCATGCCGCCGGGCTCGGCCGGGGGCTCGGAGGATCCGGAGTTCCTGCACTTCGAGGCGCTGGTGCACGACTGGATCAAGTCGGGGGCCTTGATGTTCGGCAGCGACCGGGTGTTCCAGGCGGGGTTCGACGACCTGCGTTGAGGGCGGGCGCAATGCGCGTTCGCGCTGTCGGGATCGCGGGGCTGCCTGATGGGCTGCGGTCGCGCACAAGGTGCGCTCCTACAGGGCCGCGCGTTGAACTGCCGGCGCTTGTGCAGGAGCGCATCTCATGCGCGACTGCGGAACCACGTGCCGCGGCGCCTTGCGGGTCCGCGGTCGAGCATGAGATGCCCTCCTACAACGACGTCGATACCTGATCCCGCAAACGAACACGGCGCCCGCAGGCGCCGTGATCGATCCTGTGACGAGAACCCGGCCTCAGCTGATACCGTTCATCATGTTCGGGATGACCCGGGCGTTGTAGGCCATCGCCGCCGAGTTCGGGTGCGGGTTCACGAAGTTGTCGATGTTGGGGAAGATGCTTGGCAACTCGGTGTTGCTCACGCCCATCCAGCGCGCCAGCGAGCCCGACATCTGCTCGGTCGCGGTGGTGGGCAGGAACTCGCCGCGGTTGAAGCATTCGCCGTAGACGTCCGGCGCGCCCGGATACTGGCGGCCCAGCACCTGCAGCGGATAGCGGCCGTAGACCTGGCCGCCGTTGAGCGGGCCGCCGCCGGAAGCCGGCGCGCCCATCACCATCGCCACCTGGCCCCAGGCATGGTCGGTGCCGTTGCCGTTGGAGTTGATGGTGCGCGAGAACTCGCTCATGGTGTGGGTCACGACCTCGTTGACCACGCCGGCGTAACCCGCGACGCCGTTGAGCGCCGCCATGGCGTCGTAGAAGCGGCTCATCGCCTGGCTGACCTGCTGCAACAGGCCTTGCTGGCCGCCCCACACGCCATTGACCGGCGCCGCCGCTGGAATCTGGCCGTCATGGGTGTCGTAGCCGCCGGTGCGGACGAAGAACACCTGGCGATTCGCATTGATGTTGGGATTGCCCGAGCCGAAGCGGCTGACCGCGATCATGCGCGCGACCTGGCGCAACTGGTTGCCCAGGTTGCTGTTGGGGATCAGGTTGACCGCGGTGTTGAAGGCCGTGTACGGCGTGCCGGCGGCGGTGAGCGCGGCGATCGCGGCATTGACCGTGATCGACAGGTTCATCGAGCGGTCGAGGATCTCGCCGTACTCGTTGCTGAAGGCCTGCGGGTAGGCTTCGTTGAGCAGGCCAGTCAACACCTCGCGGCGCTTGTCAGCCGACTGCGTTCCCGTGTAGTTGTTGAGCGAGGTCGCGGGATTGGTCGCGCTGGTCGAGAGCCGGTAAGGTGCGATGGTCTGGCCGCCCGGGTACTCGCCGGTCAGGTAGCGGGTGGAGCCCGCGATCGAGATGCAGGGCGCCAGGCCGCTCGCCGGGGAAACGCCCAGCAGCGCGCCGGCCAGCTTGCCGCCCCAACCCATCGGGTCGCTGGCGGTGTCGCCGGCGCCGATCTGCCACAGGCTGGTCTGGTCGTTGTGCGAATAGAGGTTCGGCGGCCGCGCGGTGCTGTTGAAGTTGCTGCGCCGCATCGGGAACACCAGCGGGCCGACATTGGCCACGAAGGCCAGGCGCCCGTTGTTGTACAGCGACTGCAGTTCCGGCACCGCGGGGTTCAGCGCATGCTGGTTGCCGTTGAGCGGCAGCGCGTTCGGCAGCTGGCCGTTCATGCCGCCGCCAACCAGCGGGATCGCCAGCGACGAAGGATTGCCGGCGTAGTAGCCGCCGCGCGAAGTCGCGTACCAGCCGAAGGGCGTGGCGCTGAAGCCCGTCAGGGGCTGGCGCCCGCTGACCGGAATGTTGGTGCTGTTGTCGGCGGGAATCAGCAAGTTGAAGGAATCGTTGCCGCCGTCGAGGTAGATGCACACCAGCGCCTTGTAACCGGTCACGGTGCCGGCCAGCGCGGTGCCCATCAGCGAGAGCTGCGGCACGAAGGAGGCGGCGGCGCCGGAGGCGACCATGCAGGTCGCGCCCTTGAGGAAGTCGCGGCGCTTCTGGAAGTGGATGCGGGACATGTCGTTCTCCTCAGCGCTGCGTGCTGTATTCGGGCGAGATCGCGATCAGGTGCATGAGGTACAGGGCCTTGCGGCGCTGACGCTCGACCTGGCCGGCCGCGCCCGCGGCGCCGCCCGTGACATCCGCATTGACGCCGCCGGAGCAGCGCAGCGCGTTGATCAGCAGGCCCTTCATGCCGGTGCCGGTGCCCGACGGGCACTGCGGATTCGCGGCGATCGTGCCCGACATCGTGCCGCCCATCATGCGCGTGTTATAGAACTCGATCAGCGCCGTGTCCTCGGCCAACGTGGGGCTTGCGCCCGGGGCCGGCGCGCCGCCGGCCAGGGTCATCCGTGCCGGGATGAGGTCCACCTGCGCGGTCGGGAAGTAGGCCCGATCGGTCGGCAAGGTGAGGGCACCGGACGAGCAGTTGTTGTTGCCGCCGCCGTAGCCCGAGCAGATGCGCGTGTAGAGATCGTTGGCCGCGCTGACCGAGGTCACCTCGTGGATGATCTGGAACTCGGGCGAGAACAGGCCCGCGTCGGTCACCGCGCCAGGCTGGCGGTAGTCGGGTTCATAGAAGTTGAACACCGAGGGCGCGCCCTGCGGCCGCTGCTGGTAGGTGTCCTGCGGGTTGTTGTTGGTGCTCCAGCGGCGCTGGCCGGGCTGACCGGCGAGCGGGTTGGCATTGCCACCCTGCGGGTTGGTCGCGGGCAGGAGCGCGGTGTCGCCGGAGATGGCATTGAAATGCCGCCACAGGGCGACCTGCTTGAGCATCGGCTCGCGCACCTTGCCGAAGTTGACCGGCTGGTTGGCGGCGGCAAAGGGACGCCGGGCCTCGGCATCCATCAGCACCGCGCGCACCGTGGCCTTCATGTCGCCGCGCACGCCGGCGCCGTTGTTGGCGAACTTCTGCGCCACGCGCGTCACATAGCCCGGCGTGGGGTTCGAGGTCACGAGGCGCTGGATCAGCTGGCGCGCCACCATCACTTCGGTGTTGGGGTGGTTGAACAGCAGGTCGAGGGCCTGGTTGATGCTGCCCTCGCAGTAGTCGATGCACTGCTGCTGCACGTCGGCCGGCACGGCGGCGCCGGTCGCGTGGCAATTGAGCGTCGACGAACCCGGCCCGAAGCTGGGCGGGATCGTCAGCGACACGGTGCCGGTGCTGGTGTTGAGGACCAGCACCTTGTTGGGCGGCGGCGAGCCGGCCGGCAGGCCCGGATCGCTGTCGGGCTCCGGCAGGACCTGGCCGGCCACATTGCGGCCGTTGTCGTTGTAGCGCGGGTAGCAGACCATCGGGCGGTACCAGTCCGGGTGCAGCAGGCCGCGGTCGTCCGGGTCCGGATCGCCCGGGGGGCTGCGGCCGAACAGGCCAGCCGCGTTGGTGTAACGGCAGCCGATGCCCGTGCACGCGGTGTTGTTGGCGCCGCAGTTGGTGTTGATCGGCACGCCGCCGACGGTGCTGGTGCCCTGGGTGCAGGAGAAGGACAAGCCGGTGAACACGCGCGCCAGGGTGCTGATGTCGTCCTCGGCGTAGGTGTTGAGCAGGTTGATCGGGTTACCCGGATCGGGGTACGTGGTGTAGAAGTCCGGGCCGCGCACCAGCAGGCCGATCGAGAACAGCTGCTGCACTTCGCGCGCGTAGTTCTCGTCGGGCTGCACGCCGTTGTTGAGCGCGCACGAGGTTGCGCCGTTCGGGCAACCCACCTGCGACAGCTCGAACTTGCGGTTGCGCAGGGTGGTCAGGTACACGCCCATCATCGGGCTGTAGGTGACTTCCTGCAGCAGGTTGCGGTAGTTGCCCAGCGCGTTGCGGACGATGATGTCGTTCCACTCCGCCACCATGATCGGCTCGTTGGCGAGGAAGTCGTCGCGATCGGAGGTGATCACGATCTGGCCCAGCGCCCAGGCCACGCGCTGGCGCACCTGGTCGGGCGAGGTGACGGCGTTGTGGTACCAGCGCTGCACGCGCTGGTCCTGCTGGACCGATTGGCCGGCCGGCAGGGAGGCGGCATAGGCCTCCAGCCACGGGCGCATCAGGGTCACGTTGCCCGAATTGAGCTGGGTCTCGAGCCAGGCGCCCGGCGTCTGGGTGCGCACGGCCGCGATGTCGGTGACGGTCGCGCCGAAGGTCGCCATGTTGAGGAAACGCGCCGCATCGGCGTCGTTCGGCGACTTGTAGAAGGCGTCCTCGAACTGGGCGCCGTCGGCGTCCTCGGAACTGTTCGGGGCCGGGAAAACCTGGTCCTGCGC